>NZ_JBFUAI010000019.1:0-91795 GCF_056406355.1 Cellulomonas sp. P1_C4 | reverse complement strand
CGATGGGACCGCCGGGGTTGGCCCGGCGCGCCGCGCGGCCGTGGACCAGCGCCGCCGTCGCCGCGAGCGCGGCCGCGAGCGACGGGTCGTCGTGGACCTCGTCGACCCGACCGGCCAGCAGCGCACCGAGCAAGCCCGCGAGCACGTCTCCGGCGCCCGCCGTCGCGAGCCACGCCGGGGCGTCGGACTGGGCGTACACGGCCCCCTGTGCCCCGGCGACGACCGTCACCGACCCCTTGAGCAGCACCGTCGCGCCGGTGAGCTCGTGGGCCCGACGGGCCCAGCGCAGCGGGTCCGCCTCGACGTCGGTCCGTTCGACCTGCTCGCCGCGCTGGCTCAGCAGCCGGGCCAGCTCCCCCGCGTGGGGCGTGAGCACCGCGTGCGGGCCGATGTGGGGCGGCAGCAGCTCGAGCGCGCCGGCGTCGACCACGGCGGCCTCCCCCCGCGAGAGCACGTGCTCGAACGCGTACTCGATGCGCCGCCGCTGCCCGGCGTCGTCCGGCGAGACGCCCGGCCCGAACACCCAGGCCTGAACCTTGCCGTTGCCGACCACGACCTCCGGGTGCGCCCCGACGACCACGTCGCCGACGTCGCCCAGGTACCGCACCATCCCGACGCCCGCCCGCACGGCCGCGCTCGTCGTCAGCACCGCGGCGCCCTGGTAGGCACGCGAACCTGCGACCACGCCGAGGACACCGCGCGTGTACTTGTGGCTGTCCGCGGTGGGCACGGGCCACAGGGCGGCGACGTCCGACGGCTCCAGCCGGACCACGGCAGGCGAGCCCGCGAGGTCGAGCCGGAGGTCGACCAGCTCCACCCGGCCCGCGGCGCGCGGCGCGAGCAGGAGCCCGGGCGTGAGCGCACCGAAGGTCACCGTGAGGTCGGCGTCGAGCACGGTCCCGTCCCGACGTCCGTCGTCGACCCCGAGGCCCGAGGGGACGTCGACCGCGACCACGTAGGGCCGCCCGAGCGCCAGGAGCGCCTCGACCAGCTCGCCCGCCCKACCGCGCAGGCCCGACCCGTCGGCGCCGATGCCGAGGATCCCGTCGAGCACGACGTCCGCGCCGGCCGCGAGCGGGGCGGCGTCGTCGTCGAGCCCTCGCACCCGCCCGCCGGCCGCCCGCACCGCCGCCAGCCCGCCCTCGTGCGCGCGATCCGAGGTGAGGACCGCGTGCACCTCGACGCCGCGTCGGGCCAGCAGCGCACCGGCGTAGAGGGCATCGCCCCCGTTGTTGCCCGACCCGGCCAGGACCACCACGCGTGAACCCGCCACCCCACCCCGCAGCTCCTCCAGCGCGCGGGCCACGTGCACGTGCAGCGCGAACGCGGCCCGCTCCATCAGCGGCTCACCGGCCGCCAGCAACGGCTGCTCGGCGGCACGCACCTGCGCGGAGGTCCAGGTCTGCAGCACGCCTCCCATCCTGGCGGGTGAGTAGGGCACATGCCCACACCCGTGACCGCAACGATTCGACCGAACCAGCGCCGCCGCCGCCGCGCAGGTAACGTGCCGGTCATGCGCTTCGGACTCTTCATCCCTCAGGGGTGGCGGCAGGACCTCACCGGCATCGACCCGCGCGAGCACTGGCAGACCATGAGCGGCCTGGCCACGCACGCCGACCAGGGCGACGCCTACGACTCGATCTGGGTCTACGACCACTTCCACGCGGTGCCGGAACCCAACGGCGAGGCCACGCACGAGGCGTGGAGCCTGATCAACGCGTTCGCCGCCTCGACCAGCCGGGTCCGGCTGGGCCAGATGTGCACGTGCATGGCGTACCGGAACCCCGCCTACCTGGCCAAGGTCGCGGCGACCGCCGACATCATCTCGGGCGGCCGCGTCGAGATGGGCATCGGGGCCGGCTGGTACGAGCACGAGTGGCTCGCCTTCGGCTACGGCTTCCCGTCCGCCGGGACGCGGATCGCGATGCTCGACGAGGGCGTCCAGATCTTCAAGCAGCTGTGGACCAACGGCACGGCCACGCTCGACGGCGAGCACTACCAGGTGAACGGTGCCCAGCTGTCCCCCCTGCCCCTGCAGGTGGACGGCCCGCCGCTGTGGATCGCGGGCGGCGGCGAGAAGAAGACGCTGCGCATCGCGGCCGAGCACGCCTCGTACACCAACTTCGACGGCTCGCTCGAGGGCTTCGCCCACAAGTCGCAGGTCCTGCGCGGCCACTGCGACGCCATCGGGCGCCCGTTCGAGGAGATCACGCGCTCGTCCAACTACAACGTGGTCATCGGCGCCACCGAGGCCGAGGTCGACGACCGGATCGCCTGGGTCGAGGAGCACTACAGCAACACGGTGCCCGCCAAGGCCGCCCAGGAGGCGGAGAACTTCCGCAACGGCCCCCTCGTCGGCACACCGGAGCAGATCGTCGAGAAGCTCCAGGCGCTCGAGAAGCTCGGCATGACCTACGCGATCACGTACTTCGCCGAGGCCGCCTACGACCGCTCGGGCATCGAGCTCTTCGAGAACGAGGTCATCCCCGCGCTGCGCTGACCTCAGTCCCGCTCGGCGACCACCACGGCCGACGCGATGCCCGCGTCGTGGGAGATGGACAGGTGGAACCGGTCGACGCCGGCCGCCGCCGCCGCGGCGGCCACCGTGCCGACGACCTCCACCACGGGCTGCGCACCGAGCACCCGGCGCACGGTCGCGTCCTGCCAGCTCATGCCGCCGGGGGCACCGAGGGCCTTGGCAATGGCCTCCTTCGCGGCGAACCGCGCCGCGAGGGAGGTCTCCGGCATCTCGCGCTCCTCGGGCGTGAACAGCCGCTCGCGCAGCGCCGGCACCCGGTGCAGCGTCTCGACGAACCGGGCGACGTCGACGACGTCGATGCCTACCCCGACGATCACTCGACCGTGACGGACTTCGCGAGGTTGCGCGGCTGGTCCACGTCGAGGCCCTTCGCGGTGGCCAGCTCGCACGCGAAGACCTGCAGCGGCACGACGGCGAGCAGCGGGGCGAGCAGCGTGGGCGACTGCGGGACGAAGAACACCTCGTCGGCGTAGGCCAGCACGTCCTCGTCGCCGTCCTCGGCGATCACCAGCGTCCGGGCCCCGCGGGCGCGAATCTCCTGGATGTTCGAGACGACCTTCGAGTGCAGGGAGTGCCGCCCGCGCGGGGAGGGCACGATGACGAACACCGGCTGCCCCTCGTCGATGAGCGCGATCGGCCCGTGCTTGAGCTCCCCGGCGGCGAACCCCTCGGCGTGGATGTACGCGAGCTCCTTGAGCTTGAGCGCACCCTCCATCGCCACGGGGAACCCGACGTGCCGGCCGAGGAACAGCACGGACTTCGTGTCCACCATGGACCGCGCGGTCTCGCGCACGCGGTCGGACCGGTCGAGCACCTGCTGGATCTTGTCCGGCATCGCCCGCAGCTCCGTGAGGATCGCGGCGACCTCGTCGGCGTACATGTTGCCGCGCAGCTGCGCGAGGTAGAGCCCCAGCAGGTAGGCCGCGGTGATCTGCGCCAGGAACGCCTTGGTGGACGCGACCGCGATCTCGGGGCCCGCGTGCGTGTAGAGCACGGCGTCGGACTCGCGCGGGATGGTCGAGCCGTGCGTGTTCACCAGGGCGAGCACCTTGGCGCCCTGCTCGCGCGCGTGCCGCACGGCCATGAGCGTGTCCATGGTCTCGCCGGACTGCGAGACGGCGACCACCAGGGTCCGCTCGTCGACCACCGGGTCGCGGTACCGGAACTCGTGCGCGAGCTCGACCTCGACGGGGATGCGGCACCAGTGCTCGATCGCGTACTTGGCGACGTGCCCGGCGTAGGCCGCGGTGCCGCAGGCGACCACGATGATCTTGTCGACGGTGCGCAGCACCGACTCATCGATGCGGACCTCGTCGAGCACCAGACGCCCGCGGACGTCGGTCCGGCCGAGCAGGGTGTCCGCGACGGCCTGCGGCTGGTCGTGGATCTCCTTGTCCATGAACGAGGCGAAGCCACCCTTCTCGGCGGCGGCCGCGTCCCAGTCGACCGTGTACCGGCGCGCCTGCGCGGGACGACCGTCGAAGTCCGTCACCGCGACGGCGTCCGGCGTGATGGTCACCACCTGGTCCTGGCCCAGCTCCAGCGCCTCGCGCGTGTGCGAGATGAACGCCGCGACGTCGGAGCCGAGGAAGTTCTCCCCGTCGCCGATGCCGACGACGAGCGGCGAGTCGTGCCGGGCGCCGACGACCGTGTCGGGCGCGTCCTCGTGCACAGCCAGCAGCGTGAAGGTGCCGTGCAGCGTGCGCGCCACCGCGGTCATGGCCTCGGTGAGGTCCCCGGAGCCCTTGTACGCCCGCGCGATGAGCTGCGCGGCGACCTCGGTGTCGGTCTGCGAGAGGAACTCGACGCCCTCCGCCACGAGCTCGGCCTTGAGGGTGGCGAAGTTCTCGACGATGCCGTTGTGGATGACGGCGAGCTTGCCGGCCACGTGCGGGTGGGCGTTGACGTCGGTCGGGCCGCCGTGCGTCGCCCAGCGGGTGTGCCCGATCGCGGCCGTCGAGTCCGGCAGCGGGTGCAGGTCGACCTCCTCGACGAGGTTGGCCAGCTTGCCGGCCTTCTTCGCGGTGGCCAGCCGGCCGTCCGGGCTGACCAGCGCGACGCCGGCCGAGTCGTAGCCCCGGTACTCCAGCCTCCGCAGACCCTCCAGCACGACGTCGAGGGGGCGGTCGCTGGCTACCTGGCTACCGACGTAGCCGACGATTCCACACATGGCGGGGAGTCTACCGGGGCGCCCGGTCGGTCCCCGTGGCCGACCTCGGGCACAATCGTCCCCGTGCCACCGTCGCTGACCCCGGCCACGCCCTACGTCGACCTGGACCGCGACGCCTGGACGAGGCTCTCCGCCTCCACCCCGCTGCCGCTCACCGACGCCGACGTCGAACGCCTCGCCGGCCTGGGCGACCCCATCGACCTGGCCGAGGTCGACGCCATCTACCGACCGATCTCGCGGCTGCTCGACCTCCACATCGAGGCGACCCGCGGGCTGCACGCGGCGTCGAGCACGTTCCTGCGCGAGGACGTCGGCGGGACCCCGTTCGTCATCGGGGTGGCGGGGTCGGTCGCGGTCGGCAAGTCCACCACCGCCCGCCTGCTGCGCGAGCTCCTCGCGCGCTGGCCGGCGACCCCCCGGGTCCAGCTGGTCACGACGGACGGCTTCCTCTACCCGAACGCCGAGCTCGAACGCCGCGGGCTGATGGACCGCAAGGGCTTCCCCGAGTCCTACGACCGCCGCGCCCTGCTGCGGTTCGTGTCCAAGGTCAAGGCCGGCCGCCCCGAGGTCCGCGTCCCGGTGTACGACCACCTCACCTACGACATCCTCCCGGGCCGCGAGGTCGTGGTGAACCGCCCGGACGTGCTGATCGTCGAGGGCCTGAACGTTCTCCAGCCGGCCCGCCCCACCGCGGAGGGAACGTCGAACCTCGCGGTGAGCGACTTCTTCGACTTCTCGATCTACGTCGATGCCCGGACCAGCGACGTCCGCCGCTGGTACGTGGACCGGTTCCTGGCCCTCCGACAGACGGCGTTCGCGCGGCCCGAGTCGTTCTTCCACCGGTTCGCCGCCCTCACCGACGACCAGGCCGTCGAGCGCGCGGAGCGGATCTGGGACTCGATCAACGAGCCCAACCTGGTGCAGAACATCCTCCCGACGCGCAGCCGCGCCACCCTCGTGCTGACCAAGGGCCGCGACCACTCCGTCGAGCGCGTCCGGCTCCGCAAGCTGTAGGGCTCAGCGGCCGGGGCTCGCCTCGGCCGCCTGCAGCAGCCGGACGGGGTACTGCTCGCTGTCCGTCTCCTCCAGCGCGTCGAGCGCCGTCGACACCGCCTCCTGCGGTCCACCGCACCGGTCGGTGGGCCACGACGGTCGGATCGCGTGGCCCAGGTCGTCGACCAGCCAGAGCGCGGGAGGGATCACGGACGCCGTGCTGCAGGTGCCCCCCTGCTCCGCCGACGGCCGCCGCAGGGCGACGACGAGCGCGTCGAGGTCGCCCTCCCGTCGGCTTGCCGTCAGCGCGGTCCAGGTGCCCGAGGAGTCGTGCAGCGTGCCACCCGGGGTGCAGACGACGACGCTCACGGGGTGGAACCCGTCCGGCACGCGCCCCACCTCGGGCGCGTCGGGGCGGGGGCTGCTCTCCTCCTCGGGCTCACCGGCGGACGCGAGCTGGAGGTCGGCGAGCACCTGCGCCGCCAGGCAGTCGGCGGTCGCGGCGACGATGGCAGTCGGGGCGTCCTGTGCGCTCTCGGGCGCGCTGCAGGCCGCGAGGCCCAGCACCAAGGCCGCGGGCAGCGCGAGGCCGACGCCCCACCGCGCACGCTCGCCCATCTCGCCCCCTGTCGCACCGCCCCATGCCGAAGCGCACCCCCGGGGGTGTCGACAGGCACGGGAGCGCCGACCGCGACGTCGACACGGTCAGAGAGTAAGCACAGTCATGGGGGAAATGACGGGGTGATGCCGGATCGTTAGGCGGCGGGGTCGGATCGTGAGCGTCCCGTGACCGGGGGGACGGTCTCCGGCCGCGGGACGTCGCCGGCGTCGGCCACCCGGAGCGCCGGCCCGGCCTGCTCGCCGGCGCGGTGGCGGGTCAGGTGGCGCAGGATCCAGTCGATCACCACACCGATGGCCAGGCCGCCGACGACGCCCACGCCCACCGCCACCAGCGTGTGGTCGTGGAGCCAGGCGCCGGCACCGATGCCGATCACCGCGGAGTAGCAGGCCCAGGTCACCGCGGCGATCGCCGTCAGCCCCATGAACCGGCGCCGGCTGTACGCGACCGCGCCGGCGGTCATGTTGACCGCGACCCGACCGATCGGGATGTAGCGCGCGGCGATGATGAAGGCCGCGCCGCGGTTGGCGAGCGCGTTCTCCGCCCAGTCGACAGCGGCCTGGCCCCGTGGGGACCGCAGGACCCGCAGGTCGCGCACCTTGACCTTGGTGCCGATCTGGTACGCGATCTGGTCGCCGGTCCACGCTCCGGCGGCGGCGACGAGCATCACGAACCCGATGTTGGGCGAGCCCTGCGACATCGCGATCGCCGAGAGGGCGATGACGATGGACTCGCTGGGGACCGGCGGGAAGAACCCGTCGATCGTGGCGAACAGGTACAGCACGACGAAGATCCACGGCGAACCGACGAGGGCGAGCGCCCACTCCTCGATCACGTGACATCCTCCTGCGTCGTGCACCGCGGGCGGGTGCCCCGATGTTCTGGTTCCACGGTAAGTCGGCACGGGGGTCGGAAGACATAGGGGTGCCCCCCGGTTCATCCCTGGTGCAGCCCCGAATCATCCCGGAGTCGGACCCCGCTCCGACCCACGACGCGCGCTCAGGGCAGGGGGAAGCCCAGCGCTCGGGCGGCGGAGGTCGGGCTGGGTTCGGCGGCCCACCTTGCGCCGAACTCGTCCGAGGCGGCCAGCGAGCGGAGCTCGGCGCGATCGAGGTACAGGGTGCCGCCGAGGTGGTCGACCTCGTGCTGGACGATCCGTGCCGACCACCCGCTGACGACCTCGTCGACCGCCTCGCCCCGCTCGTCCAGCGCGACCAGGTGCACCTGCCGCGCACGCGCGACCACGGCCTGGTACCCGACGACGCTGAGGCACCCCTCGTAGAACGCGACGCGCTCCGCGCCGACGGCCGTGTACCGCGGGTTGACGAGCACCCGGAACGGCAGCGCGCCGCGCTCCCGGACCTCGGCGTGCTCGTCCGAGACCGTCCCCGGGTCCTCGAGCACGGCGAGGGCCAGGGGCAGCCCGAGCTGCGGAGCGGCCAGGCCGACGCCCGGCGCAGCCCGCATCGTCCGGTGCATCACGCCCACGAGGGCGGCGAGCTCGTCGTCGGAGAGCTGGGCGTCGTAGGGCGTCGCGACGGAGCGCAGAGCCGGATGGCCGGCCTGGACGATCGGCGCGACGCTCTCGGGCGTCCGGGTCCCGGCCTCGATGATCCACAGCGCGACGTCACGCAGCGCCTGCTCCCACTGCGGCCCGGACGGCACTAGAGCGCCAGCCGCTGCAGGACGACGTCGGCCAGCTCGTGCGCCACGCGGTCCGCCTCGGACTGGGTGCCAGCCTCGACCATGACGCGGACGAGGTCCTCCGTGCCGGACGACCGCAGCAGCACCCGCCCGGTGTCGCCCAGCCCGGCCTCCGCGGCGCGGACGGCGTCGAGCAGGGGACGGTCGGTGTCGGCGCGACGCTTGTCGACGCCGGGCACGTTGACCAGGATCTGCGGCAGGCGGTTCACCACGCCGGCCAGCTGCGCGATCGGGATGCCCGTGGCGGCAACCCGGGCGGCGAGCTGGAGCGCGGTCAGCACGCCGTCACCCGTCGTCGCGTGCGCGGCCATGATGATGTGCCCAGACTGCTCGCCGCCGAGCGAGAACCCGCCCGCGCGCATCGCCTCGAGCACGTACCGGTCGCCGACGGCGGTGTCGATGGTCGCGATGCCGGCGTCCCGCATCGCGAGCTTCAGCCCGAGATTGCTCATCACCGTGGTGACCAGGGTGTTGTCGACGAGGGCGCCGCGGTCTCGCATCGCGAGCGCAAGGATGCCCATGATCTGGTCGCCGTCCACCAGCACGCCCGCGGCGTCGACGGCCAGGCACCGGTCGGCGTCGCCGTCGAACGCGACGCCCAGGTCCGCGCCCGAGGCCACGACCGCGGCCTGCAGCTGCTCGGGGTGCGTGGACCCGCAGAGCTCGTTGATGTTCCGCCCGTCGGGCGAGGCGTTGATGACGACGACGTCGGCACCGGCCTCTCGCAGCGCGGCCGGGCCGACGTCGCTCGCGGCGCCGTTCGCGCAGTCGACCGCGATCCGCAGACCGGTCAGCGGCACGTCGATGGTGCCGACGAGGTGCTCGACGTACTGCTCGCCCGCGCGCCCGGTGTCGACCCGGATGCGGCCGACGTCGCCGCCGAGGGGCCGCTGCCAGCTCTCCCCCATGCGCGCCTCGATGGCGGCCTCGAGCTCGTCGTCGAGCTTGTGCCCGCCCTTGGCGAGGAACTTGATGCCGTTGTCGGGCATCGGGTTGTGCGACGCGGAGAGCACGACCCCGATGTCGACGCCGAGCTCCGCGGTGAGGTACGCGACCGCCGGGGTCGGCAGGACGCCGACGTTGTTGACGTCCACGCCGGCGGAGGCGAGACCCGCGGAGACGGCGGCGGCGAGGAACTCGCCCGACGCCCGCGAGTCACGGCCGACGATCGCGCGCGGGCGATGGCCCTCGAACTGGCCGAGCGAGCCGAGCACGTGCGCTGCCGCGACCGAGAGGTCGAGCGCGAGCTCTGCGGTCACGTCCCGGTTGGCGAGCCCACGCACGCCGTCGGTGCCGAACAGTCGGCCCATGGTCAGACTCCTTCGTCGTGGGGCGCCTTGCGCAGCCCCTCGCGCGCGAACAGGTCGATGGTGGCAGACATGCCGATGGCCCCGCTGGTCGCAAGACCGGCGGGGCCATCGGGCCGAAGCGCGAAGATCAGCGCTTCGAGTACTGCGGAGCCTTGCGGGCCTTCTTGAGACCGGCCTTCTTGCGCTCCACGACGCGGGCGTCGCGGGTCAGGAAGCCGGCCTTCTTCAGGGCCGGGCGGTTGTGCTCCTCGTCGATCGCGTTCAGCGCACGGGCGATGCCCAGGCGCAGCGCGCCGGCCTGGCCGCTCACGCCACCACCGGTGATGCGGGCGACGACGTCGAAGCGACCCTCGACGTCGACCAGCTTGAACGGGGAGTTCACGAGCTGCTGGTGCACCTTGTTGGGGAAGTAGTCCTCGAGCGTGCGCCCGTTGACCTTCCACTGGCCGGTGCCGGGGACCAGGCGCACGCGCGCGATGGCCTCCTTGCGGCGGCCCAGCGCGTTCGCCGGGGCCGTGATGCTCTGACCGCGGCCCGTGGGGGCAGCCGTCTCGGAGGTGTAGCTGGTGGGGGTGTCATCGCCCTCGAGGTCGATGTCGACCGTGGTCTCTGCCACTGGTGTCCTCGCGTCCTTGTTCTCTGTACTCAGCCGGCTCACGCCTGCTGAGAGACCTGGGTGATCTCGAAGGGCTTCGGCTGCTGCGCCGCGTGCGGGTGCTCGGCACCGGCGTAGACCTTGAGCTTGGTGAGCTGCTGACGCGCGAGCGAGCTCTTGGGGAGCATGCCGCGGACAGCCTTCTCGATCGCGCGCTCGGGGTGCTTCTCCAGGAGGTCGGAGTAGGCCACGGCGCGGAGGCCACCCGGGTAACCCGAGTGGCGGTACGCGAGCTTGTTCTCGCGCTTGTTGCCGGTCAGTGCGATCTTCTCCGCGTTGATGACGATGACAAAGTCACCGCCGTCGACGTGAGGAGCGAAAGTCGCCTTGTGCTTGCCGCGCAGCAACGTGGCCACATGAGTGGCCAGGCGGCCCAGGACGACATCGGTCGCGTCGATGACGTACCAGTTCCGCTCGACGTCGCCGGGCTTCGGGGTGTACGTACGCACGGTCGTCAGCCTTCGTTTCGTTGCGAGTCTTGTCGCGGCGAGACCACGCAGGGTGCGGGTCCGCCGATGAATGCTTCGTCGGCATCCGGGCGGCGAGCGGGAACGCACCAGCCCTGCCGTTCTGGCTCGGTGCTGCGTGCTGAGAGGGCACGAGCAGCCGCCGGAACGGGGACGCACAACGACTCACCAGGGTAGCCGCCGCCCCGCCGGGGGGTCAAAACGCGTCAAGCAGCGCCCGGCGGGCCGTGCCGCGGCACCGGCCGCAGCGCGCCTGCGGCGGCCCGGACCACCCTCTCCGTGAGGTCGTCGAGCGTGGGGGTGCGCAGGGCCCAGTGCTGCCAGTACAGGGGCACGTCGAGGTGCTTGCCGGCCCGGACCTCCACCAGAGCACCCGCGGCGATGCGCTCCGCCGCGGCCACCTCCGGCACCATCCCCCACCCGAGCCCGGCCTCGACCAGCCCGACGAACGCCGACTGCGACGGCACGAAGTGCACGAGCGGCGTCACGGTGCGCCGGCCGACGACGGACGCCACGAAGCGCTCCTGCAGGCCGTCCTCCCGGTTGAACGCCAGCAGGGGCGCCGCGGCGAACGCCTCGGCCCCCAGCCCGTCGGCGAACCAGCGGTCCCGCTGCCCGGGCGCCGCGACCGCCAGGTAGCGCATGGCCCCCAGACGGCGGACCCGGCAGCCCTGGACCGCGCGCGGGTCGGCGGTCACCGCCGCCATCACGGTGCCGTCCCGCAGCAGGTCAGCGGACAGTTCCTGGTCCTCGCGCCGCAGATCGAGCAGGACGTCCGCGGGCAGGTCGGCCACCGCCGCGGGGAACCAGGTCGACATCGAGTCGTCGTTCACGGCCACCGGGAGCCGCCGCGTCGCGGCCGACGACCGCGCCCCGCGCGGGCCGCCCGGCGCCGGGACCAGCTGACCCAGGGCGTCCCGACCGAGCAGCTCCACCTGCCCCGCCAGCCGCACCAGCACCTCGCCGTCCTGGGTGGGCCTGCACGGACGCGTGCGCAGCACCAGCACGCGACCCACCTGCTGCTCGAGCGCCTTGATCCGCTGGCTGACCGCCGACGGCGTCACGTGCAGCCGGGCGGCGGCCGCGTCGAAGCTGCCCTCGTGCACCACGGCCGCGAGGGCGCTCAGCTGATCCGCATCGAATGCCACATGAATGATCCTAATGGTTCATGAGGAACATGAACTGGTCTTCACCTACGCTGCTCGCCTAGCGTCGTCGTCGTGCCCGCCGTCGCCCTCTCGGGCTTTCTCACCGCCCTGTCGCTCATCGTCGCCATCGGCGCCCAGAACGCCTTCGTGCTGCGCCAGGGCATTCGGCGCGAGCATGTCCTGCCCGTCGTCGCCATCTGCGCCGCGGCGGACGCCCTGCTCGTCGCGGCGGGCATCGCGGGCGTCGGCGTGCTCGTCACGTCGCACCCCACGGTGCTCACGGTCACGAAGTACGCCGGTGCGGTGTTCCTGCTCGTCCTCGCCGTCGGCGCCGCGCTGCGCGCCCGGCACCCGGCCCGCCTCGACCCCGCCGCCGAGGGGCCGGCCGCGCTAGGGGCGGTCCTGTCGACCTGCCTCGCCTTGACGTTCCTCAACCCGCACGTCTACCTGGACACCGTCGTCCTGCTGGGGTCGCTCGCGCACCAGCACGACCCGGGCGCCTGGGTGTTCGGCGTCGGTGCCGTGACCGCGAGCGTCGTGTGGTTCACCGCGCTCGGGTACGGCGCGGCGTACCTGCGGCCCGTGTTCGCGAGGCCCCGCGCCTGGCAGGTGCTCGACCTGGTCATCGCGGTGGTGATGGCGACGCTGGCGGTCGCGCTCGTGCTCTGACTAGCGCACCCGGTCCACGCGCGCGGCGTCCCACACCGGCTCGGGCGTCTCGACCACCTCGCCGTCCGCGCCGAACACGAGGTACCGGTCGAACGTGCGCGTGAACCAGCGGTCGTGGGTGACGGCCAGCACCGTGCCCTCGAACGCGGCCAGGCCGGTCTCGAGGGCCTCGGCCGAGTGCAGGTCGAGGTTGTCGGTCGGCTCGTCGAGCAGCAGCAGGGTCGCTCCCCCGAGCTCGAGCAGCAGGATCTGGAGGCGGGCCTGCTGGCCGCCGGACAGCGTCTCGTACCGCTGCTCCGCGGCGCCGACCAGCTCGTAGCGGTCGAGCGCCTTGCTGGCCTGCTCGCGCCCGAGCCCCGAACGGTGGCCCTCGCCGCGGTGCAGGATCTCGAGCAGCGTGCGGCCGACGAGCTCGGGATGCCCGTGGTTCTGCGCGAACCAGCCCGGCCGCACCCGCGGACCGAGGACGACGCGGCCGGTGTGGTTGACCGGCGCGACGGGGAGGTCGTCGGCGGGTGCGTGCTCCGGGCCGGGGTCGCTGCCGCCGGCCGCGAGCAGCCGCAGGAAGTGCGACTTGCCCGAGCCGTTCGACCCGAGCACGGCGACGCGCTCGCCGAACCAGACCTCGAGGTCGAACGGCTTCATCAGCCCGGTCAGCTCGAGACCCGTCGCGACGACCGCGCGCTTGGCGGTCCGGCCACCCCGAAGCCGCACCCGGACGTTCTGCTCGCGGGCCAGGAGGGTCGGCGGGCCCGCCTCCTCGAACTTGCGCAGCCGCGTCTGGGCCGCCGAGTAGCGCGACGCGAGACCGTCGTTGAACGCGGCCTTCGTCTTGAGGGTCAGCACGAGCTCTTTGAGCTTCGCGTGCTCCTCCTCCCACCGCCGCAGCAGCTCCTCGAGCCGCGAGCGCCGGTCCTCCCGCGCCTGGTGGTACGTCGCGAAGCCGCCGCCGTGCACCCAGACCGCCGCCCCCATCACGCCGGGCTCGAGGGTCGCCACCTGCGTCGCGACGCGTGCGAGCATCTCCCGGTCGTGGCTCACGAAGAGCACCGTCTTGTTCGACGCCCGCAGCTTGTCCTCGAGCCAGCGCTTCGTCGGCACGTCCAGCGCGTTGTCGGGCTCGTCGAGCAGCAGCACCTCGTCGGGTCCGCGCAGCAGGGCCTCGAGCACCAGCCGCTTCTGCTCGCCGCCCGACAGCGTGCGCACCTCGCGGTGCTGCGCCTGCTCGAACGGGATGGACAGCACGGCGTCGGTGACCCGGTCCCAGCCCGCCTCGGCCTCGTAGCCCCCGACGTCGGCCCAGTCGACGAGCGCCTGCGCGTACCGCATCTGCGCGGGCTCGTCGTCTACCTCCATGATCCCCACCTCGGCCGCGGCGAGCTCGACCGCGGCGTCGCGGACGGCCGGCGCGGCCAGCGAGGCCAGCAGGTCCCGGATCGAGCGGTCGTCGTGGATCCTGCCGATGTCCTGGCGCATGATCCCGAGCCCGCCGCTGCGCCCCACGGACCCGGAGTGCGGCTGCTCGTCACCGGCGACGATCCGCAGCAGCGTCGTCTTGCCCGCACCGTTCGGGCCCACCAGGGCGACGCGCGCGCCGTCGCCCACGCGGAACGTGATGTCGTCGAGGAGCGGACGCCCGTCGGAGAGCACGTACCCGATGCCGCCGATGTCGAGATGACCCATGCCTCCATCTTCCCCGGCGCCACACGTGTGGCCCATCGCATTGCGTGTCGGGCCGCCCACACCTGGCGTCGACGCGCGCGCGGTGCGAAGGTCGGGGCATGACTGACGACACCTCCGGCACCAGTCCCGATCCCGAGCTCGACAGCGAGGGCGACACCGACCAGCTGTCCAGCGAGGACACGCTGCTCGACCGCGGCGTCGAGGACCTGCTCGACGAGGGCTACACGGTGCCCACCCGGCCCCGCTCGAACCACTACGGCGAGACGCCGTGGGAAGAGTCGCACCGCGAGACCATCGACCAGCGGATCGGGCAGGAGGAGCCCGAGGTCTGGGAGGCCCGGCCGCGGCCCGACCGCGAGGAGTTCCGCGCCGGTCGGCTGATCGAGGACGACGACGCCGTCGAGGCGGGCGGGACCGACGGCTTCGCCATCGACGCCGGCATCTCGGGCGGCGCCGCGAGCGCCGAGGAGGCCGCAGTCCACCTCATCGAGGAGGAGTACGTCGACGACCGGCGCTACCGCGACGACGTCGAGGACTGACCCGGAGCGCAGCGCAAGGCCAGTCCGACCGTCGATGCTCGAGAACTGAGTCCTGCGGGTCAGCCGCAGCAGCCGGGACCCGCGTGCTGGAGGTCCTCGGCCGCTCGGCGCGCGCGCGTCTGCGCCGCCCGGGCCGCCAGCTGGTCGTCCGACGGGTAGCCCACCTCCTCCAGCGTGAGCCCGCGGGCCGCGACGACGTGCACCCCGGCATCCCGACGACGGCGCGCGAGGAGCTCGGCCGGCCAGCCGGCGCCGCTGCGCCCCTCCCCCACGGCGAGGCTCGCGCCGACGAGCGAGCGCACCATCGAGTGGCAGAACGCGTCCGCCTGGACGGTGGCGACGACGAGGCCCGCGTCCGGCCCGTCGACCGGCCGCGACCAGGCGAACGCTTCCAGCGTGCGGATCGTGGTGGCACCCTCGCGCGGCTTGCAGTACGACGCGAAGTCGTGGCGGCCGACGAGCGGGCGCGCGGCGGCGGCCATCGAGTCGACGTCCAGAGCGCGCCGGTGCCACAGCACGTGCGCCCGGGACAACGGGTCACGGCGGGCGGCGTCGTCGCAGATCCGGTACGTGTAGCGGCGACGCAGGGCCGAGAACCGCGCGTCGAACCCGTCGGGCGCGCGCGTGAGGGCGTGCAGCACGAGGTCGGTGGGCAGCACGCCGCCGAGACGCCCGAGGAGCGCCTCCTCGATCGACCGCTCCGTCCGACCGCGCGAGGCCGCCAGGAGCCCCGCAGGGATGTCGACGTGGGCCACCTGGCCCCGCGCGTGCACTCCCGAGTCCGTCCGCCCCGCGACCGTGACCCGCGGCGGACCGTCGGTTCGCAGCACGGTCGCCAGGGCGGCCTCCAGGACCCCCTGGACGGTCCTCAGCCCCGGCTGGAGGGCCCAGCCGGCGAAGTGGGTGCCGTCGTACGCCAGGTCGAGCCGCAGCCGGACGGCGGGCTCCTCCACGCTCTCGCTCACGGGGGAACACGGTAGTCGGCTCCGGGGCGTCGGTTCGCTCGCTACCGTGGGCCCGTGCCCAGCACCGGCTCCGACCCGTTCACGCTCGCCGTCGACTGCGGCGGCGGCGGCATCAAGGCGTCCGTGCTCGACGCGGCCGGCACGCTGCACGCCCCTGCGATCCGGGTGCCGACGCCGTATCCGCTGCCGCCCGAGCGCCTCGTCGCCACCATCGCCGACATCGCCGCCGGCCTGCCCCCGGCCCAGCGCGCCACCGTCGGGATGCCCGGGATGATCCGGCACGGCGTCGTCGTCGCGACCCCGCACTACGTCACCCGCGCCGGTCCGCGCACGACCATCGACCCGAGCCTTGTCGCCCTGTGGTCCGGGTGCGACATCCGCGCGGCCGTCGAGGCGCGGCTCGGTCTGCCGACGCTCGTGCTCAACGACGCCGAGGTGCACGGCGCCGGCGTCATCTCGGGCACCGGCATCGAGCTGGTGCTCACGCTCGGCACCGGGCTGGGCACCGCGCTGTTCGACGGCGGCGTGCTCGCCCCGCATCTCGAGCTCTCCCACGCGCCGGTGCGCTGGGGCACCACCTACGACGCGTACATCGGCCAGGTGGAGCGGGCGCGGCTGGGCGATGCGCTCTGGTCGCGGCGCGTCCGGCGCGTCGTGGATGGCTTCCGGCCCGTGTTCATCTGGGACCGGCTCTATCTCGGCGGCGGGAACGCGCGCCAGGTCACCGCGACCACGCTGGCGCGGCTCGGCGACGACGTCGTCGTCGTGCCCAACCAGGCGGGCATCGTCGGGGGCGTCCGGGCGTGGTCGCTGGGCGTCTGAGCTACTGCGCCGCGACCCGAGGGCGCGCGTCGACCTCGTCCACCGCCTCCAGCAGCACCCGCGTGAACCGCGCCGGCTGCACCAGGCTCACCAGGTGCGTCGCCCGGGGCACGACCACGAGCCGGCCGTCCTGGCACGCGGCCAGGAACCGCCGCTCCTCGCCGCGGAAGTGGTCGAACGCCCCGTTGACCAGCCAGACCGGCGCCTCGATCCGGGCCAGGTCCGCCAACGGCGTCGCCACCGTCATCTCGCGCAGCACCTCGTTCGTGGCGTCCAGCGCGAACCCGCCGGCTCCGACGTCGCGCGCACCCTCGGGTGGCAGGGCGAGGTCGACGAAGAACTGGTTCAGCCATGCGCCGCGGTCCGGCAGCCGGGCGATGCCGTGCGCGCCGACGGCCCAGCCCGTGAGCAGCACCCGGTGCGGCTGGGTCGAGCACGACGCCGCCAGCACGCCGGCGACCTGACCGGGGACGCGTGCGGCGTGCCGGATCGCGACGTACCCACCCAGCGAGAGCCCGACGACGAATGCCTCCCCACCGACGTCGTCGATCGCCTCGGCGACGGTGTCGACGGCGGCGTCCAGCGTGAAGGGCTCGCCGACCCGCGTGCCGTGCGCGGGCAGGTCCACCGCCACGGCCCGCCGACCCACGCGCTCCAGCGCCTCGAGCTGCGCCCGCCACATCGTGCGGGACGTCCGCAGCCCGTGCACCAGGACGACCGGTAGGGTCATGCCATCGACTCTAGGCGCGCTCGCAGCGAGCCGCGCCGGGACGCAAGAAGGCCCGGGACCACGCGGTCCCGGGCCTTCTCGATGGAGCTGTCAGGTCACGCCTTGTCGGCGTCGCCCTCGGTCTCGACGGGCGCGTCCTCGACGGGCGCGTCCTCGACGGGGGCGTCCTCGACGACGACGTCCTCGACGGGCTTGTCCTCGACCTTGTCGGCCTTCTTCTCCTTCGGCGCGGCCTTCGAGGCGGCCTTGGTGGCCTCCTTGACGACGGCCTGCTTCGGGGAGAGCGGCTCGAGAACGAGCTCGATGACGGCCATCGGGGCGTTGTCGCCCTTGCGGGGGCCGATCTTGGTGATGCGCGTGTAGCCACCCTGACGCTCGGCGACGGCCGGGGCGATCTCGGTGAACAGCACGTGGACGACGGACTTGTCCTTGACGACGGTCATCACGCGGCGGCGGGCGTGCAGGTCACCACGCTTGGCGAACGTGATCAGGCGCTCGGCGAGCGGTCGCAGGCGCTTGGCCTTCGTCTCGGTCGTCGTGATGCGCTTGTGCTCGAACAGCGACGTCGCGAGGTTCGCGAGGATCAGCCGCTCGTGAGCCGGTCCGCCACCGAGCCGGGGACCCTTGGTGGGCGTAGGCATGGTTTTTACTCCTTGAGTTCCAGTGATGGGCTGCTAGACGGGCCGCCGTGCGGCGGCCCGTCTACTTCCCCGGCGTCAGTACTGCTCGTCCTCGACGAAGTCGCCCTCGTCGTCGCCGTAGTAGGCGCCAGCGGCGGACGGGTCGAAGTCGAGCGGGCTGTCCTTGAGCGTCAGGCCCAGCTCGGCAAGCTTCTCCTTGACCTCGGTGATGGACTTCGCACCGAAGTTGCGGATGTCCAGGAGGTCGGCCTCGGAGCGTGCGACGAGCTCACCCACGGAGTGGATGCCCTCACGCTTGAGGCAGTTGTAGGAGCGGATCGTGAGCTGCAGGTCCTCGATCGGCAGAGCGAGGTCCGCGGCGAGCGCAGCGTCGGTCGGCGACGGGCCGATCTCGATGCCCTCAGCCTCGACGTTGAGCTCACGGGCCAGCCCGAAGAGCTCGACCAGCGTCTTGCCGGCGGATGCCAGCGCGTCGCGCGGGCCGATGGCCGACTTGGTCTCGACGTCGACGACGAGCTTGTCGAAGTCCGTGCGCTGCTCGACACGCGTCGCCTCGACCTTGTAGGTCACCTTGAGGACCGGCGAGTAGATCGAGTCGACCGGGATGCGGCCGATCTCGGCGTCGAACGACTTGTTCTGGTTCGCCGACACGTACCCGCGCCCACGCTCGACGGTCAGCTCGATCTCGAGCTTGCCCTTGTCGTTCAGCGTGGCCAGGTGCAGGTCGGGGTTGTGCACCTCGACGCCGGCGGGCGGCACGATGTCCGCGGCGCTGACCTCACCCGCACCCTGCTTGCGCAGGTACATCACGACGGGCTCGTCGTTCTCCGAGGAGACGACCAGCTGCTTGATGTTGAGGATGATCTCGGTGACGTCCTCCTTGACGCCCGGCACGGTAGAGAACTCGTGCAGGACGCCGTCGATCCGGATGGACGTGACGGCGGCACCGGGGATGGAGGACAGCAGCGTCCGGCGGAGCGAGTTGCCGAGCGTGTAGCCGAAGCCCGGCTCCAGCGGCTCGATGGAGAACCGCGACCGGTTCTCCGAGATGACCTCTTCGGTCAGGGTGGGGCGCTGTGCAATCAGCACGGTGTTGTTTCCTCTCAGCGGGCGTCCGCCATATGACGCTGCGCAGTACTACGGGCCAGCCTGGTCTCGGTCCACCTGGCTGGCGTCAAGTTCTGTCCGGGTCGGTGCGTGCCTCGCGGCGCGCACCGACCCGGTCGAGCCGAGCGTCAGACGCGGCGGCGCTTCGGCGGACGGCAGCCGTTGTGCGCCTGGGGCGTCACGTCCTGGATCGAGCCGACCTCGAGGCCGGTCGCCTGGAGCGAGCGGATCGCGGTCTCACGGCCGGAGCCGGGGCCCTTGACGAAGACGTCGACCTTCTTCATGCCGTGCTCCTGGGCGCGACGGGCGGCCGCCTCGGCGGCGAGCTGCGCCGCGAAGGGGGTCGACTTGCGCGAGCCCTTGAAGCCCACCTGGCCCGACGAGGCCGACGCGATGACGGCGCCGGTCGGGTCGGTGATGGAGATGATCGTGTTGTTGAACGTGCTCTTGATGTGCGCCTGGCCGTGGGAGACGTTCTTCTTCTCCTTGCGGCGCGGCTTGCGCACGGCGGAACGGGTCTTAGGAGGCATTCTCTTCTTCTCTCGAGGTCTGATCGGCTTGCCCTGGCGCGCGGCGCCCGGGGCGGAGGGCTACTTGCGCCCGGCCTTCTTCTTGCCGGCCACGGTGCGCTTCGGGCCCTTGCGGGTACGCGCGTTGGTCTTGGTGCGCTGACCGCGCACCGGAAGGCCACGGCGGTGGCGCAGGCCCTCGTAGCAGCCGATCTCTACCTTGCGGCGGATGTCCGCAGCGACCTCGCGGCGAAGGTCACCCTCGAGCTTGTAGCTGCCCTCGAGGTAGTCGCGGAGCGCGACGAGCTCGGCGTCGCCGAGGTCCTTCACGCGGATGTCCGGGCTGATGCCGGTCGCGGCCAGAGTTGCCTGGGCGCGGGTACGGCCGACCCCGTAGATGTAGGTGAGCGCGATCTCGAGCCGCTTCTCGCGGGGGAGGTCGACGCCGATAAGACGTGCCATGTGCCTGGTGGCTCCTGAACTGCATCGGAGGTCTGCCGCACTGCCCTCCCGCGTGCTGCGGGCCCCGGCCTCCGACCGGGGGTGCACCGGCGAGTGATCGCCGGAGTGGCTGTGCGCTTGCTGGTCCTCCGGAGAGGACCGGTGGTGCTGGTCGAGCTGCTGGTCCGAGCGGACCGGCGTCAGGGCATCAGCCCTGGCGCTGCTTGTGGCGCAGGTTCTCGCAGATCACCTGGACGCGACCGTGCCGGCGGATCACCTTGCACTTGTCGCAGATCTTCTTGACGCTGGGCTTGACCTTCATCGCGTGTTCCTCCGCCGCCGTTCTTTCTCGGGTACCCGAGGGATGACGGCGTGTTCGAGTGGTGATTACTTGTAGCGGTAGACGATCCGGCCGCGGGACAGGTCGTACGGGCTCAGCTCGACCACCACCCGGTCCTCGGGGAGGATCCGGATGTAGTGCTGTCGCATCTTGCCCGAGATGTGGGCGAGAACCTTGTGGCCGTTGGTGAGCTCCACGCGGAACATCGCGTTCGGCAGAGCCTCCACGACGCTGCCCTCGATCTCGATGACACCGTCCTTCTTCGCCATATCCTCCGCTAACTGTCGGTCGTGTGGATCAGCCCACATCAGCCGATCCCACCCCGCGAGGGGGTGGCGTCGGTCGCGGTGGGGCCTACGTGGGAATTACGTGCGGGGACAGTGCGCCATGCGTCCCCGCAGCCTGACCAGTGTCATCTGCGAGAACCGGGCGCACACCCAACGGACGATCTTACGCCATCTGGACCAGAGGACGAAACCGGTCCTGCATGGGCCGGGCGTGGCCTCGGCCACACGGCCCGCAGGGTCGTCTCGCGAGGAGACGACCCCGCGGGTCGCGCGTCAGGCGGCGCGGCGTCGACGCAGCACCAGCAACGCGGCACCGGCGAGCACCAGGACGGCGCCGGCCAGCACGACGGGGCCGACGGACGAGCCGGTTGCTGCCAGGACCGCCGAGCCGTCGCCGCCCGCGGCCAGCACCTCTGAGTAGAACGACTCGCTCGGGCTCGGCGAGGCGACCGCCGCCGCGACGGCCTCCGCGGAGCGGGTCTCGGTGGCGGTCGGGCTCGGGTTCGACGTGGGACCGACCTCGGCCGTCGGGGTCGCGGTCGGCGTCGGGGCCGCCACCTGCGTGGCTGTCGGCGTCGGGGTCGTCGACACGGTCGGGGTCGGCGTCGGGGTGGCCGAGAGCGTCGGCGTCGGCTCGGCCGGCGCGACCACGCCGCACGCCGGGACGGTCACCATGGCCGACAGCTCCGAGTGCTGCGCCGCGAAGATGGGTCCCCAACCGATGTAGTCGTTCGGGTACGACGGCGCCTTGTGATCGGTGAAGACGGCCTCGGTCCCGTTCACCTGGTCCTCCTGCACTGCCCAGCCCGTCCCGCAGACCGCCACGCCCGCCGGGACCGCTGCGCGGACCTCGTCGAAGGTCAGGTCGCGATAGGACGCGCCCGGCCACGTCGCCACGAGGTATTGCTGTGTCGAGTTCTCCCACGACGCGGGCTCGAGCGCGTCGTTCTTGACGTACACGTAGGCACCCGTCGCCTGCGGCTGGGTCGTCGGCAAGGTCGTCGTCTGCCGGTTCTGCTGCGACCAGTGCTGGCCGCCACGTCCACCGCGGTCGCCGTGCGCCAGGGCCGGCCCCGCGCCGACGGCAAGAAGGAGTGCCGCGACGCCCACCGCGGCGCCGATCCGCCGCGCGTGCCGGCCAAGAGGGAGTTCGGGGATCAGGAAAGGACGAACACTGCGCTGCATGAGCCACCCATCGCTTCGGTGCAGGCGCGCGCTGACCACGTGCCTGCCGGAGGCGAGCACCCACCCTCCACCGCGCGGAACGTGCCGCGCGGGCCCCGGGGCGCCCGTGGCGGATCGTTCACCGCCGGGCAGGACCGTATCGGACAATCCGGTCAGTCGGCGTGCGTTCTGCCAGTTCACAGCGGATTTGTGGATAACTGGACGCAGGTTCACCTAGATGGTCGTACTCACCGGTAACTCAGGCGAGCGGTACGACCGTGACCCCGAGCCGCGCGAGCTCCGCGGCGCCACCGTCGGGTGCGGTGAGCACCCAGATGCCGTCCTCGAGGATCGCCACCGTGTGCTCCCAGTGGGACGCGCGCGACCCGTCGTCGGTCACGACGGTCCAGTCGTCCTCGAGCACCTGGGTGGACTGCCCTCCGCGGACCACCATCGGCTCGACGGCCACGCACAGACCGGGTCGCACCCGGGGTCCTCGGTCGCGCCGACGGAAGTTCGGCACGTCGGGAGGCTGGTGCATCGCGGTGCCGATGCCGTGCCCGACGTAGTCCTCGACCAGGCCGTAGCGCACGCCGCCGTTCAGCCCGGCGGCCTCGGCGGCGTCGACGACGTCCTCGACGGCCTCCCCCACGGCGCCCAGCCGCTCGGCGCTCGCCAGGGCGGCGATGCCTGCCCACATCGCCCGCTCGGTCGTCTCCGCCAGCGCGATGTCCTCGGGGTCCGCTCCATCGAGCACGACGGTGATCGCGGAGTCGCCGTGCCAGCCGTCGACGATCGCGCCGCAGTCGATCGAGACGACGTCACCCGGTTCCAGGACACGGGATCCCGGGATGCCGTGCACGACCTCGTCGTTCACCGAGACGCAGATCCGCGCCGGGTAGCCCTCATAGTCGAGGAACGAGGGCAGGGCACCCGCCGCCTCGATGACGGCGGACGCGATCGCGTCGAGCTCCGCCGTGCTGACCCCGGCGACCGCCCGCTCCCGGACCGCCGCCAGGGCATCGGCGACGACGAGACCCGCCCGCCGCATGAGCAGCACCTGCTCGGGCGTCTTGTACTCGATCCGCTCGCGACCGAACATGAGCCGGTCAGACCCCGGTCGGGGCGCCGATCGCCGCGACCAGGCGCTCGGTGACGTCGTCGACGTCGCCGATGCCGTCCACCTGCGCGAGCAGGCCGCGGTCGGCGTACACCCGCGCGATCGGCGCGGTCTCCTGCGCGTAGACGTCGAGGCGGTGGCGGACCACGTCCTCGGTGTCGTCCTCGCGGCCCTCGATCTCGGCGCGCTTGAGCAGCCGGCCCACGACGACCTCGGGGTCCGCGGTGATCTCGACCGCGAGGTCGAGCGTCAGCCCGGCGTCCGCGAGGATCGTGTCGAGCTCGGCGACCTGGGCGACGTTGCGCGGGTACCCGTCGAGCAGGAATCCGTCCGCGACGTCGTCCTGCGCGAGCCGGTCGCGCACCATCTCGTTGGTCACGGAGTCGGGGACCAGCGCGCCGCGCGACGTGTACTCCTGCACCGTCTTGCCGAGCGGCGTGCCGCCCTTGATGTTGGCGCGGAAGATGTCGCCGGTCGAGATCGCCGGCACGCCCAGGCGCTCGGCGAGCCGAGCGGCCTGGGTTCCCTTGCCCGCTCCCGGAGGACCGAGCAGGACGAGGCGCGTGCTCACCGCAGGAACCCTTCGTAGTGCCGCTGCTGCAACTGGGACTCGATCTGCTTGACGGTCTCGAGCCCGACGCCGACCACGATGAGGATCGACGAGCCGCCGAACGGGATGTTCTGACCCACGCCGAGCACGATGAACGCGATCGTCGGGATGAGGGCGACGATGGCCAGGTAGATCGAGCCGGGCGCCGTGATCCGGGAGATCACGTAGTCCAGGTACTCGGCCGTCGGGCGACCCGCACGGATGCCGGGGATGAACCCGCCGTACTTCTTCATGTTGTCCGCGACCTCGTCCGGGTTGAACGTGATCGCCGTGTAGAAGTAGCAGAAGAAGATGATGAGGATGACGTACAGGGCGAGGTGCAGCGGTGCGCTGCTCTGCGCCAGGTAGCGCTGGATCCACTGGACCCACCCGGCCGTCGGGTCACCGAACTGGGCGAGGAGCCCGGGGACGGCGAGCAGCGACGACGCGAAGATGATCGGGATCACGCCGGCCATGTTGATCTTGATCGGGATGTAGGTGCTCGAGCCGCCGTACATGCGGCGACCGACCATGCGCTTCGCGTACTGCACCGGGATGCGCCGCTGGGACTGCTCGACGAACACGACGAGCGCGATGACCAGGACGATGATCGCCATCACAACGATGAACTTCGAGATGCCGTTGTCGCCACCGGCGATCGACCACAGGGCGGTCGGGAAGCTTGCGGCGATCGACGTGAAGATGAGGAGCGACATGCCGTTGCCGACGCCGCGCTCCGTGATGAGCTCGCCGAGCCACATGATCAGGCCGGTGCCGGCGGTCATGGTGATGACCATGATCAGGAGCACGTACCAGCTGTCGTTGGGGATCACGTCGACGGAGCAGCCGCTGAACAGCTGACCGCTGCGCGCGACCGTGATGATCGTCGTCGACTGCAGGACCGCCAGGCCGATGGTCAGGTACCGCGTGTACTGCGTGAGCTTCGCGGTGCCGGACTGGCCCTCCTTGTGGAGCTCCTCGAACCGAGGGATGACCACCCGGAGCAGCTGCACGATGATGCTGGCCGTGATGTACGGCATGATCCCGAGCGCGAACACCGAGAGCTGCAGAAGCGCGCCACCGCTGAACAGGTTCACGAGCCCCAGCAGGTCGTTGCCCTGGGACTGCTCGATACACGTCTGCACGTTCGGGTAGGAGACTCCCGGCGTCGGCAGGAACGAGCCGATGCGGAAGATCACCATGATCCCGATGGTGAAGAGCAGCTTGCGCCGCAGGTCGGGCGTTCGGAACGCCCGCACGAATGCGCTGAGCACCTGTCCTCCTGAGCGGCCGGAGCCGCGTCTCGTACGACCGGGTCTTTCCGGCCGTGCCGCCTGCGTTACGTCGCAAGCACCGGGGCACCCTAACTGATGCTGAAGAACATATGGGAACGGGACCGGTGGGGAACTACTGACCCCACCGGTCCCGACCTTCGATCAGTCCTGCGCGACGCTTCCGCCGGCAGCCACGATCGCGTCCTTCGCGGACGCCGAGTAGGCGTCGACCGCGACGGAGACCTTGACCGTGAGCTCGCCGGTGCCGAGCACCTTGACGGGCTGGCCCTTGCGGACCGCGCCCTTCGCCACGAGGTCGGCGACCGTCACGTCGCCACCGTTCGGGTACAGCGCCGAGAGCTTGTCCAGGTTGACCACCTGGTACTCGACGCGGAACGGGTTCTTGAAGCCGCGCAGCTTCGGGAGGCGCATGTGCAGAGGCATCTGCCCACCCTCGAAGCGCGTCGGCACCTGGTAGCGGGCCTTGGTGCCCTTGGTGCCACGACCGGCCGTCTTGCCCTTGGACGCCTCGCCACGACCCACGCGGGTCTTGGCGGTCTTGGCGCCCGGGGCCGGACGGAGGTGGTGCACCTTGAGCGTGCCGCCGTTGCCGGGCTGCGCAGCGGCCTCGGCCGCCTTCGCCGCCGCGGCGGAGACCGTCTTCTTCGGCGCAGCAGCCTTGGGCTCGGCCTTGGGGGCCTTCGCCTTCGGTGCAGCCTCGGTCGTCGCCTCGGCCTTGTCGGCCTTGGCAGCCTTCGCCTTCGGAGCGGACTCCGTGTCGGCCTTCTTCGCGGGGGCCTTCTTGGCAGCCGCCTTGGGGGCAGTCACCTCGGCCTCCGTCTTCTCGTTCTTCTCGTCAGCCATGGTCACTCCACCTCTTCGACCGCGACAAGGTGCGTCACCGTCTTGACCATGCCGCGGATCTCAGGACGGTCCTCCTTGACGACGACGTCGCCGATCCGCTTGAGGCCGAGGGTGCGCAGGGTGTCGCGCTGGTTCTGCTTGCCGCCGATGCCAGAGCGCGTCTGGGTCACCTTGAGTCGAGCCATCACGCACCTGCCTTCGAGCCCGCCGCTGCGGCCAGGCCGGCAGCCTGGGCACGGAGGAGGGCGGCCGGGACGACGTGCTCGACCGGGAGCCCGCGGCGCGCAGCCACGGCCTCGGGACGCTCGAGACCCTTGAGGGCCGCGACCGTGGCGTGCACGATGTTGATCGCGTTCGACGAACCGAGCGACTTGCTCAGGACGTCGTGGATGCCGGCGCACTCGAGCACGGCGCGCACCGGTCCACCGGCGATCACACCGGTACCCGGCGAGGCCGGACGCAGGAAGACGACACCGGCAGCGGCCTCACCCTGGATGGGGTGCGGGATGGTGCCCTGGATGCGCGGGACCTTGAAGAAGTTCTTCTTGGCCTCCTCGACGCCCTTGGCGATCGCCGCGGGCACCTCCTTGGCCTTCCCGTAGCCGACACCCACGGTGCCGTCGCCGTCGCCGACCACGACGAGCGCGGTGAAGCTGAAGCGGCGGCCACCCTTGACGACCTTGGCCACGCGGTTGATCGTCACGACGCGCTCGAGGAACGCGCTCTTCTCTGCGGCGTCGCGTCCGCGACCGCCGCCGCCGTCACGGCCGCGACCGCCGTCACGACGGTCACCGCCGCCACCGGCCCCGGCGCCGCCCGCAGGCGCGCCGGTGTTGCTGCGCTGAGGAGCAGCCATCAGATTGTCCTCTTCTTCGTCTGGAAGGTCGTGGTCGTCACAGCTTCAGCCCACCCTCGCGGGCGCCGTCAGCCACCGCGGCGACACGGCCGTGGTACTTGTTGCCGCCGCGGTCGAAGACCACAGCGTCAAGGCCGGCAGCCTTCGCACGCTCGGCGATGAGCTCGCCGACCTTGCGGGCCTTGGCAGTCTTGTCGTCGTTCGACCCACGCAGGTCGGCCTCGAGGGTCGACGCGGAGACGAGGGTCTGGCCGATGCCGTCGTCCACGACCTGCGCCGTGATGTGCCGGGCGGACCGGGTCACGACGAGGCGGGGACGCGCAGCCGAGCCCGCGACCTTCTTGCGAAGGCGGAGGTGACGACGCTGGCGGGCAACACGCTTGCCCTTGCCGAGGATCTTGAGAGCCATGGTTACTTACCGGCCTTTCCGACCTTGCGGCGCACGTTCTCGCCCGCGTACCGGACGCCCTTGCCCTTGTACGGCTCGGGCTTGCGGATCTTGCGGATGTTCGCGGCGACCTCGCCGACCTGCTGCTTGTCGATGCCCTGCACCGAGAAGCGCGTGGGCGCCTCGACGACGAAGGTGATGCCCGCCGGCGGGTTGACCGTGACCGGGTGGCTGAAGCCGAGCGCGAACTCGAGGTCCTCGCCCTTGGCCGTCACGCGGTAACCGGTACCGACGATCTCGAGCTTCTTGACGTAGCCATCCGTCACACCGATGACGAGGTTCGCCAGCAGCGTGCGGGTGAGGCCGTGCAGCGAGCGCGAGGCGCGCTCGTCGTCGGGGCGGGTGACCACAAGGGCGCCTGCCTCGTCGCGCACGACCTCGATGGGGGCGGCGACCGTGTGCGTCAGGGTGCCCTTGGGGCCCTTGACCGTCACGACGGCACCGTTGATGTCGACATCCACGCCGGTGGGGACCGGGACGGGGACTCTGCCGATTCGGGACATGGCTAGCTCCTTTCCGTCTCGGACTTACCAGACGTAGGCGAGGACTTCCCCACCCACGCCCTTCTTGGCGGCCTGCTTGTCGGTGAGGAGACCGGAGGACGTGGACAGGATCGCCACGCCGAGGCCGCCGAGCACCTTGGGCAGGTTGGTGGACTTGGCGTACACGCGCAGGCCCGGCTTGGACACGCGCTTGACGCCGGCGAGCGCACGCTCGCGGTTGGGGCCGTACTTGAGCTCGATGATGAGGTTCTTGCCGACGACGGCGTCCTCAACCTTCCAGCCCGCGATGTAGCCCTCCGCCTGGAGGATCTCCGCGATGTGCGACTTCAGCTTCGAGAACGGGATCAGCACGGTGTCGTGGTGAGCCGAGTTCGCGTTACGCAGCCGCGTGAGCAGGTCTGCGATGGGGTCGGTCATGGTCATGGGGCTTCCGCCCTTCCTCGCCGGGGTATCCCGCCCCCGAAGGGGCTGGACCTACCGACGTTCGTGTTGCTTGGGTTACCAGCTGCTCTTGGTCACGCCGGGGAGCTCGCCACGGTGGGCCATCTCGCGCACGCAGATCCGGCACAGGCCGAACTTGCGGTACACCGAGTGGGGCCGGCCGCAACGCTGGCAGCGCGTGTAGCCACGCACCGCGAACTTCGGCTTGGCAGCAGCCTTGTTCTTGAGGGCAGTCTTCGCCATGGTCAGATCTCCTTGAACGGGAAGCCGAGGAGCTTGAGGAAAGCGCGACCCTCGTCGTCGGTGTCGGCCGTCGTGACGACCGTGATGTCCATCCCGCGGACCCGGTCGATCTTGTCCTGGTCGATCTCGTGGAACACGGACTGCTCCACGAGGCCGAAGGTGTAGTTGCCGTGACCGTCGAACTGCTGCGGCGAGAGGCCGCGGAAGTCACGGATGCGCGGCAGCGCCGTGGAGAGCAGGCGGTCCAGGAACTCCCAGGCACGGTCGCCACGCAGCGTGACGTGGGCGCCGATGGGCATACCCTCGCGCAGCTTGAACTGGGCGATCGACTTGCGAGCCTTGGTGACCTGCGGCTTCTGGCCCGTGATCTGGGTCAGGTCGCGGATCGCGCCCTCGATGAGCTTGGAGTCCTTGGCGGCCTCGCCGACGCCCATGTTCACGACGACCTTGACCAGGCGTGCGACCTGGTTGATGTTCTCGTGACCGAACTGCTCGAACAGAGCGGTGCGGATCTCGTCGTTGTACTTGGACTTCAGGCGCGGGAGCGCCGGAGCCGTGAGAGTCGTCTCGGTCATCAGATGTCCTTACCGGAGCGCTTGGCGACGCGGACCCGAACGGTGCGGGTACGGCCGTCGCGCTCGACCTGCTCGGTGCGGTAGCCGACCCGGGTGCCCTTCTTGGTCTCCGGGTCCACGAGCATCACGTTGCTGATGTGGATGGGCGCCTCGATGGTCTCGATGCCGCCGGTGCGCGTGCCGCGCTGGGTCTGGCCGGCCTTGACGTGCTTGGTGACGCGCTGGACACCCTCGACGACGAGACGCTGCGACTCGACGAGGACCTCGAGCACACGGCCCTGCTGTCCCTTGTCGCGGCCGGAGATGACGACGACGAGGTCGCCCTTCTTGATCTTGGCCATGGTCAGAGCACCTCCGGCGCCAGCGAGATGATCTTCATGAACTTCTTGTCGCGCAGCTCGCGGCCCACCGGGCCGAAGATGCGCGTGCCACGGGGCTCCCCGTCGTTCTTGAGGATCACTGCGGCGTTCTCGTCGAACTTGATGTACGAACCGTCCGGACGGCGGCGCTCCTTGCGGGTGCGCACGATGACAGCCTTGACGACGTCGCCCTTCTTGACGTTGCCGCCGGGGATGGCGTCCTTGACGGTGGCGACGATGACGTCACCAATGCCTGCGTAGCGACGGCCGGAGCCGCCGAGCACACGGATGCAAAGGATCTCCTTGGCACCAGTGTTGTCGGCGACACGAAGTCGCGACTCCTGCTGGATCATTACCTGCTCCTGTCGTCTGGCGGGTTCTCGGTTCGGGTCGAGCCGAGCCTGGCCGAACGGGTAGTTGCCGTGATGCACACGTTGCGCCGGGTGTCGTCTCGCGACTCCACCCGGCGCCCGTGGGCAACTGGGGGTCGTGCTAAGGCTTGCTGAGTCTTACTTGGCCTTCTCGAGGACCTCGACCAGGCGCCACCGCTTGGTGGCGCTCAGCGGCCGGGTCTCCATGATGAGCACCAGGTCGCCGACGCCGGCCGAGCTGAGCTCGTCGTGCGCCTTGACCTTGCTCGTGCGTCGGATGACCTTGCCGTAGAGCGGGTGCTTGACCCGGTCCTCGACCTCGACCACGACGGTCTTCTCCATCTTGTCGCTGACCACGTAGCCGCGCCGCGTCTTGCGGTCGCCACGCTTCTCAGCCAGCGCCGTGACGCTGTCCTGCTCGTTCTTCTCGTCGCTCATGGCAGACCTCACTCGCTCGCGCTCGGGGCGGTACGGATGCCGAGCTCGCGCTCGCGCAGGATCGTGTAGATCCGCGCGATGTCACGACGAACGGCCTTGAGACGCCCGTGGCTCTCGAGCTGGCCGGTCGCGGACTGGAAGCGGAGGTTGAACAGCTCCTCCTTGGACTTCTTCAGCTCGGCGACAAGCTTCTCGTCGTCGAAGGTGTCCAGCTCCGTGGGAGCCAGTTCCTTGGTGCCGATAGTCATCAGTTACCACCCTCGCGAACCACAAAACGTGTCTTCATCGGGAGCTTGTGCTGCGCGCGGCGCATGGCCTCGCGAGCCAGCGGCTCCGGGACGCCGGCGAGCTCGAAGAGAACTCGGCCGGGCTTGACGTTGGCGATCCACCACTCGGGCGAACCCTTGCCGGAACCCATGCGGGTCTCGGCAGGCTTCTTCGTGAGGGGGCGGTCCGGGTAGATGTTGATCCAGACCTTCCCTCCACGCTTGATGTGGCGGGTCATGGCGATACGAGCAGCCTCGATCTGCCGGTTGGTGACGTAGGCGGGCTCGAGAGCCTGGATGCCGTACTCACCGAAGGAGATCGCGGTACCACCGGTCGCGGCGCCGGAGCGCCCCGGGTGGTGCTGCTTGCGGTGCTTCAGCCTGCGCGGGATAAGCACGGCTCAGGCCTCCGTTCCGCTGTCAGTGGCCGGGGTCTCCGCGGGAGCGGAGGCGGCCTCGGTTGCCTCAGGAGCGTCGGCACGGTCGCGACGGGGAGCGCCGGCCCGGGGGCCACGGTCGCTGCGCTCGCCACGGTCCGTACGCGGGCCACGAGCCGGGCGCGGGGCCTGGGTCGCCTGCTCGCGAGCGAACTCCTTCTCGGTCATGTCGCCCTTGTAGACCCACACCTTGACGCCGATGCGCCCGAAGGTGGTGCGGGCCTCGAAGAAGCCGTAGTCGATGTTCGCGCGGAGCGTGTGCAGGGGCACACGGCCCTCGCGGTAGAACTCCGTGCGGCTCATCTCCGCGCCACCGAGGCGGCCGGAGACCTGCACGCGGATGCCCTTGGCACCGGCGCGCTGGGCCGACTGGATGCCCTTGCGCATGGCACGGCGGAACGAGACGCGGCTCGCCAGCTGCTCGGCGATGCCCTGGGCGACCAGCTGAGCCTCGATCTCGGCGTTCTTGACCTCGAGGATGTTCAGCTGCACCTGCTTGCCCGTGAGCTTCTCGAGCTCGCCGCGGATGCGGTCGGCCTCCGCGCCACGACGCCCGATGACGATGCCCGGGCGGGCGGTGTGGATGTCGACGCGAACGCGGTCACGCGTGCGCTCGATCTCGACCTTGGCGATGCCGGCACGCTCGAGGCCCGTGGCCATGAGCTTGCGGATCTTGACGTCCTCGCCCACGTAGTCGCGGTAGCGCTGACCCGGCTTCGTCGAGTCGGCGAACCAACGCGAGCGGTGGTCGGTCGTGATGCCCAGGCGGTACCCGAGCGGGTTGACTTTCTGTCCCACTATCGGGCCCGTCCCTTCGTCTCGCGCTCAGCGACGACCACGGTGATGTGGCTCGTCCGCTTGAGGATCTGGCTGGCCCGACCCTGCGCTCGCGGACGGAACCGCTTGAGCGTCGGACCCTCGTCGACGAACACCTCGGAGATGTAGAGGTCCGCCTCGTCCAGACGCTCGTTCGACCGCTTGGCGGTCTCCCGAGCGTTGGCGATTGCGCTCTCCACAACCTTGAGCACCGTCTCCCCCGCGGCCTGCGGCGCGAACTTCAGCACCGCCACGGCCTCGCCGGCCTGCTTGCCACGGATGAGGTCCACGACGCGCCGGGCCTTCTGGGGCGTGACGCGGACGAACCGCGCCTTCGCCTTGGCTTCCATTGCTGTCCTGCCTTCTTGTCTCTGCCGGTGAGGGCGTCGCCTGGCTGACCCGGGGGTCAGCGGCGACGACCCTTCCGGTCGTCCTTCTCGTGGCCGCGGAACGTCCGCGTCGGAGCGAACTCGCCGAGCTTGTGCCCGACCATCGCCTCCGTCACGAACACCGGGGTGTGCTTGCGTCCGTCGTGCACAGCGAACGTGTGGCCGAGGAAGTCCGGCGTGATGACCGAACGGCGCGACCACGTCTTGATGACGTTCTTCGTGCCGGCGGTGTTCTGGACGTCGACCTTCTTCTGCAGGTGACCGTCGACGAACGGGCCCTTCTTCAGGCTACGTGGCATCTCAGGCTCCTATCAGCGCTTGTTCTTGCCGGTGCGCCGACGGCGCACGATGAGCTTGTCGCTCGGCTTGTTCGGACGACGGGTACGGCCCTCGGCCTGGCCCCACGGGCTGACGGGGTGACGTCCACCGGACGTCTTGCCCTCGCCACCACCGTGCGGGTGGTCGATCGGGTTCATGGCGACACCACGGACGGTCGGGCGCTTGCCCTTCCAGCGCATGCGGCCGGCCTTGCCCCAGTTGATGTTCGACTGCTCGGCGTTGCCCACCTCGCCGACCGTCGCGCGGCAGCGCAGGTCGACGTTGCGGATCTCACCGGACGGCATACGCAGCTGGGCGTAGGGGCCGTCCTTGGCGACGAGCTGCACGGACGCACCAGCCGAGCGGGCGATCTTCGCACCGCCGCCGGGCCGCAGCTCGATGGCGTGGATGACCGTACCGGTCGGGATGTTGCGCAGCGGCAGGTTGTTGCCGGGCTTGATGTCGGCGCCGGGGCCGTTCTCGATGCGGTCACCCTGCGACAGCTTGTTGGGCGCGATGATGTAGCGCTTCTCGCCGTCGGCGTAGTGCAGCAGCGCGATACGGGCGGTGCGGTTGGGGTCGTACTCGATGTGAGCGACCTTGGCCGGCACGCCGTCCTTGTCATGGCGACGGAAGTCGATGACGCGGTACGCACGCTTGTGACCGCCACCCTGGTGGCGCGTGGTGATGCGACCCGTGGAGTTACGGCCGCCCGTCTTGTGGAGGGGACGGACGAGCGACTTCTCCGGAGTGGAGCGCGTGATCTCGACGAAGTCGGCGACGCTGGAGCCACGACGGCCCGGCGTGGTCGGCTTGTACTTGCGGATTCCCATGTGTTCTCAGTCCTTCGCTCAGCCGACCGGACCACCGAAGATGTCGATCGTGCCCTCGCGGAGGGTGACGATCGCACGCTTCGTGTTCTTGCGGCGGCCGATGCCGAAACGGGTCCGACGGGCCTTGCCCTGACGGTTCGCGGTGTTGACCGAGTCGACCTTGACGCCGAAGACCTGCTCGACGGCAATCTTGATCTCGGTCTTGTTCGCCCGCGGGTCGACGAGGAAGGTGTACTTCCCCTCGTCGAGCAGGCCGTAGCTCTTCTCGGAGACGACCGGCGCGATCAGGATGTCGCGCGGGTTCTTGCCGATGTCGGTCACTTGGTCTCCTCCTCGGACTCGGAGGAGGTGGCCACCGCGGAGGCACCCTTGACGGGGCCCGCCAGGAACGCGTCGAGCGCGCCCTGCGTGAACACCACATCGTCCGAGATCAGGACGTCGTAGGTGTTGAGCTGGTCAGCGACCAGCAGGTGCACCCGCTCGACGTTCCGCAGCGACTTCCACGTGATCTCGTCCTGACGCTCGACGACGACCAGGACGTGCTTGCGCCCCGACAGGTTGTCGAGCACGGCGAGCGCGGACTTGGTCGAGGGCGCGGTGCCCGGGGCGAAGCCCGAGACGACGTGCACGCGGCCAGCGCGAGCGCGGTCCGAGAGAGCACCGCGGAGCGCCGCGGCCTTCATCTTCTTGGGGGTGCGCTGCGAGTAGTCACGCGGGGTGGGGCCGTGGACGACGCCACCACCGGCGAACTGCGGAGCACGCGTCGAACCCTGACGGGCGCGGCCGGTGCCCTTCTGCTTGTACGGCTTGCGTCCACCACCACGGACCTCGCCACGGCTCTTCGTGTCGTGGGTGCCCTGGCGTGCCGCCGCGAGCTGCGCGACGACGACCTGGTGGATCAGCGGGATGTTGGTCTGCACGTCGAAGACGTCCGCGGGCAGGTCGGCCGAGCCGGCCTTCTTGCCCTGGGCGTCGACGACGTCGACAGTCAGCGTGTCACTCATGGTCACGCCCCCTTCACAGCGGAACGCACGACCACGACGCCACCCTTGGGGCCGGGAACGGCACCCTTGACGAGGATGAAACCCCGCTCGACGTCGACCGCGTGCACGGTCAGGTTCTGGGTGGTCTGGCGGTCCACGCCCATGCGACCGGCCATCTTGATGCCCTTGAACACGCGCGACGGCGTCGAAGCGCCACCGATCGAGCCGGGCTTGCGGTGGTTGCGGTGCGCACCGTGCGAGGCGCCGACGCCGTGGAAGCCGTGACGCTTCATGACACCGGCGGTGCCCTTGCCCTTGGTGGTGCCGATGACGTCCACGAGCGAGCCGGCCTCGAAGAGGTCGACCGTGAGCTCCTGGCCGAGCGTGAACTCGGAGGCGTTCGGCGTGCGGATCTCGGCCACGTGCCGGCGCGGCGTGACGCCGGCCTTCTCGAAGTGGCCCTTCAGCGGCTTGGTGACCTTGCGCGGGTCGATCTGGCCGTGGGCCAGCTGGACCGCGGCGTAGCCGTCAGCGTCAGCGGAGCGCACCTGGGTCACGACGTTCGTGCCGACAGCGACGACGGTGACCGGGACGAGACGACCGTTGTCGTCCCACACCTGGGTCATACCGAGCTTCGTGCCGAGCAGAGCCGTGACTGCGCGCTCGTTCTGCTGGGTAACCATAGAAATCAGTTCCTTCCCAGCGTCAGAGCTTGATCTCGATGTTCACGTCCGCAGGCAGGTCGAGACGCATGAGCGAGTCGACGGCCTTCGGCGTGGGATCGATGATGTCGATGAGCCGCTTGTGCGTGCGCATCTCGAAGTGCTCGCGGCTGTCCTTGTACTTGTGGGGCGACCGGATGACGCAGAACACGTTCTTCTCCGTCGGCAGCGGCACCGGACCCACGACCGACGCACCAGCGCGAGTCACCGTGTCGACGATCTTGCGCGCCGAGCTGTCGATGACTTCGTGGTCGTAGGACTTGAGCCTGATGCGGATCTTCTGTCCCGCCATGGCGCTTCTACTTCCCTCTGTTTGGAACCGGCCCGTCCGACCCCCGCACTCGGGCGTGTCGCTTGGCGCGACACACCACCCTGCTGCGTACCGTGTCCGGCACAAGATCGGTGGTTGTTGTCGGGCGTCAACCACCGGGTGATCCCGGGGTCCAGACGCCGTCCACGTGTGTGAGCCCCGTCGTGTGCAGCGCGCGCGAGCACGCCGCCCTCAACTAGGCAACCTGAACAGTGTGCCAGAGTGCGCCACGGAACTCCAATCGCCTGGGTCACACCCGAGGCGCGGATCCGCGTGATCTCGCGCACAAGGACGCGGTCCCGGCGCGGGAGCTGACGCGTGAGCTCGACCGGCCCCGGTCAGGCCGGGTGGTCCGCACGCAGGTAGTGCAGGACGGCCAGGACACGGCGGTTGTCGCCCGCCGATTCGTGGAGGTCCAGCTTCCGCAACATCGTGCGGACGTTCGACTCGACCGTCTTCTCGCTCAGGAACAGCTGGTCGGCGATGGCGGCGTTGGACCGCCCCTCGGCCATGATCGCGAGCACCTCCCGCTCTCGGGCCGAGAGCGTCTCGAGCGGACCGGGGCGACGCGGTCGCCGCAGCAGGGTGCTGACGATCGTCGGGTCGACGACGCACTCCCCCGCCACCACCCGTCGGAGGGCATCGAGCAGCACGCCCAGGTGCGAGACGCGGTCCTTGAGCAGGTAGCCGATGTGGCCAGGGACCTCCTCGAGCAAGCCGGTCGCGTAGTGCGACTCGAGGTACTGCGAGAGGACGAGCACCCCGAGCTCCGGCCTCGTGGCGTGCAGGTCGCGGGCGGCCCGCAGCCCCTCGTCAGTGTGGGTCGGGGGCATGCGGATGTCGACGATGACCGCATCCGGTTCCGTCCGCACGACCTCGTGCATGAGCACAGTGGCGTTGTCGGCGACACCGACGACGTCGACCCCGCTGTCGGTGAGCAGCTTGGCCAGGCCGTCGCGCAGCAGCAGCGAGTCGTCCGCGATGACGACCTTCACCGCGCACCCCCCGTCGGGATGCTCGCGGCGATGACCGTGCCGTGCCCGGGCGGGCTGGTCACCTCGAACGTCCCGCCCAGGGCGGCGACGCGGTCGGCAAGGCCCTGGAGGCCGCCGCCGGCAGGGTCGGCTCCGCCGACGCCGTCGTCGGCGATCTCGACGTGCACCGAGCCGTCCACCTGACGTACGGCGACATGGACGTCCCGAGCGCGGGCATGCTTGGTGGCATTCGTCATGGCCTCGCTGCACATGAAGTAGACGGCCGACTCGATGATCTCGGGCAGTCGTCCCACCGTGACGGTCGCGTCGGCGGGCAGGACGGCCTGCAGGCCGTGAGTGGCGAGCACCTCGGGTCGCAGTCCATGCGCGAAGCGGCCCAGCTCGACCCGCGCCGCGGCCGTCGCCTCGCTGAGCGCCCGCAGCTCGGTCCGCATGTTGGGGTCGGCGGGAACAGCCGTTCGCAACAGCTGCTCGGCTCGTTCCAGGTCGCGTGCCGGGCCGTCGGCGAGATCGGCCAGCAGCAGGCGGCTTTGCTCGTCGGTCGCCTCGACCAGACGTCGTCGGGCGGCGGTCAGCTCCGTCGCCCGCGTGGCGATGTCATCCCGGAGCCGCTGGTTCGCCACGGCGAGCCGTAGGGCCGCGACGGCGCCGGAGAGGAGTGCCGGGTCGTCGAGCAGGCCGCGGTCGTGAACCAGCACCGCCACCACCTGCCCCTCGTCCGTCACGCGGGTGACCGCCTGTTCGCGCCCGTCTGTGTCGATCGGGTCGCCGGCCTCGTCGAGGAACGCCCCGTCCGGTCGGGCATACCCGAGGCGCAGCGTCGCGTCACCCAGGGCGCGGCGCAGCTCCGCTTCGAGGCCGGCATGCTGGTGGTCACCGCCGAGCTGGGTGACGAGGTCGGCGACGGTGGCGTCGGTCCAGCCACCGTGCAGCAGGTCGAGCGCCAGCCAGCCCGCGACGAGGATCATGACGGCGTCGTACGCCAGGGCCAGCGCGTCGTCGGCCTGCCAGTCCAGCAGCTGATTGAGGGCGCCGAGGCCGACGACCGAGGCGAACATCAGCGCGGCGATCAGCGCCGGCAGGCCCGCCTTGCGCGCCGGGCCGGACGTTCGCAGGTAGGTGTCCAGGGCAGCCAGCGCGATGACGACCGCCACCGCGGCCGTGATCGACGGCGCCGAGGCCCACCCCTCGGCGACCGCCCAGGCGTACGCGCCGACGACGACGAGCCGAGTCGGCCAGCGGTGCAGCCTCCCCGTCGGGTAGGACAGGTGCAGGTGGACCATCGGACCACGGTGCAGGAACACGAGATACGCGCTGGCATCGCCCAGGAACCAGGTGGCGGACGCCAGGCCGAGCAGCAGGCCGACCCGGTGGCCGGGCCTGCGGAACAGGACAAGCGTCGCGGCGCCCACCAGCACGAGCCCGACTGCCAGGTCGGCCGCGGCCAAGGTCCGCCCGGACACCGACTCACCGGGCCAGCTCGGCCACGGCGGCTGCCGTGAGGCGGGACTTGGGGACGAATCCGCGCGCCCGGGTGGTGGCCAGCCGGTCGGCGTACTCGGACGCGTCCCGGCTGGAGGTGAGCACGACCGCGGGCGGATCCGGATGCTGCGTCAGGTGCTCGCACACGTCGAACCCGTTGCCGTCCGGCAGCGCGACGTCGAGCAGGACGACCTCGGGGTGCAGCTCTGCCACCCGGGTGACGGCCTCGGCGGCGCCCGCGGCCTCGCCGACGACGTCGTACCCGGCAGCCTCGAACATCCGCCGCGCGACAGCACGGAAACCGGCGTGGTCGTCGACGATCAGGAATCGGACCGCTGTCACCTGTCGATGGTGGCAGCGGCCCGTCCTTCCCGCACCAGTGCTGGCCCTATTTCCCCTGCAGCACCCAGGGGTGACTCGCCCACACCACTTCGACGTCGCACCCGGTCGTCGAGCGCGGGTTCGCCAGCGTGAGAGTCGTGCCGTCGAACGTGAAATCGAAGACCGTCGGCTCGATGCTCGGTTGGTCCTCGGCCAGCTCGAAGTTGTCCCGGTAGGTCTTGTAGCTGCCGGACCAGCCGAGCTTCCGGCTGCCGGTGAAGTAGTCGTACTGGCGGATCTGGTCACCCTTCACGTCCATCTCGACCTTGAACGGCTTGGAGCTCGTTGCGGCCGGGTTGTAGAAGGGGTCCCCGGGCTCGCAGTACTTGGGGATGTCGCCTGCCAGGTCGGCGGTGTACCCGTACGTGCCGTCGGGCAGGACGCCACCGGGCTGCGGCGCATCGTCGACACCATCGCAGGTGACCGTGTCGGGCGGGGTGGCCGATTCGGCCTTCAGGGCGCGGATCTGCTCGAGCCACGCCTTGCTCTTCGCACTGGCGGCCGCGATCTGCTCGTACACCGGCTGGAACGCGGTCTCGAACTGTGCGAGCTGTGCCGGCGTCGAGGACGACAGGGTGATTCCCGCCTTGCACAGGTCGGGGACAACGTCCGTGTCCTCTGAGCGCGATGCGTCCAGCGCGGCGCTCTGGGTCACCTTCACGGCATCGCGGAGGGTCTCCTGCTGCCCGGCTGACAGCTGCTTCCACGCGTCGGGTGCAGCGATGATCGCCAGCGGGCGCGGCCACAGGTTGAGGTTGCCGACGACGTCCGTCGCTCCCTGCTCCTCGTAGTGGTTGCCCCACACGAGCCCGATCTGCGGGTCGTACGCGTCGACCTGGTCGATGGGCGCACCCGTGCCCAGGTGGACGGCGGTCGCGCCGAGCGCGCGGTACGCCGCTTCGGCCAGAGCCGCCGTCTGGGTCCCGACGACCTTGCCCTGGAATGTGTCCGGCGAGGTGAACGGGTCGGCCTTGCTCATCGGCCGACGCAGCGGCCCTGGCAGGACTCCCACCCCGACGACACCGATCTTGTCGACCCCGGCGAGCATCTCATCCGGGATCCCGGCGTCGAACACCTTCCCCTGGAGGTCCTGGCTGTCGATGAGCAACGGCGCGAGCATCGCCTGGAAGTCGGTATCGCCCAGGGTGTCGAAGACCCGCGGCCCGACCCATGCCAAGTCGTAGGTCCCGTCCTTCACGTCCTGCACGATGCTCGACTCGTACTCGGGCTCGGGGTGGTGGATGTCGTCCTTGAACTCGATCGTCAGGGCGCCGTGAGACAGCTTGTCGACGTTCTCGGCGAACGTCGACAGCTGTTCCGGCGGCGAGCCGTTGGCGTCCCCCAGGGTCAGCGTCGTGACCTCCGTGCCGGCGTTGCCACCGGCGCGGTCGTTGCTGGTACATCCCGTCGTCACGAGCCCGACGACCGCGACCGTCGCAGCCAGTTGAGCGATCCTTGTCCGTCGCATTGCGCACCTCCCCGTTCGGATGCACCGACGCTATGGACGCGTGGCCGCCGCAACACCCGGGGTAGCCCTCGTTGATCGGGCGTTCGGGCGAGTGCTGACCATCGTCCCGCGAGGACCCACTCGGTGCCACGATCTACTCATGCCGATCCGGCTGGCGATCATGGCGTGCGGCGTCCTGGTGGGCGCGTTCACGCTCTCGGTCGCGCGCGACGGGCCGGCGTTCTCGGCCACGCAGGGAACGCTGGGCGGACTCGCGCTGCTGCTGGGCGCCTGCGTGGCATTGACGGGCGCCGCGGCCTGGAACGCGACCCGGCGCGGACGGCGTGCGGTCGCGGTCCTGCTGCTCCTCGCGGCCCTCGCCTGGTGCCTCGCCGAATGGGGCAATCCCGCGGCCGGGAGCGTCGTGTTCACGATCGGACTGGCCTTCTTCGCGGCGACGCCCGTGCTCGTCCTGCACGCCGCCGCCGCCGCGGCCGGGATCACCACGAGCCGGTCCGCCCGGATCGTGGTGGTGTCCGGCTACGTCGTGATGCTCGGCGCGGTGGGAGCAGCGAGCGCCCTCACCTTCGATACCGACGCGTCCGGCTGTGCGTGGTGCTCGACGAATCTGCTCGACCTGGTGCACGGGACCGACGCGTGGACACGGGCAGGCGAGCTCGGCGTCCAGGCCGGGACCGTCTGGCTGTGCGCGGCCGTCCTGCTGCTCGGGTGGTGGTTCCTTCGGGCGCGCGGGTTGCAGCGCCGGGACGCTTCCTGGTTCGTCGCCGCGGCGACCGCCTACCTGACGGTGGAGCTCCTCCGGTACGCGCGCAGCCTGGACAGTGGTCAGTTCGCCTCGGGGGCGGATGCCCGCAGGCTGTGGCAGCTCGAGGCACTGTGCCTGATCGCCGTGGCGCTCGCGGCGGTCGGGGACGTGCTGCGGGCCCGCAGGGCCGAACGGGCGCTGACCCGGGTGGTGAGCGAGCTGGGCAGCGCCGACGACCTGACCGCGGGCCTCGCCCGACGGGTGGGTGATCCGGACCTGCACGTGGCCTACCCGTCAGGCGACGGCGACCGCTACCTGGACGGCTCAGGCCGCCCGGTGGATCTCACGGCCAGGCCCGGCCGCACCCTGACTGCCGTGGAGCGCTCGGGGACGACCGTGGCGGTGATCACCCACCGATCGGGCATCTCGCCGCGCCGGGTCCGTGAGCTCGCGGACGCCGTGCGCCTGGCCCTCGACCACGAGCGGCTCCGCGTCCAGGCACTCGCCCAGCTGGACGATCTGCGCCGGTCCGGGGCGCGCCTCGTGGCCGCCGGCGATGCCGAACGCCGCCGGTTGGAGCGGGACCTGCACGACGGGGCGCAGCAGCACCTCGTCACCCTGCTGCTGTCGCTCCGCCTGGCCCGCCGGGAGCCGGGCGAGCTGGCCGAGGTCGAGCGGCTGCTCGAGTCGTCGGTCGAACGGCTGCGCACCGTCGCACGCGGGCTGTACCCGGTCCTGCTGGAGCGGGCAGGGCTCGCCGTGGCCCTCGGAGCGCTCGCCGAGACTCGGCCGCTGCGGATCGACTCGCTTCCGGACGGCCCTCTGCCCGCACTCGTCGAATCCACCGCGTATCTGGTGGTCCAGCGCGCGTCGCGGCTGGCCCCGTCGAGCGTCCGGATCGCGTCGGCCACCGGAACGTTGGAAGTGCGGGTACACGTCGACGGGGGCGTGCCCAACCTCGCGACGGTCACAGACCGGGTCACCACCCTGGACGGCACCATGCGGGTCGATCCGTCCGACGGTATGACCACCGTGACAGCCACCCTGCCGTTGCCGTCTGATCTCCCGGTCGCGGACGGTCCCGCGTAGCCCGTGGGGACAGGGACACAGAAGGGCCCGGGAGCCGAAGCTCCCGGGCCCTTCTCATCGATCAGCTGCCCCGAGGGGCGAGCATCACTTGATGATCTTGATGACCTTGCCCGAGCCGACGGTGCGGCCACCCTCGCGGATGGCGAAGCCGAGGCCCTCCTCCATCGCGATGGGCTGGATGAGGTTCACGTGGATCTCGGTGTTGTCGCCGGGCATGACCATCTCGGTGCCCTCGGGCAGCGTGATGACGCCGGTGACGTCGGTGGTGCGGAAGTAGAACTGGGGGCGGTAGTTCCCGTAGAACGGGTTGTGACGGCCACCCTCGTCCTTGGCCAGGATGTAGACCTGGCCCTCGAACTCGGTGTGGGGCGTGATCGAGCCGGGCTTGACGACGACCTGGCCGCGCTCGACCTCCTCGCGCTTCGTGCCACGCAGGAGCAGACCGACGTTCTCGCCGGCCTCGGCGTAGTCGAGCAGCTTGCGGAACATCTCGACGCCGGTGACCGTGGTCTTGATCGCCTTCTCCTTGATGCCGACGATCTCCACCTCCTCGTTCACCTTGAGCTTGCCGCGCTCCACGCGACCGGTGACGACGGTGCCACGACCGGTGATCGTGAAGACGTCCTCGATCGGCATGAGGAAGGGCTTGTCGATGTCGCGCACCGGGTCCGGCACGTTCTCGTCGACAGCCTCGAGCAGGTCCTCGACGGACTTGACCCAGACCGGGTCGCCCTCGAGCGCCTTCAGGCCGGAGACGCGCACGACGGGGACGTCGTCGCCGTCGAAGCCCTGGGCCGAGAGGAGCTCGCGCACCTCGACCTCGACGAGCTCCAGGATCTCCTCGTCGTCGACCATGTCGGTCTTGTTCAGCGCGACGAGCAGGTAGGGCACGCCGACCTGACGGGCGAGCAGGACGTGCTCACGCGTCTGGGCCATCGGGCCGTCGGTCGCCGCGACCACGAGGATGGCGCCGTCCATCTGCGCCGCACCCGTGATCATGTTCTTGATGTAGTCCGCGTGACCGGGAGCGTCGACGTGAGCGTAGTGACGCTTCTCCGTCTGGTACTCCACGTGCGCGATGTTGATGGTGATGCCGCGCTGCTTCTCCTCGGGCGCCTTGTCGATCTCGTCGAAAGGCGTGAAGGGGTTCAGGTCGGGGTACTTGTCGTGCAGCACCTTCGAGATGGCCGCCGTCAGCGTCGTCTTGCCGTGGTCGACGTGACCGATGGTGCCGATGTTGACGTGCGGCTTCGTCCGCTCGAACTTCGCCTTGCCCACTGGGTGTCCTCCTCAGGACTTGGTAGAGATTGGCCGACGTACTGCGGCTACCGGACGGTAGCCGCTTGACGCGGCGTCCTACGGGTCGGTTTGTGTGATGGAACTACAGGGTTCGACCTGTGGGACTACTCGCCCCGGGTCTTCTTGATGATTTCCTCGGCAACGTTCCGAGGAACCTCGGCGTAGCTGTCGAACTGCATCGAGTACACCGCGCGACCCTGGGTCTTCGACCGCAGGTCACCGACGTACCCGAACATCTCGGAGAGGGGCACCGTGGCGCGGATGACCTTCACGCCCGTTGCGTCCTCCATGGCAAGGATCATGCCGCGGCGCGAGTTGATGTCGCCGATGACGTCACCCATGTACTCCTCGGGAGTACGGACCTCGACGGCCATGACCGGCTCCAGCAGAACCGGGTCGGCCTTGCGGACCGCTTCCTTGAGGATCATCGAGCCCGCGATCTTGAACGCCATCTCCGAGGAGTCGACGTCGTGCGCGGCACCGTCGAGCAGGATCGCCTTGACGCCCACGAGCGGGAAGCCCGCGAGGACGCCGAGCTGCATCGCGCTCTGGATGCCGGCGTCGACCGACGGGATGTACTCGCGCGGGATGCGGCCACCGGTGACCTTGTTCGAGAACTCGTACAGCTCGCCCTCGGCGGGGTCCAGCGGCTCGAAGGTCATCTGGACCTTCGCGTACTGGCCCGAGCCACCGGTCTGCTTCTTGTGCGTGTAGTCGATCTTCTCGACCGAGCGACGGATCGTCTCGCGGTACGCGACCTGCGGCTTGCCGACGTTGGCCTCGACCTTGAACTCGCGACGCATGCGGTCCACGAGGATGTCGAGGTGGAGCTCGCCCATGCCGCCGATGACGGTCTGGCCGGTCTCCTCGTCGTGCTTGACGCGGAAGGTCGGGTCCTCCTCGGCGAGCTTCTGGATGGCCACGGAGAGCTTCTCCTGGTCACCCTTCGTCTTCGGCTCGATGGCGACGTCGATGACCGGCTCGGGGAACGTCATCGACTCGAGCACGACGGGGTGCGCCGGGTCGCTCAGGGTGTCACCGGTGGTGACGTCCTTGAGCCCGATGAAGGCGTAGATGTGGCCCGCCGTGGCGTCGTCGACCGGGTTCTCCTTGTTGGAGTGCATCTGGAAGAGCTTCCCGATGCGCTCCTTCTTGTTCTTGGTCGAGTTGAGCACCTGAGCGCCCTGCGACACCTTGCCCGAGTACACCCGGACGTAGGTGAGCTTGCCGAAGAACGGGTGCGACGCGACCTTGAACGCCAGGGCCGAGAACGGCTCCGTCGAGTCAGGGTGGCGCTCGACGACGAGCTCCGGGTCCTTCATGTCGTGGCCCTCGACCGCCGGGACGTCCAGGGGCGTCGGCAGGTAGTCGATGACGGCGTCGAGCATGGGCTGGACGCCCTTGTTCTTGAACGCCGAGCCGCACAGGACCGGGTACGCCTCGGACTTGACGGTGAGCTTGCGGATGCCGGCCTTGATCTCGGCGATCGTCAGCTCCTCGCCACCGAGGAACTTCTCGAGCAGGTCGTCGTCCGTCTCGGCGACGGCCTCGAGGAGCTCGGCGCGGTACTGCTCCGCCTTCTCCACCAGGTCGGCCGGGATGTCCTCGACCTCGTACTTCTCGCCCAGGGCGGTCTCGCCGCGCCACACGAGGGCACGCATGGTGACCAGGTCGACGACGCCGATGAAGTCGTTCTCGGAGCCGATCGGCAGCTGGATGACCAGCGGACGCGCCTTGAGGCGGTTCACGATGGTGTCGACGGTGAAGTAGAAGTCCGCGCCGAGCTTGTCCATCTTGTTGACGAAGCAGATGCGCGGGACGTCGTACTTGTCGGCCTGACGCCAGACGGTCTCCGACTGGGGCTCGACGCCCTCCTTGCCGTCGAAGACGGCAACGGCGCCGTCGAGGACGCGCAGCGAGCGCTCGACCTCGACCGTGAAGTCCACGTGGCCCGGGGTGTCGATGATGTTGATCTGGTTGTCGTGCCAGTAGCAGGTCGTCGCGGCGGACGTGATCGTGATGCCGCGCTCCTGCTCCTGCTCCATCCAGTCCATCGTCGACGCGCCGTCGTGCGTCTCACCGATCTTGTAGTTGACCCCGGTGTAGAACAGGATCCGCTCGGTGGTCGTCGTCTTGCCGGCATCGATGTGAGCCATGATGCCGATGTTGCGGACCTTCGTGAGGTCCGTCAGCACATCCAGTGCCACGTGAGTTGCCCCTTGTCGGTTGGCTTGGGTGGCGCCACCGGTCCGGCCCGAGGATCGGACCGGCGGCGCAGCGCCCGTGGGTGCCGGGATTACCAGCGGTAGTGCGCGAAGGCCTTGTTGGACTCGGCCATCTTGTGCATGTCCTCGCGACGCTTCACCGCGGCACCGAGGCCGTTGGACGCGTCGAGGATCTCGTTCATGAGGCGCTCGGTCATCGTCTTCTCGCGACGAGCGCGCGAGTAGTCGGTGAGCCAGCGCAGCGCGAGCGTGGTCTGGCGGACGGGGCGCACCTCGACGGGGACCTGGTAGGTCGCACCACCGACGCGGCGCGAACGCACCTCGAGCGACGGGCGGACGTTGTCCAGCGCGCGCTTGAGCACGACGACCGGGTCGCCCTGCGTCTTCTCACGGACACCCTCGAGGGCGCCGTAGACGATGTGCTCCGCGACGGACTTCTTGCCGTCGAGCAGGACCTTGTTGATCAGCTGCGTGACGACCGGGGACCCGTAGACGGGGTCGATGACGAGCGGCCGCTTCGGGGCCGGACCCTTGCGAGGCATCAGCCCACCTTCTTCGCGCCGTAGCGGCTACGCGCCTGCTTACGGTTCTTGACGCCCTGCGTGTCGAGCGCGCCACGGACGATCTTGTAACGGACACCCGGGAGGTCCTTCACGCGGCCACCGCGCACGAGCACGATGGAGTGCTCCTGCAGGTTGTGACCGACACCGGGGATGTACGCGGTGACCTCTACCTGGCTGGAGAGGCGGACGCGAGCGACCTTGCGGAGCGCCGAGTTCGGCTTCTTCGGGGTCGTGGTGTAGACGCGGGTGCAGACACCGCGTCGCTGGGGGGAGCCCTTGAGGGCAGGCGTCTTCGACTTGTTCGTCTTCGCCTGCCGGCCCTTGCGGACCAGCTGCTGGATCGTAGGCACTACGTCTCCGTCTGTTGGATGAATCTCTGGTCGACCGGCACCCGTCACCCTGGACGGCCGGCATGGTCGGGGTTCGTCGCCCGTCGCGCGACTACCCCGCAGGTCGTACGTCCCGCACCGACCCCCGCACCCGGGCGTGTCGCCCCGGTCCTCCGCACCGCATCCCGCAAGGTTGCCTTGACGGAGAGACGGCGCGGTGGGGGAAACCACCCGATGCTCCCGGACCCGCCCTTCCTGTTGACAGGAGGCGTCCACCGAGTGCATGCGCGAGAGCCCGACGGCGCGGGCACGGTGTCCTACGTTACCTGGCGCCCGGTGGGGCGTCAAAGCGGCTGCATACGACCGCGGGCGACGTGGATGAAATCAGAACAAGCCTGCGCCCTGGTCGATTCCCGAGCCAGGGACGAAAGGCCCGAGGGGGCCCACCGCGCGAACGGTGGACCCCCTAGGGGTGAGAGCAGATCGAGGTCAGCGGTAGTCGCCGAAGTCGATGTCCTCGAGCGGGATCGCCTCGCCGGAGCCGAGGCCCAGGGCGGGGAAGTCGATCTCGTCGTAGCCGAAGGTCGGGTACAGCTCGGCCTTGGCCTCCTCGGTGGGCTCGACCGCGATGTTGCCGTAGCGGGGCAGACCCGTTCCGGCCGGGATGAGCTTGCCGAGGATGACGTTCTCCTTGAGGCCGAGCAGCGGGTCGGAACGACCCGACATCGCGGCCTCGGTGAGCACCCGGGTGGTCTCCTGGAAGGAGGCCGCCGACAGCCACGAGTCCGTCGCGAGCGACGCCTTCGTGATGCCCATGAGCTCCGGACGACCCGAGGCCGGCTGGCCGCCCTCGGACACCGCAGCGCGGTTCGCGTCCTCGAAGCGCCCACGCTCGGCGAGCTCGCCGGGCAGCAGGTCGGTGGTGCCGGAGTCGAGGACCGTCACGCGACGCAGCATCTGCCGCACGATGACCTCGATGTGCTTGTCGTGGATGTCCACACCCTGCGACGAGTAGACGACCTGCACCTCGTCGACCAAGTGCTTCTGCGTCGCACGCGGGCCGAGGATGCGCAGGACCTTCTTCGGGTCGACCGCACCCTGGACCAGCTGGGTGCCGACGGAGACGTGGTCGCCGTCCGAGATCAGCAGGCGCGAGCGCTTGGTGATCGGGTAGGCGATCTCCTCCGAGCCGTCGTCCGGCGTGAGGACGAGGCGACGCGAACGGTCACCCTCCTCGACCGCGATGCGGCCCGAGAACTCCGCGATCGGCGCCTCACCCTTGGGGGTGCGGGCCTCGAAGAGCTCCTGGACGCGGGGCAGACCCTGCGTGATGTCGTCGGCCGACGCCACACCACCGGTGTGGAAGGTACGCATCGTCAGCTGCGTGCCGGGCTCACCGATCGACTGGGCCGCGATGATGCCGACGGCCTCGCCGATGTCGACGAGCTTGCCGGTGGCCAGCGAACGGCCGTAGCAGCGCGCGCAGGTGCCGACGCGGGACTCGCAGGTGAGCACCGAGCGGATCTTGAGCGTGTCGACGCCCGCCTCGAGGAGGCGGTCGAGCAGCACGTCGCCGACGTCGTCACCGGCGTGGCCGATGACCTCGCCGTCCACCTCGATGTCGCTCGCCAGCGTGCGCGAGTAGACGCTCGTCTCGACCTTGTCGTGACGGCGCAGGGCGCCGTCCGTACCAGGCACGCCGATCGGCATGGTCAGACCACGCTCGGTGCCGCAGTCGTCCTCACGGACGATGACGTCCTGCGAGACGTCCACCAGACGACGAGTCAGGTAGCCCGAGTCGGCGGTCCGCAGAGCGGTGTCCGCCAGACCCTTGCGGGCACCGTGCGTCGCGATGAAGTACTCGAGGACCGACAGCCCCTCGCGGTAGTTCGACTTGATCGGGCGAGGGATGATCTCGCCCTTCGGGTTGGCCACGAGGCCACGCATACCGGCGATCTGGCGGACCTGCATCCAGTTACCACGCGCACCCGAGCCGACCATCTTGTAGACGGTGTTCTGGCGCGGGAAGTTCTCCCGCATCGCGTCGGCGACCTTGTCGGTGGCCTGCGTCCAGATCTCGATGAGCTCCTGGCGACGCTCGTCGTCGGTGATGAGGCCCTTCTCGTACTGGCCCTGCACCTTCGCCGCGCGACCCTCGTGCGCCTCGAGGATCTCCGCCTTGGCCGCCGGGGTGGCGACGTCGGAGATGGAGATCGTGACGCCCGAGCGGGTGGCCCAGCGGAAGCCGGCCTCCTTCAGAGCGTCGAGCGAGGCCGCGACCTCGACCTTCGGGTAGCGCTCGGCCAGGTCGTTGACGATGACCGAGAGGCGCTTCTTGTCGACGACGCCGTTCTCGTACGGGTAGTCGACCGGCAGAAGCTCGTTGAACAGCGCGCGACCCAGGGTCGTCTCGAAGAGCAGTGCGTCGCCCTCGGTCCAGCCCTCGGGCGCCTCGTCCTCGGCCAGGACCAGGTCGTCGAAGCGGATCTTCACCACGGCGTTGAGGTCCAGGGAACCCTGGTCGAACGCCATGATCGCCTCGGACACCGTGCTGAACGCGCGGCCGGCGCCGAGCGCCTCGTCCTTGTCGTTGGTCAGGTGGTACAGGCCGATGATCATGTCCTGCGAGGGCATGGTCACCGGACGACCGTCCGACGGCTTGAGGATGTTGTTGCTCGAGAGCATGAGGATGCGGGCCTCGGCCTGCGCCTCGGCGCTCAGGGGCAGGTGGACGGCCATCTGGTCACCGTCGAAGTCCGCGTTGAACGCGGCGCAGACGAGCGGGTGCAGGTGGATGGCCTTGCCCTCGACCAGCTGGGGCTCGAACGCCTGGATGCCGAGACGGTGCAGCGTGGGTGCGCGGTTCAGCAGCACCGGGTGCTCCGTGATGACCTCCTCGAGCACGTCCCAGACGACGGGACGCGCGCGCTCGACCATGCGCTTGGCCGACTTGATGTTCTGCGCGTGGTTCAGGTCGACCAGGCGCTTCATCACGAACGGCTTGAACAGCTCGAGCGCCATCTGCTTGGGCAGGCCGCACTGGTGGAGCTTGAGCTGCGGGCCGACGACGATGACCGAACGGCCCGAGTAGTCGACGCGCTTGCCGAGCAGGTTCTGGCGGAACCGACCCTGCTTGCCCTTGAGCATGTCCGAGATGGACTTGAGCGGGCGGTTGCCCGGACCCGTCACCGGACGGCCACGGCGGCCGTTGTCGAACAGCGAGTCGACGGCCTCCTGGAGCATCCGCTTCTCGTTGTTGACGATGATCTCGGGCGCACCGAGGTCGAGCAGCCGCTTGAGGCGGTTGTTCCGGTTGATCACGCGGCGGTACAGGTCGTTCAGGTCCGAGGTGGCGAAACGGCCACCGTCGAGCTGGACCATCGGACGCAGGTCCGGCGGGATGACCGGGACGGCGTCGAGCACCATGCCGGTGGGCGAGTTGGTCGTCGTGAGGAACGCGTTGACGACCTTCAGGCGCTTGAGGGCACGCGTCTTGCGCTGGCCCTTGCCGGTCTTGATGATCTCGCGCAGCGAGTCGGACTCGGCCTCGAGGTCGAACGCCTCGAGGCGCTTCTGGATCGCCGCGGCGCCCATCGAGCCCTCGAAGTAGTTGCCGTACCGGTCCTGGAGCTGGCGGTACAGCATCTCGTCGCCCTCGAGGTCCGCGACCTTGAGGTTCTTGAACCGGTCCCAGACCTGGTCCAGGCGGTCGAGCTCGAGGTCGGCACGCTTGCGCAGCTGAGCCATCTCGCGCTCGGCCGAGTCGCGCACCTTGCGGCGGGCGTCGGCCTTGGCACCCTCGGCCTCCAGCTCGGCCAGGTCGGCCTCGAGCTTGGTGGCGCGGGTGTTGATGTCGTTGTCGCGGCGGTCCGAGATCTCCTTCTTCTCCAGGTCGATCCCGTTCTGGAGGTTGGGGAGGTCCTCGTGCCGGCCGTCGACGTCGACCCACGTGATCATGTAGGCCGCGAAGTAGATGACCTTCTCGAGGTCCTTCGGGGCGAGGTCGAGCAGGTAGCCGAGGCGCGACGGCACACCCTTGAAGAACCAGATGTGCGTGACGGGCGCGGCGAGCTCGATGTGGCCCATGCGCTCACGACGGACCTTCGAGCGGGTCACCTCGACGCCGCAGCGCTCGCAGATGATGCCCTTGAAGCGCACGCGCTTGTACTTGCCGCAGTAGCACTCCCAGTCGCGGGTGGGACCGAAGATCTTCTCGCAGAACAGGCCATCCTTCTCCGGCTTCAGGGTCCGGTAGTTGATGGTCTCGGGCTTCTTCACCTCACCGTGCGACCAGGCACGGATGTCGTCGGCCGAGGCAAGGCCGATACGCAGCTCGTCGAAGACGTTGACGTCGAGCAAGGGGGGTCCTACTTCCTTCGCTTGCCGGCAGAACCGGCTGAACGGAAATGTTGCTAAAGGTGCGGGCCCGCCGCCCACCCTTCACGGAAGGGCGGCAGGCTCGACGTCAGATCTCTTCGACGCTGCTGGCGTTCGGGCGCCGGGACAGGTCGATGCCGAGCTCCTCCGCTGCGCGGTAGACCTCGTCGTCGTTCTCCTTCATGTCGATGGAGACGCCGTCCGAGGAGAGCACCTCCACGTTCAGGCAGAGCGACTGCATCTCCTTGAGGAGCACCTTGAAGGACTCCGGGATGCCCGAGTCGGGGATGTTCTCCCCCTTGACGATCGCCTCGTACACCTTGACGCGTCCGGGGACGTCGTCCGACTTGATGGTGAGGAGCTCCTGCAGCGTGTAGGCAGCGCCGTACGCCTCCAGGGCCCAGACCTCCATCTCGCCGAACCGCTGGCCACCGAACTGCGCCTTACCACCCAGCGGCTGCTGCGTGATCATCGAGTACGGACCCGTCGAACGTGCGTGGATCTTGTCGTCGACGAGGTGGTGCAGCTTGAGGATGTACATGTAGCCGACCGCGACCGGCTCCGGGAACGGCTCGCCGGAGCGCCCGTCGAACAGGCGCGCCTTGCCGTCACCGCCCACGGTGCGCTCGCCGTCACGGTTCGGCAGCGTGGCCGAGAGCAGACCGGTGAGGGTCGTCTCCGGGACACCGTCGAACACGGGCGTCGCGACCGGGTTGCCGGCCGGCGAGGACGCGGCGATGGCCGGGACGTCGTCCCGCCACGAGACGTCACCCTCGGCGAGCTGGATGTCCCAGCCCTGCTTGGCCACCCAGCCGAGGTGCGTCTCGAGGACCTGGCCCACGTTCATGCGGCCGGGGACACCGAGCGGGTTGAGGACGACGTCGACCGCGGTCCCGTCGGCGAGGAACGGCATGTCCTCGACCGGAAGGATCTTGGAGATGACGCCCTTGTTGCCGTGACGGCCGGCGAGCTTGTCGCCGTCCGTGATCTTGCGGCGCTGCGCGATGTACACGCGGACCAGCTCGTTCACGCCGGCGGGCAGCTCGTCGCCGTCCTCACGGCTGAACGTGCGGACCTCGATGACCGTGCCGGACTCGCCGTGCGGGACCTTGAGCGACGTGTCGCGGACCTCGCGCGCCTTCTCACCGAAGATCGCGCGGAGCAGGCGCTCCTCCGGGGTCAGCTCGGTCTCGCCCTTGGGCGTGACCTTGCCGACGAGGATGTCGCCGGCCGCGACCTCGGCACCGATGCGGATGATGCCGCGCTCGTCGAGGTCCGCGAGGACCTCCTCGGAGACGTTCGGGATGTCCCGAGTGATCTCCTCCGGGCCGAGCTTGGTGTCGCGCGCGTCGACCTCGTGCTCCTCGATGTGGATCGAGGACAGCACGTCGTCCTGCACGAGGCGCTGCGACAGGATGATCGCGTCCTCGTAGTTGTGGCCCTCCCACGACATGAACGCGACCAGGAGGTTGCGGCCGAGCGCGAGCTCGCCCTCGTCCGTGGCCGGGCCGTCGGCGAGCACCGAGTTGACCTCGACGCGGGCGCCCTGGTCGACCAGCACGCGCTGGTTGTACGAGGTGCCCTGGTTCGAGCGACGGAACTTGGCGACGCGGTAGGTCGACGTGGTGGCGTCGTCGTTGGCGACGACGATCAGGTCAGCCGACACCTCGGTGACGACACCCGGCTTCGTCGCGACGATGACGTCGCCCGCGTCGATGGCCGCGCGCCGCTCCATGCCGGTGCCCACGAGCGGGGCCTCGGAACGGACCAGCGGGACGGCCTGGCGCTGCATGTTGGCACCCATGAGGGCACGGTTGGCGTCGTCGTGCTCGAGGAACGGGATCAGGGCCGTGGCCACCGACACCATCTGGCGCGGGGAGACGTCCATGTAGTCGACGGCCTCGCCGGCGACGTACTCGATCTCGCCGCCCTTGACGCGGACCAGGACGCGGTCCTCCTCGAAGGCACCGTTCGCCTTGAGCGGGGCGTTCGCCTGCGCGATGACGTGGCGGTCCTCGTCGTCGGCGGTCAGGTAGTGGACCTCGTCCGAGACCTTGCCCTTGATGACCTTGCGGTACGGCGTCTCGACGAAGCCGAACGGGTTGATCCGCCCGTACGTGGCGAGCGAGCCGATGAGGCCGATGTTCGGGCCCTCAGGGGTCTCGATCGGGCACATGCGGCCGTAGTGCGACGGGTGGACGTCACGGACCTCCATGCCGGCGCGGTCGCGGGACAGACCACCCGGGCCCAGCGCGGACAGGCGACGCTTGTGCGTCAGGCCCGCGAGGGGGTTGTTCTGGTCCATGAACTGCGACAGCTGCGACGTGCCGAAGAACTCCTTGATCGACGCCACCACGGGGCGGATGTTGATCAGGGTCTGCGGCGTGATCGCCTCGACGTCCTGCGTCGTCATGCGCTCGCGCACGACGCGCTCCATCCGCGACAGGCCCGTGCGGACCTGGTTCTGGATGAGCTCGCCGACCGCGCGGATGCGACGGTTGCCGAAGTGGTCGATGTCGTCGGGCTCGACGCGGATGTCGACCGACTCGCCGGCACGCGTGCCGGGCAGCGAGGGCAGGTCGATGTGCAGCGACGCGAGGTACTTGATGGTCGCGACGACGTCGTCCTTGGACAGGACGGAGTCGGCGAGCGGCACGTCCAGGCCGAGCTTCTTGTTCAGCTTGTAGCGGCCGACCTTTGCGAGGTCGTAGCGCTTCGGGTTGAAGTAGAAGTTCTCGATGAGCGCGCGACCGGCCTCGACCGTGGGCGGCTCGCCCGGGCGGATCTTGCGGTAGAGGTCGAGCAGCGCCTCGTCCTGCGTCTGGACGTGGTCCTTGTCCAGCGTGTCGATGACGGCCGGGTACGCCGCGAACTCCTCGCGGATCTCCGCGTCCGTCATGCCGAGCGCCTTGAGCAGCACGGTGGCGTTCTGCTTGCGCTTGCGGTCGACGCGCACGCCGACGTTGTCGCGCTTGTCGATCTCGAACTCGAGCCAGGCACCGCGGCTCGGGATGACCTTGGCCGTGAGGACGTCCTTGTCGGACGTCTTGTCGGCCGTGCGCTCGAAGTACACGCCGGGCGAACGGACGAGCTGCGAGACGACCACGCGCTCGGTGCCGTTGATGATGAAGGTGCCGCGCTCGGTCATGAGCGGGAAGTCGCCCATGAAGACCGTCTGGCTCTTGATCTCGCCGGTGGTGTAGTTGACGAACTCCGCAGTGACGAACAGCGGGGCGGCGAAGGTGAAGTCCTTCTCCTTGCACTCCTCGGCCGTGTACTTCGGCGGCTCGAAGCGGTGCTCACGGAACGACAGCGACATGGATCCGCCGAAGTCCTCGATAGGCGAGATCTCCTCGAAGATCTCCTCGAGACCAGCGGTCTCGGGAACGTCCTGACGGCCGGCCTCGAGGGCCTTGGCCACACGGCCCTGCCACTTCTCGTTGCCGAGCAGCCAGTCGAAGCTCTCCGTCTGCAGACCGAGCAGGTCCGGGACCTCGAGGGGCTCGTGGATCTTGGCGAAAGAAATACGGCGGGATGCGGTGCGGTTCGCGATGGCGTCGGCGGTCGGAGCAGAAGGGGTGCGCGAGGCAGCCAAAAGAGGGGTCCTTCCCAGCGGATCGAGTGCACGCTGCGCTGGTCCTGGCTAGGCGCGATCCCCCGGCCGGCGAACCTCCGGACGTCGTGTACGAACGACGAGGGTGGGCTCGGGTTATACGGGATCGCGGGCACAGGCCAGCGCAAAGCGCTAGCATACTCGGCCGCTGTGGCAAAGTCCACCCGGCATCGACACCTCGGGGCGAGCTCCCCGTCGGCGTCGACGTGGACCCTGAGGCGTCCGATAGAACAGGCGTCTCCGCCCGTCCCGGCGACGACGTTGTCGCCGCGCACATGGTGGCACACCCGGCGGGCCCGCGAAAGCCTGGCACCCGTCCGGCTGTGGACGGAGCCCGGTCGTCGCGACGCCACCGGCGCGACGAAGCCCGCGCCCCTGATCGGGGCGCGGGCTTCGTCGAACGCGCTGCGGGAGCTTGGCTCCCTACCTCCGACCGGTCGGCGTACCGACGTGGGCGGAGGCGGTGATCACTTGAGGGTGACCGTGGCGCCAGCGGCCTCGAGGGTCGCCTTGGCCTTCTCGGCAGCGTCCTTGGCAACGCCCTCGAGGACGGCCTTGGGGGCGGCGTCAACGAGGTCCTTGGCCTCCTTCAGGCCGAGGGACGTCAGGACGCGCACCTCCTTGATGACCTGGATCTTCTTGTCACCGGCGGCCTCGAGGACGACGTCGAACGAGTMCTTCTCCTCCTCGGCCTCGACCTCGGCAGCGCCACCGGCGCCGGCGGGGGCCGCAACGGCGACGGGAGCAGCAGCGGTGACCTCGAAGGTCTCCTCGAACGCCTTCACGAACTCGGAGAGCTCGATGAGGGAGAGCTCCTTGAACGCGTCGATGAGCTCGGTGGTGGTGAGCTTCGCCATGATGGCGGTTCCTTCCGTTCGATGCCCGGCGGCCGGTGCGGCCTACCTGGGCGGGGGGGTTCAGTAAGTGCCTGGAGCCGGATGGCTCAGGCAGCGACCTCGGTCGACTCCTCGAGCTTGAGCCGGAGAGCGTCGACGGTGCGTGCCGCCTGAGCGGCGGGCGCGGTGAACAGGTAGGCCGCCTGGAAGAGCGACGCCTTGAACACGTTGGCCGCCTTGGCCAGCAGAACCTCACGGGACTCGAGGTCCGCGAGCTTGGTGACGTCCGCAGCGGTCAGGGCGCGTCCGTCGAGGACACCGCCCTTGATGACCAGTGCGGGGTTCGCCTTGGCGAAGTCACGCAGTCCCTTGGCCGCCTCGACCGGGTCACCGGAGACGAAGGCGATCGCCGACGGGCCGGCAAGCGCGTCGTCGAGGCCCTCGAGGCCGGCATCCTTGGCCGCGATCGCGGTCAGCGTGTTCTTCACCACGGAGTACGTTGCGTTGCCGCTGAGCGCCTTGCGCAGCTTCTTGAGCTGAGCAACGGTGAGCCCGCGGTACTCGGTCAGCACGGCCGCGTTCGACTCGCGGAACAGGTCCGTGAGCTCTGCGACAGCGGCTGCCTTGTCCGGCCTCGCCATGGCAATCCTTCCGATGGTGGTGCCACCGGTCGTCACGCCCCACAAACGAAAGAGCCCCGCGCAGGCGCGGGGCTCGTCAGGCGGCTCGGCGCAAACCGAACCTTCCGGGAACTCTCACCTGCGCTGGCCTCCGCTGCTGCGGGACTTCGGGCGGGCCGCGATGCTCACTGGTGTGCGCACGACGGACCGACGACCGGCGGTCTTTGGATGTCCCTAAGGTACGGCACGCCCGGACGACGGCCAAATCCGCTCCCCGCCGCCAGCAAGTCAGGCGGCGCCGTGCGCGCTGAACGTGCACCAGTTGACGAAGCCCTCCGGCGACGACCTGTCCACCCCGGCGCGCGCCGCGTGCAGCGCTCTCGCGAGCGTCAGGCCCTGCCGCAGGCCACGGTGCAGGCCGAGCATGAGGTCGACCGCGGCCACGTCCGGCACCGCGGCGATGCTGGCCACCACGCCGGCCGTGCCTTGCGCCAGCATCGCGCTGACGAAGCCGAGGATCTCGTCGCCCGCGTACGCGACGTCGGCACCCGAGTGGCACGACGCGAGGACCAGCCGGTGGGGCGCCACTCCCGCGCCGTGCAGCTCCTGGACGGTCACCGGGCCGTCCGCGAGCAGCAGCGAGGAGAACATCGGGTTGTCGGCCCGCTGCGAGCCGTGGCAGGCGAGGTGCGCGAGGTCGGCGTCGGCCAGCGCGGCGACGACCTGCTCGGCCCGGGCGTGCTCCGGGGTGAGCACGAGGGCGCCGGGGTGGACCTCGCGGAGCGCGTCGACCTCTTCGCCGGCACCCACGAGATCCGGGCCCGCGACGAGCACGGTGCCGCCCGCCCCGCGCGGGGCTTGCGCGGCGCGGCGCGTCCGGACCCAGAAGCTCGCCGACGGCGCCTGGGCGAGCGGACCGCCGTGCAGGCAGGACCACGGCACGCCGTGCAGCATGCCGACCGGAACCACGACCAGCTCGTCGTCGTCCCGCACGCCCAGCGGCGCGATCAGCAGGGCGCGCAGCCGCGCGATGCGCAGGTCGGCGCTCGCCCGGGCGGCGTCCGCGGCGGCACCCCCGCGAGGGTTGGCCAGCCGTCGCAGGGCGAACAGCAGCGGCCGGAGCTCGGCGGCCACGTCCTGCTGGTCGGCGAGCTCCACCAGACGGGCGCCCCGCGGTGCGACGACGACGGCGACGAGCCGACCCTCGAACTTCCCGAACTCGACCAGGGTCCGCCCGTCGAGCGCCTCGCGGACCGCGGCGAGCCCCGGCGCGCGGGGGCGGGCAGGCACGGGCGCCGGCGACTCGTACTCCGTGGACCAGTCGAGCACGGGCACCCGCGCGTCCCGTGACTCGTTCAGGCCACGCACGGCCACGGCCCCGGTCGGTCCCCACGACTCACGCGTCCCGACCTGACGGGCCTCCGACGTCTGCAGCCGGGCGCTCAGCGCCGCGGCGCGGGTCCGTTCCATCCACGCGAGCGTCTGCGCCGGCGACGCACCGGCCAGCACGACCCCGAGCCCGATCTCGCCGAGCTCCGCCCCGTGCCCCGACGCGAGCGCGCGCAGCTCGATGGTGGGGAGGCTCGAGCGGTGCGTGGCGAGGTCCCGCAGGCCCGCCCTGCACTCCGTCAGCACGCCGGCCGGGTGTCCCGACGCCCGCTCGGCGAGCGCACCCGCGAGCCGGCCGCGCAGCCGGACGAGCACCTGGCCACGCCCGGCGAGCGCACGGGCCCGGGACAGCGCTGGCCCCGCAGCACCCGGAYGGTCCTGGTCGAGCGCCACCCGACCCGCGACGAGGTACGCCTCAACGGCACCGTGCAGATCCCCGGACCGTTCGAGCCGCCCCKCGGCGCGGCGCGCCACCCCGAGCTCGCCGAGCCCTGCGGTGCCCGCACGGAGCCGCGCCTCCACGCCGATGAGCTGCGCGCGGGCGGACCACGTCGCGCGTCGCTGGCGCCGGGCCGCCTGAGCAGCCACGTCCGCCAGTGCGCCGGCCTCCTCGGGCCGACCGGTGAGGAGGTAGATCCGCGCGAGCCGCATCTGCGCCTCGGTCAACGCGAGCTGGAGCCCCGCCGCGTCGAGCTCCTCGACCGCGCGAGCCGCGGCGGCGGCCGCCTCGGGGAGCAGCCGGAGGTCGGTCATGGCGTCGGCGTACTCCGTGTAGTACTCCCCCAGCGGGATGCCCGCGTCGACGTAGGCCCGGGCCGACCGGTCGAAGTCCCGCATGCCCTCCTGGAGGCGGCCGGCTCGGACCGCGATCCAGGCGCGGCTCTGCACCAGGGGCCCCTCGATGCTCGGCACCTTCGAGATGGCGAGCGCCACGGCTCGGTCGGCGGTGCGGATCGCCTCGTCGTACTCGCCGCGCTCGGCCAGGACGAGCGCCAGGTTGTTCGTCGCGATCGCCTCGGAACGCGGCTCCAGGCCGCGGGCCGCGAGCAGCGACCGGTAGCGCTGCTCGGACTCGGCCAGCCGCCCGGCGTGCTGCTCGACGATCGCGAGCGAGAGCCCGACCCGACCGAGGAAGCGCGCGCGCTCCGCCGGCTCGATGTCCGTCGCGCGGCTCATCGCCGCGATCGCGGCGTCGAGGTCCCGGGCTGCTGCGCCGGCGTCGCCGAGATCGTGCAGGACGGACGCGCGGCTGGCCAGCACCGTCGCCGCGACGTGCCAGACGCCGTGCCGACGCGTGACGCGCAGCGCCTCGTCGAGCAACGGGCGCGCGGACGAATCGTCCCATCGTGCCCTAAATGTCCCGGCCAGCAGCCGTAGGCTCAATCCCAGCAGCTCGGGGTCCTTGCGCGTGCGCGCCACCTGCACGACGGCCTGCGCCTGAGGCTCCACCGACCGCGGATCGATGTCGACCGCGTCCATCAGCGAGCTGAGATGTATCAGGAGGTCGGCTCGGGCCTCTGGTAGGGCATGAGGATCGTCGTTCGGTGGAGGCGGCTCGACCCCGAGACCGGACGGGCACATCTTTCGGAGTCTAGGCGGAGCAAGGAGTACATGTGAGCACGTCAGCGGACGAACCCCGTACCCCGGGAAGGCCCTTCGGTCGCGACTACCGGACCGGTCCGGCCGTCGAGCCAGTCCCCCCACGGGTACGACAGCGTGTCCAGCGGCAGGTCGACGAGCTGGCGCAGCGGCGCACCGACGCCGGGCTGCGACGGAGGCTGAACACCGCGGTCCAGGAGCGGTGGAACCTGCGGCACGACACCCGGCTCGACGTGGTGGTCAAGGACAACGGGCTCGAGACGATGGTGGTGACCGGGGAGATCCTGGTGACCGAGTCGTCCTGGCAGGACCGAGGCGTCCGGACTTACGTGCAGCGCCGGGGGCTGGCCGAGGCGCCGCTCGGGTGCACCGACCTCGAGAGCCGGCTGGTCAGGCTGGTCAGCACCGAGCCGACCACGACCCAGCACCTGGAGGACACGGTCGGCGAGCTGCGCGCCCGCGGCTTCGCCGCGTCGCTGACCCACATCGCGCCCCTCGGCCCGATCGTCAAGCCCTTCAGCGGGGTCGCGGTGCCGACGATCGGAACCTTCGACTCGTACGACACCTTCGCCACGGGCGACGGTGCCGGTGCGCGCGTCGCCGTCATCGACACCGGAATCGACGGCGCTCTGCGGGGCGACGGCTGGTTGACCGGCATCCCGCGGATCACCCAGGACGACCCGGCCACCCACGCCGTCGACATCAACGTCGACCCGCTCGACGCCGACCCCCTCGACGGTTTCCTCGACTTCTCCGCGGGTCACGGGACGTTCGTCAGCGGGATCATCGCCCAGGTCGCACCCACCGCCGACATCACGATGTACCGGGCGCTCGGCACCGGCGGCACGGGCAGCGAGATCGACGTGGCCTGCGCGATCGTCCGCGCCGTGCGGGACGGCGCGCAGGTGGTCAACCTGTCGCTCGGCACCCAGACCCAGTTCGACCAGCCGTCGCTCGCGATGGCCGCGGCACTCGAGGTGGTGCGAGAGATCGAGATCGAGCGCGGGGAGGACACGCTGATCGTCGCCGCCGCCGGCAACTTCGGCGACACGACGCCGACCTGGCCCGCGGCGTTCCGCCGCGTGGTGTCGGTCGGTGCCCTGACGGCAGACCTGCGCCCCAGCGCGTTCTCGAGCCACGGCTGGTGGGTGGACTGCTCCGCCGTCGGCGAGGGCGTGCTGTCGACGTACGTGCAGGGCGAGCAGTCCCCCGACTTCACGGAGGACCCCGAGACGTTTCCCGMCGACTCGTTCTCGCGCTGGAGCGGGACGTCGTTCGCCGCGCCGCAGGTGGCGGGCGCGGTCGCGCGTCTCATGCAGGAGCGTGGGCTCTCCGCCCGCCAGGCCTACGTCCAGCTGCTGGCCGACGGCCGGCCCATGYCGGACTTCGGCCAGACGTTCGACATCCTGCCGGGGGTCTGAAGTGCTGGGCACCGTTCCCACCGCGCGCCATGATGGCTCCCGAGTCCTCGGACGAAGGGATACAGACATGGACGACGAGGATCCGTACCGCCGGTGGGACGCCCCCGCGCTGGTGGCGGGCGCCCTGGGCGGGGACTCACGTGCCTGGGGCGAGATCGTGCGACGGCACACCCCGGCCGTCGTGGCCCGGGTGCGCCAGTTCCGGCTCACCCCGCACCAGGCCGAGGACGTCGCGCAGACCGTGTGGCTGAACCTGCTCGAGAACCTCGAGAAGCTCCGGGACCCGCACGCGCTGCCCGGCTGGATCGCCACCACGGCGCGGCACGAGTGCATCCGCGTCACCAACGTCAACCGGCGCACCGTCCCCGTCGACCCCCAGGGTGGCCGGCTCGACGGCGTGTCCGACTCCGACATGGACGAGCGGATGCTGCACCTCGAGCGGGAGCGCGCGCTGCGCGAAGGTCTGGCAGAGCTGCCGGTCCACCAGCGCGAGATCCTGCTCATGCTCGCCGTCGACCCCCCGCTCAGCTACGCGGAGATCGCGGAGAAGCTCGGGGTACCCGTCGGATCGATCGGCCCCACCCGGGGTCGTGGCCTCGCCCGCCTGCGTCAGACGGCGGCGATCAAGAACTACGTGAAGGCCTGGACGGCCTCCACGGCTGAAGAAGGAGGACGCGATGTCCTGGCACTCGGATGACCGCGCCCACACCACCGGAGCGCACGGCGACTCGCCGTGGCCCGACGACGAGGCCCTCGCGGCTGACCTGAACCTCGCACTCGCCGAGGCGGACACCTACGACCGCGTCGTCGCCAGCGCCGACCTGGCGTTCCGCGCCCACCGCGGCATGGTCGACGCCCGCGCCGGCCTCGAGATGGACCTGCTGCTGCTCGAGCTCGTCTACGACTCGACCTCGCTCGACGCGCCGGTCGGCGTCCGCGACCGCTCCGGTGGAGCGTCTCGCACGCTCGTGTTCGAGGGGCACGGCCTCGGTGTCGAGGTGGAGGTCGAGACGTCCTCGATCGAGGGCCAGCTGCTCCCCGCGACGCGGGGCCGGGTCACGCTGCGCACGCCCGAGGGCGACGTGGCGACGATCGAGACCGACGACGTCGGGTACTTCCGCTTCGACGTCCGCCCCGGCGGACCGCTGCGGCTGGAGTGCTCGAGCGACGGCGGCACCTGCATCACGCAGTGGTTGCCGTACTGACAGCCCGTCCCGCAGGACGACGAAGGCCCGGTCCGCAGGGGGAACCGGGCCTTCGTCGTGCGTGCTGCCAGCGTCAGGCGGCGTCGTCCTCGGAGGTGAGGTTCCGCGTCTTGTTCTGGTCGACCAGGATGCCGGGGCCGTTCGTGGTCGAGAACGTCGCCTTGGCGATGTAGCGACCCTTCGAGGCGGACGGCTTCAGACGCAGGATCTCGTCGAGCGCAGCGGCGTAGTTCTCCACGAGGGAGACGTCGCTGAACGAGGTCTTGCCGATGATGAAGTGCAGGTTCGCGTGACGGTCCACGCGGAACTCGATCTTGCCGCCCTTGATGTCGGACACGGCCTTGGCCACGTCCATCGTCACGGTGCCGGTCTTCGGGTTCGGCATGAGACCACGCGGGCCGAGGACCTTACCGAGGCGACCGACCTTGCCCATGAGGTCGGGCGTGGCGACGGCGGAGTCGAAGTCCGTGTAGCCGGCCGCGACCTTGTCGATGAGCTCGTCGCCGCCGACCTCGTCGGCACCCGCGGCGCGGGCCTGCTCGGCACGCTCGCCCGTGGCGAAGACGATGACGCGGGCGGTCTTGCCGGTGCCGTGCGGCAGGTTGACCGTGCCGCGCACCATCTGGTCCGCCTTGCGGGGGTCGACACCGAGGCGGAAAGCCACCTCGACGGTCGAGTCGTACTTGGTGGTGGACGTCGCCTGCGCGAGACGGACGGCCTCGAGAGGGCTGTAGAGGTGGCCCTCCTCGATCTTCTCGACCGCGGAGCGGTACGCCTTGCTGTGCTTGGCCATGCTGTTCTCCTGTCGTGGTCAGTCAGGCCGTTCAGGCCCTTCCACACTTCTCAGCGAGCTGGGATCAGCCCACTGTGTTCTTGCTAGGTCAGCCCGATGCTCTTTCTTCTCGGTCTGACCTGCGCTCACACTCCGGTCAGCCCTCGACCTTGATGCCCATCGAGCGGGCCGTGCCCGCGATGATCTTCTCGGCCGCGGCCAGGTCGTTCGCGTTGAGGTCCTCGAGCTTGGTGCTCGCGATCTCGCTGACCTGCGCCTTGGTGAGGGTGGCGACCTTCACGGTGTGCGGGGTCGGGGACCCCTTGGCCACACCGGCGGCCTTCTTGATCAGCTCGGCGGCCGGCGGCGTCTTCGTGATGAAGGTGAACGAGCGGTCCTCGTACACCGTGATCTCCACGGGGATGACGTTGCCGCGCTGCGCCTCGGTGGCAGCGTTGTACGCCTTGCAGAACTCCATGATGTTGACACCGTGCTGACCGAGCGCCGGACCGATCGGCGGCGCAGGGGTGGCCGCGCCGGCCTTGATCTGGAGCTTGATGAGGCCGGTGACCTTCTTCTTCGGGGGCATAGCTGCTTCCGTTCGTGTCGTGGGCCGACGCCGTGGGCGATGACCCGGTTGCAGTGCTGAGCCGCAGGGCGGCGCAGCTCAGTCAGATCTTGGCGACCTGGCTGAAGGACAGCTCGACCGGGGTCTCCCGGCCGAAGATGGAGACGAGAACCTTGAGCTTCTGGTTCTCGGCGTTGATCTCGGAGATCGTGGCCGGCAGCGTGTCGAACGGGCCGTCCGTGACGGTGACCGACTCGCCGACCGTGAAGTCGACCTTGATCTGCGCGGCGGCCTTGGCGGCGCCGGCGGCCGTGGTCGGCTGCTTGGGCTCCAGCGATGGCGCGAGCATCGAGAAGACCTCGTCCAGCGTGAGCGGGACGGGCTGGTGCGTGTGGCCGACGAAGCCGGTGACGCCCGGCGTGTGCCGGACGGCGCCCCACGACTCGTCGGTCAGGTCCATGCGGACGAGGACGTAGCCGGGGATCCGGACGCGCTTGACGACCTTGCGCTGCGCGTTCTTGATCTCCACGACCTCCTCCATGGGGACCTCCACCTGGTAGATGAAGTCCTCCATGTTGAGGCTCTGGCGACGGTTCTCGAGGTTCGCCTTCACGCGGTTCTCGTAGCCGGCGTAGGAGTGGATGACGAACCAGTCGCCCAGCTGGCTGCGCAGCTGCGACTTGAACGCCGCGACCGGGTCCTCCTCGACGTCGGGCTCGTCGTCGGCCTCGGCCTCGTCGGACTCGGCCTCGTCGGACTCGGCCTCGTCGGACTCAGCAACCTCGTCGCTCTCGGTGGCCTCGTCGACGGCAGCGTCGTCGACGACGCTGTCCTGCGCCGACGCCTCGACGGCCTCGACCGACGCGATGGCGTCCTCGAGCTCCGCCTCGGCGCCCGTGGTGGGCTCCTGCGACTCCTGCGACACGTGCGAACCTGCTTTCTCCAGCGTGTGCGCCCGGCGAACCGGCGCGGTGGTTGCTCAACCCTGGTGGGGCGACTGCCTAGCTGTCGGGGCCGGGCCCCGAGCGGCCGTCAGCCTCCGAAGACCCAGAACGTGAGCTTGCCGATGCCCAGGTCGATCACGGTGACGAAGGCCATGATCACGGCGACGAACACGAGCACGACGCTCGTGTAGGTGATCAGCTCCGACCGCGTGGGCCGGACGACCTTCTTCAGCTCCGCGACGACCTGGCGGACGAAGAGCGCGATGCGGGCGAACAGGCCGCGACGAGCATCCGACGAACCCTTGCGGGCCTTGGGTGCCGACGGGCGCGCCGCCGAACCCTCGGCGTCGGACGCCGCAGCCGGTGCTGTTTCGCTCACGTCTGGCCCCTACGTCTCGTGGTGGTTCCTCAAGCCGGGCCCCGTGCGGATACCCAGCAGACGGGCGGCCGACGCGTCGCGCCGGACCGACCGGCGGTCCTGCTCGCCATCTCGTACGTCCCGACACACCTGAACGTAGAAACGCGTGCGCAGGGCAGACAGGACTCGAACCTGCAACCTGCGGTTTTGGAGACCGCTGCGCTACCAATTGCGCCACTGCCCTACGGCGGCCTGGGCCTCCACGACTCCCCGTGCGCACGCACCGACGGACACCACCCGCTGGGGGGTCCGAGCGGCCACCCGGAGGCCTCCGGGGCACGGCTCATCATGGCGGACGTCAACCGCCGGGGGTTCACTGTACGCGACGAGCGCCCGTGGGTCGAACCGCGCGGAGGGCACCAGCCCACGCGCCGATACGACGGGCACGACCCGACGTGACCTCTGCCACTATGGGGGCCGTGAGCGAGCAGACCCCTCCCCGTGCCCGTGTGTCCGCCCGACTGGCCGCGATCGCCGAGTCCGCGACGCTGGCGGTCGACGCCAAGGCCAAGGCGCTCAAGGCGGCCGGCCGGCCGGTCATCGGCTTCGGTGCCGGGGAGCCCGACTTCCCGACCCCCGCGTACATCGTCGACGCGGCCGTCGCCGCCGCCAAGGACCCGGTGAACCACCGCTACACGCCGGCGGCCGGCCTGCCCGCCCTGCGCGAGGCGATCGCGACGAAGACGCTGCGGGACTCGGGCTACGAGGTCAAGCCGTCGAGCGTGCTGGTGACCAACGGCGGCAAGCAGGCCGTCTATCAGTCGTTCGCGGCGATCGTGGACCCGGGCGACGAGGTGCTGCTGCCAGCGCCGTACTGGACCACCTACCCGGAGGCGATCCGGCTCGCGGGCGGCGTCCCGGTCGAGGTGTTCGCCGGTGCGGACCAGGGGTACCTGGTGACAGTCGAGCAGCTCGAGGCGGCCCGGACGCCGCGGACCAAGGCGCTGCTCTTCTGCTCCCCGTCGAACCCGACCGGCGCGGTGTACTCCCCCGAGCAGACGGCCGAGATCGGCCGCTGGGCGCTCGAGCACGGCATCTGGGTCATCACCGACGAGATCTACGAGCACCTCACGTACGACCACGCGGTGTTCACGCCGATCCTGCGCGTGGTGCCCGAGCTGACGGACACGACGATCGTGCTCAACGGCGTCGCCAAGACCTACGCCATGACCGGCTGGCGCGTGGGCTGGATGATCGGCCCTGCCGACGTCATCTCCGCGGCGACCAACCTCCAGTCGCACCTGACGTCCAACGTGGCGAACGTGTCGCAGCGGGCGGCGATCGCCGCCCTCAGCGGCGACCTCGCGGCCGTGGAGGAGATGCGGACCGCGTTCGACCGGCGGCGCCGGACCATCGTCGAGATGCTCGGTCAGATCGACGGCGTGCGGATCCCGACGCCCGAGGGCGCGTTCTACGTGTACCCGTCGGTCGAGGGTGTCCTCAGCCGGACCATCCGCGGCGTGACCCCGACGACGTCGGCCGAGCTGGCGACGCTCATCCTCGAGGAGGCCGAGGTGGCCGTCGTGCCCGGTGAGGCGTTCGGGCCGAGCGGGTACCTGCGCCTGTCCTACGCGCTGGGCGACGACGACCTCGTCGAGGGGATCACCCGGATCCAGTCGCTGCTGGCCGAGGCCGAGTAGGCGGTCGCGGACGGCCGACCTGAGACGCCTGCGCACGGCCAGACCCGGCGGACATACTGGGCCCATGCATCGCAGCGCCCGCGCCGACGTTTCGGGCGCCGTGAGCGCTGCCGCCCCTGCACACCGGCGCACGCTCGCGCACCTCACGGTCCGGGCGCGCCTGCTCACGGCCGTCGTCCTGCTGGCGGCCCTGACGGTGATGATCGCCGGCGGCACCGCCTTCGCGCTCCAGGCTGCCGAGACCGACGCCCGGATCGACAACTCGCTGTCGCGCGCCGTCGCCGCGCTGCGTCAGGTGCAGGCCGGCAAGGACCCCACGACGAACCTTCCCTTCGACAGCGTGAGCGCAGTGCTGAAGGAGGGCGTCCGCAACCGCGTGCCCGGCAAGAACGAGGGCGTCATCACGCTGGTCGACGGCGAGCCGAAGTGGCTCCCCGCAGCCGAGACCCGGTCGCTCCGGCTCGAGCGTGACCCCGAGCTCGTCGCGGCCCTGGCGACGCTGCCGGTCGACACCGCAGCGCTGGCCCGGACGGTCACGACCGGCACCACGCGGTACCGCCTCATCGCCGTGCCGGTCCTCCTGTCGGGAGACCCGGGCACCGGCATGTTCGTCGTCGCCTTCGACCGCTCCGCCGAGATGTCGGGCCTGCGCAGCACCTTCCTCACCTACTCCGCCGTCGGGCTCGCGGCCCTCGCTGTCATCGCGGTCGTCGCCTGGTTCGTCGTCGGGCGCCTGCTGCGGCCGATCCGCCTGCTGCGGGACACCACCCGCCGGATCACCGAGTCGGACCTGTCCGAGCGCATCGCCGTGACCGGCAAGGACGACCTGTCGAACATGGCGCGCACCGTGAACGCGATGCTCGACCGGCTCCAGCGGGCCTTCGGGTCGCAGCGCGAGCTCCTCGACGACGTGGGTCACGAGCTGCGCACGCCGCTGACGATCGTGCGCGGCCACCTGGAGCTGCTCGACCCGGACGATCCCGACGACGTCCGCGCCACGCAGGCCCTCGCCCTCGACGAGCTGGACCGGATGCAGCGCCTGGTCGACGACCTCATGACGCTCGCCACCACGGACCGACCCGACTTCGTCCAGTACTCGGCGACCGACGTCGGGCGGCTCACCGACGACGTGTACGACAAGGCCCGCGCGCTGGGCGACCGGCGCTGGGTGGTGGCCGCCCGGGCGGACGTGACGGTGCAGCTCGACGCGCAGCGCGTCACACAGGCCTGGTTGCAGCTGCTCGCGAATGCCTGCCGCTACTCAGCACCGGGCTCCACCGTGCGCCTCGGCAGCGAGGTGTCGGGCGACCGACTGCTGCTGTGGGTGCGCGACGAGGGTCCCGGGGTGCCGCCCGGCGAGGAGGGCCGGATCTTCGAGCGGTTCCACCGCGGGCAGGCCGACCGCATCTCCCACGGCGCCGGGCTGGGGCTGCCGATCGTCGCCGCGATCGCCCACGCCCACCACGGAGAGGTGTTCGTGGAGCATCCACCGGCTAACGTCGGGCCCGGCGTGGTCTTCGTGCTGGACCTGCCGGCCGTCGATCTCGTGGACGGCGAGACCCGAACCGTCGCCCAGCTGGTGGAGAACCGATGACGCACATCCTCATCGCGGAGGACGAGGAGCGCATCGCCGCCTTCGTGGCCAAGGGCCTGCGCGCCGCCGGGTTCGAGACGAGCGCCGTGACGTCCGGCGAGGACGCGATCGCCCGGGTCCAGGCGGGCGACGTCGACCTGCTCGTCCTCGACCTCGGCCTGGTGGACATCGACGGGTTCGAGGTGCTGCGGCGCTTGCGAGCCGCCGGTGAGACCGTGCCCGTCATCGTGCTCACCGCGCGCTCGTCGGTCACCGACACCGTGACGGGGCTGGAGTCCGGGGCCGACGACTACATGGCCAAGCCGTTCCGGTTCGAGGAGCTGCTGGCCCGCGTCCGGCTGCGTCTGCGCGCCCAGACGGCGGCGCCCGGGGAGGCCTCCGTGCTCAAGCACGGGGCGCTCCAGCTGGACCTGCGGACCCGACGGATGAAGGTCGGCACCCAGGAGGTCGACCTCTCCGCACGGGAGTTCGCGCTGGCCGAGACGTTCCTGCGCCACCCCGGCGATGTCCTCACTCGCGAGCGCCTGCTGTCCGAGGTGTGGGGTTTCGACTTCGACCCCGGGTCCAACGTGGTCGACGTGTACGTGAGGTACCTGCGGCGCAAGGTCGGCGCGGAACACTTCGACACGGTCCGGGGCGTGGGGTACCGGTTGATCGACGCGACCACGGCTGGCGTGTGAGCAGTCGCGATCTGGCCCTCCTGCCGAAGGCCCACCTGCACCTGCACTTCACGGGCTCCATGCGGGTTTCCACGCTGGCGGAGCTGGCCGCGACCCACGGCATCCGCCTGCCGTCCGCCCTCCTCGACGACGACGCCCTGCACGTGCCCGCCGACGAGCGCGGCTGGTTCCGGTTCCAGCGGCTCTACGACGCCGCGCGCGCGTGCGTCCGCGGCGAGGCGGACATGCGCCGGGTAGTGACCGAGGCCGTCGAGGACGACGCGCTCGAGGGGTCGGGCCGGCTCGAGATCCAGGTGGACCCGACGTCGTACGCGCCGTTCGTCGGGGGCCTGACGCCCGCGCTGGAGATCGTGCTCGACGCGGTGCGGTCCGCATCGGCGAGCACCGGGGTCGACGTCGGCGTCATCGTCGCCGCCTCCCGCATGCGGCACCCGCTCGAGGCGCGCACGCTGGCCCGGCTCGCGGCCCACCACGCCGGCGACGGGCCCGGCCAGGTGGTCGGCTTCGGGCTGTCCAACGACGAGCGCCGGGGCGAGACGTCCGAGTTCGCGCACGCGTTCGCGATCGCCCGTGACGCCGGGCTGGCCTCGGTGCCCCACGGCGGGGAGCTCCTGGGGCCCGCGCACGTCGAGGACGTCGTCGAGCACCTGCACCCCGACCGCCTGGGCCACGGCGTCCGGTCCGCCGAGGACCCCCGCGTGCTGGCGCGCGTGGTCGACGAGGGCGTGGCGCTCGAGGTGTGCCCCGCGTCCAACGTGTCGCTCGGCGTGTACGACAGGGCGTCCGACGTCCCCCTGCGCGCGCTCGTCGAGGCCGGCGCGACCGTGGCGCTCGGGGCCGACGACCCCCTGCTGTTCCGGTCCCGGTTGGTCGACCAGTACGTGCTGGCGCGCGAGGTGCACGAGTTCACCGACGACGAGCTCGCGGAGCTGGCGCGGTCGTCGATCCGGGCGAGCCGCGCGAGCGACGGCGTGCGGGCGCGGCTGCTTGCCGGGGTGGACGACTGGCTGGCGTCTTGACACCGCGCAGCGACTCACGTCATTGTATCAATACATCAACTCATTGATACAGGAGACGGTCATGGTCGTCAGCATCTGGCTTGTCCTCGCACTCGCTCTCGTCGGCGGCGTCGCCTGGGCGCTGCGGCCCGTTCGCACGACCGGTCCGATCTCACCGTCGGAGGCGTGGATCGCGGCCACCGGGCACGCCCGCCGGGTCTCCCTGCTCGCCTGGTGCGTCCTGATCCCGGTGCCATTGGCCGTCCTCGCCCTCTCGACCCCGTATCTCCAGGGGCTCACGCTCGGCGCGATCACCGCCGCTCTGCCGTCCCTCGCCGGAGTCGGGTTCGTGGTCGTGCACCTGGTCGGAGAGCTGACCTGGCCCCGACCGGCGGGTCCGGTGCGTCGCGCTCCCCTGGTCCGGCGCCGGATCCGAGACATCACCCCCCGCGCGCTGGCCGCCCTGACCTGCACGTGGCTCGCGCTGCTCGGCTTCCTGCTGGTGCTCTGCGGGGCGGTGGCGGGGACCGGTGGCCGCTCGCTCTCCTACGCTCAGGTCGACGGGTCGGTGAGCACGATGAGCCCGTTCCCGGGGTGGTACTACGGGCGATTTATCGGGGTCCCCATGGTCGTCCTCGTCGCGGGCTGCATCGCTGTCCTCGCCCTCGTCGCCCGTCGGCCGGCCGTGGCCGACACGGACCCCGCTGCGGACGCCACGCTGCGGAGAACCTCCGCCCGGCGGGTGCTGGCCGGGGTGCAGCTGATGGTCGCCTGGACGCTCACACCGTGCGTCTTCGTGGCCGCGAACGCCGTACGAGGGGTGGACCCCCGATGGGCCGACGCCTTCGGCCCCGGATCCGCACGGGCCCTCGCCGCGACCGCGGCCGTCGCCGCCGTCGTCATCGCGCTCACCGCCGCGGTCGTCGCGCTGCGTTGCAGCCGCGCCCCCGCGGCAGGTGCCGCCACCGTGCCGGTCCTTGCCCCGCCCGTGACGGCATGACCGCGCAGCTCGAGGTCGATCTCACCTCCGGCGTCCCCGCGTTCGAGCAGATCCGCGCGCAGGTGGTCGCGCACGTCGCGGCCGGGCGGCTGGTGGCCGGCGACCGGCTGCCCACCATCCGCGCGCTGGCCACCGACCTCGGTCTGGCCGCCGGGACGGTCGCGCGGGCGTTCCGCGAGCTGGAGGCCGAAGGCGTCGTCGAGACCCGTCGCCGAGCCGGGACGGTCATCGCGGAGGGCGCCTCCGTGCCGACCGACATCGCGCGCCGGGCCGCCGAGACGTACGTCGCCGCCGTCCGGGCGGCCGGCCTGACCGACGACGAGGCGCTCGTGCTGGTGCACGGCGCGCTGCTCGGGCGTCAGAGCGTGACGCCCACCAGCACCGGTTCCGGCTCGAGCTCGACCCCGAAGGACGCCCGGACGCCGTCGCGCACCTGACGGGCGAGCGCGAGCAGGTCCTCGGCCTTCGCTCCCCCGCGGTTGGTCAGCGCGAGCGCGTGCTTGGTCGAGAGCGTCGCGGGGCCGGGAGCACCGAAGCCTCGCGAGAAGCCGGACCGCTCGATGAGCCAGGCGGCGCTCGACTTCACGCGCCCGTCGTCCGTCGGGAAGCGGGGGGCGTCCTCCGGCAGCGCGGCCGCGGCGTCGGCGGAGAGGAACGGGTTGGTGAAGAACGAGCCCGCGCTCCACGTGTCGTGGTCGGCGGGGTCGAGCACCATGCCCTTGCGGGCCCGCAGGGCGAGCACGGTCTCGCGGACCTGGGCGAGCGGCGCGCGCTGGCCGACCTCGATCCCCAGCGTCCGGGCCAGCTCGGCGTAGACGATCGGGCGGGACAGATCACCGGGGCGCAGCTGGAAGGTCACGTCCAGCACCACGTAGCGGGGCGTCGGCGACCATGGGGCACGCGGATCGTCGGCGTCAGCCGACCGCATCGACCGCTTGAGCAGCGACGTGCGGTAGCCGAACGCGAGCGTCACCAGCGGCAGCGTACGAACCTTGCCGCGGCTGCGGTCCCAGACCCGGACGGTCGCGATGCTCTGCGACACCTCCTGGCCGTACGCGCCGACGTTCTGCACCGGCGTCGCACCCGTCGAACCCGGGATGCCCGAGAGCGTCTCGATGCCCGTGAGCTCCTGCTCGACCGCGTACCGCACGACGTCGTCCCAGGGCGTCCCGGCCGGCACGCTCAGCGTCGCCCCGGCGCACGCCGAGGCGTCCGGGACATCGATCCCGCTGCGCACGTCACGCACGACGACCCCGTCGAACCCCGCATCCGCCACCAAGAGGTTGGACCCACCGCCGACGACCAGCACGGGCTCACCCGCCTCGTCCGCCGCGCGCACGGTCTCGATCAGCTCGGCCTCGGTCGCCGTCTCCACGTACCGGCTCGGCGCACCGCCGACCCGCAGGGTCGTGAGGTCGGCGAGGCTGGAGGACAGCGCGGTCGTGGCGGGCCAGTGGATCGTCGGAGGGACGCTCGCGGGCGAGCAGTCGTCCGTGCTCAGCTCGGTCTGCACGCGATCAGGCTAGCCCTCGCTGCTTGAGCGGGGCGGCCGCGTTCACCACCAGCAGACCGAGGACCACGGGCACGACGATGACCAGCAGTGCGTGCCGGTACCCGACGTGCTGGGCGAGCAGGCCGAGCAGCGGCGGGCCGGCGAGGAACGCGCTGTACCCGATGGTCGAGACCACGCTCACCCGCGCGGCGGCGCGGATCGGGTCGTCGGCGGCCGCGCTCATGCCGACGGGGAAGCCGAGCGCGGCGCCCGCACCCCAGGCCACGATGCCGATCACCGCGAGCCAGAGGTGGCCGGCGAGCGCGAAGGTGACGAGTCCGACGATCGACAGCGCTGCGCACAGGCGCAGGATCGCCACGCGGCCGTACCGGTCGAGCAGCGTCGTGCCGAACCAGCGCATGCCCGTCATCGCCGTGACGAAGATGGCGAACGTGAGCGCGCCCAGGGCGTGCGGGACGTCGAAGCCGTCGACGACCGCGAGGCTGACCCAGTCGTTGGCGGAGCCCTCGGTGAGGGCGGCGGCCAGCACGACGAGACCGATGAGCAGCGTGCGCGGCTCGAGCCAGGCGGCCAGCGCCCCCCGGGCACCCTTCTCCGGTCGGTCGGCCGGGTGCCGCAGGTCCGGCTCGTCGGCCGCGGGCAGGAAGGCCCGCACCGCGAACGCGACGCCGACCACCGACAGGACCACCGCGATCGGGATGTGCACGATGACCGGGACGTGCAGCCACGCCGCGACCGCGGCGATACCGGCGGCGGCCACGGTGCCGAACGAGAAGCCCGCGTGGTAGCGCGGCATGATCGTGCGACCGAGGTGCTGCTCGACGACCGCACCCTCGACGTTCATCGACGCGTCCCAGACCCCGGTGCCGACGCCGAACAGCACCAGCCCCAGGCCGACGACCGCGACCTCGCCGAGCGCCACGCCGATCGAGGCCACGACGAGCCCGCTGGCGTTGAGGATCGCGAACGCGAGCACCGTCCGGCGGGCACCGAGCCGCTCGATCACCATGCCCGACAGCGGCAGCGCGACCAGCGACCCGACCGCGCCGACGAGCAGCAGCAGGCCCATCTGCGCCGGGTCGAACCCGAGCCCGTCGCGGATCGCCGGCAGGCGCGCGGCCCAGCTGGCGAAGTTGAAGCCGTTGAGGAAGAAGACGACGAAGACGGCGATCGAGGCCTTCTCCACCACGCGCGAGACGTGCGCGGACGCGCTCGTCCCGAGCAGCTCGTCGTCGTGTCCCGCTGGCGTCGTCATCGGCCCTCCGGTGTTCATGATGTCGTCCGTTCGCTAGTTAGGGCACACGCACGAGGCGGCGGCGGGTGTGACGGCGGTCGGCCGTCACGTGGTCGGCGTGCCGGGCGGCGATCGCGCCGTACGGGTCCGGGTCGGCGTCCGCGAGATGGACGATCGGCTCGTCGTCCTTTGGACGTGTGGGCGCCTCCGCGATCGACACCCGCTCGGGGGCTACGCGCCCGGCGAGCAGCACGCTCGCCACCATCGCGACGGCGATGACGACGAGGGCGTGCCGGGCGCCGGTCGACGCGGCCGCGATCCCGAGCAGCGGTGGGGCCGCGATCGAGGCCACCGAGGCGAACGAGGACACCACGGCGACGCGACCGGCCGCGCGCATGGGGTCGTCGGACGCCGCGGCGATGCCCACGGGCACGGCGAGCGCGGCGCCGAAGCCCCAGAGCACGATGCCGACGGCGGCCAGGACCAGGGACGGCGCGAAGCCGAAGAGCAGCAGGCCGACGATCGACACGACCCCCGAGACCCGCAGGACAGGGACGCGGCCGAACCGGTCGATGAGGCGGGTGCCGAGCAGGCGGACCAGGGTCATCGCGCCGACGAAGACGCCGAGCATCGCGCCGCCGACGGCCTCGGTCTGGTCGAACCCGTCGACCACGGCGAGCGACAGCCAGTCGTTGGCGGACCCCTCGGAGAGGGCCGCGGCCATGATGACGACGCCGATGAGCAGAGTGCGGGGCTCCCGCCACGAGTCGAGCGAGCTGGCGATCCGGCGGCGTCGGCCCATCGTCGCCGCCCCGGCGGGCGTGACCGCACGCGTCCGGGGGCGGTCGCCGTGGGCGTCGGCGAGCACGACACCGCGCAGCGAGGCCAGCCGCCAGACGACGGCCAGGACCGCGACCGCGACGAACTGCGCCGTGACCGACACCCCGAGGTGCGACGCCGTCGCCCCCAGCGCCGAGCCGGTCACGGCGCCGATCGAGAAGGCGGCGTGGAACTGCGGGATGACCGTGCGGCCCATGGCGCGCTCGATGCGGGCGGACTCGACGTTGAGGGGCACGTTGCCCAGCGCGACGGCCACGCCGTTGAGGAAGATGCCGATGCCGAGCATGGTCAGCGACCCGATGGAGGGTCCGATGCCCATGAGGACGAGGGCGACCGCGAGCACGGCCGTCGACGCGATGATCCCGACGCGGCTGCCGAACCGCTGCACGACCATGCCCGAGACCGTGACCGTGAGCAGGGCGCCCACCGAGCCGACGAGCAGCAGGACGCCGAGCTCGGACGTAGACAGGTCGAGCAGGTCGCGGACCGTCGGGATCCGCGCGAGCCAGCTGGAGAAGGTGATGCCCGCGAGGGCGAAGAGACCCATGAGGAGCCAGCGGGCTCGACTCACTGCGGGGGTGGGGTGGCGCACGGCTCGCTCCATCGTTCTGGCTTGCGTATCGAATCGATTCGACCGGGCGCCGTCGGGATCGGTCGAATCGATTTGAGGGACGGCCACAGTCTGCGGGTACGCTGGCCGCTGCGTCAAACGCTTTGCCCGTCCGCGCGTCGCGTCCCTCCAGGTCCGCGCCGCCGACCCGGAGGTCCGAGACCTGTCTTCCCTACGCCCCACCCTGGCCGACGTCGCCGCCGCGGCGCACGTGTCGGTGTCGACCGCGTCGCTCGCGTTCTCGGGCGCCGGTCCGATCGCCGCGGCCACCCGGCAGCGGGTGCTCGACGCGGCCGCCGCGCTGGACTACTCGGGGCCCAACCCGCTCKGCCGCCAGCTGCGCCGCGGGCGGTCGGGGATCGTCGGCGTGATCGTGGGCGACTCGCTGCGCCGCTCGTTCCGTGACCCCGTGTCGATCCAGGTGCTCGACGGCCTGGTCAGCACGCTCGGCCCGCTCGATCTCGGCGTCCTGCTCATCCCCGGGTCCAGCGACCCGAGCGGACCGGCGGTCGACCCCCTGATCGAGTCCGCCGCGATGGACGTCGCCGTGATCATGTGGGGCGGCACGACGGACGACCCCATGCTCGGCGCCCTGCGGCGGCGCGGCATCCCGACCGTCCTCCTCGAGGGCCAGCACCAGAGCGACGTCAGCTCGGTCGGGATCGACGACCGCGGCGGGATGCGCCAGGCGACCGAGCACCTGCTCTCGCTCGGGCACACCCGGATCGCCACCGTCACGCTTCCGTTCGACCGGTCGCGCGGCGAGGGGCTCGTGGCCGCCGACCAGATGGACCACCTCAACTGGGAGATCACCCGGCGGAGGATGGCCGGCGTCACCGACGCGGGGGTCACGCCCGTCGCGATCTGGGAGACGCCGGCGTCGCTGGTCGAGCACGGCCGCACCGCCGGCACCGCGCTGCTCTCCACGGCCGACCGGCCGACCGCCATCGCCTGCCAGTCCGACCTGCTGGCGTCCGGCGTCGTGCTCGCCGCCCGGGAGCTCGGGCTGCGCGTGCCCGAGGACGTGTCCGTGAGCGGGTTCGACGGGCTCGACCTGCCGTGGCTCCAGCCGGACGTGCTCACCACGGTCGTGCAGCCGCTGGAGGAGAAGGGCGCCGCGGTCGGTCACGCGGTCGAGGACTTCCTGGCCGGCTCGGGCCCGTCCACGCGCGAGCTGCCCGTGGAGCTTCGGGTCGGGACCACGACGGGCCCCGCGCCCGTCAGCTGAGGCGGACGACCGCCTGGGCCTTGCCGAGCACGCGGACGCCGGCGACGGCGACCGTGAGGTCGATGCGCGCGGTCCCGGCCTCCGGGTCGAGGGCGCCGACGACGGCGACGACCTCGATGGTCGCGGCCCCGGGATCGGGCACCGGGACGGGACGCGTGAAGCGGACCTGGTAGTCGAGGACCGCACCGGGGTCCCCCGCCCAGTCGGCGACGACGCTCGAGGCCGCGCCCATGGTCCACATGCCGTGCGCGATGACGCCCGGCAGGCCGACCGAGGTGGCGACGCGGTCGTTCCAGTGGATGGGGTTGAAGTCGCCGCTGGCGCCGGCGTACCGGACCAGCCGCGCGCGGTCGACGGTGATCTCGCGGCGGGCGACCTCGTCGCCGACGGTCAGCTCGCTCGTCATGACTCCTCCGGGCGCACGGCCAGCGTGGACACGACGGTCGCGACGGCCTCGCCGTCCTCCGCCGAGATCTCGGCGCGCGTCGTGATCATAGCCAGCCCGGCGCGCACGGTGATCGAGTCGACGTGCAGGACCGTGACCAGGCGGTCGCCCGCGTGGATGGGCCGGTGGTGCGTGAACCGCTCGTCGGCGTGCACGACGCGGCTGAAGTCGATCCCGGCGGCGGGGTCCTCGAACAGCTGGGCCTCGGCCCGCTGGGCCACGACAACGGCAAACGTCGGCGGCGCGATGACGTCGGGATACCCGAGCGTGCGCGCCACCGACGGATCCGTGTGGGCTGCGTGGGAGGCGCCGACCGCGTCGGCGAACTCCCGGAGCTTCTCTGCGCCTACCTCGTAGGCCTCGGTCGGCGGGTACTGACGTCCCGCGTACCCGACATCGACCGGCATGGACGCGAGGTCAGCGGGTCTCGCGGTGCAGGGTGTGGCGGTTGTCGCGCGGGCAGAACTTCTTCATCTCGAGACGGTCGGGGTCGTTCCGACGGTTCTTCTTCGTGATGTAGTTCCGCTCCTTGCACTCCGTGCACGCGAGCGTGATCTTCGGACGGACGTCCGAGCTCTTGCTGGCCATGGTCTTGCCACCTCTCGCACCCGGTACGGGATGCATGCGATCTCGTCATTGCGCGCCGGCCGACGCGCTGTTGTGTCACTGGCGGTAGCGGGAGCGGGACTCGAACCCGCGACACCACGATTATGAGCCGTGTGCTCTAACCACCTGAGCTACCCCGCCATGTCGATGCGCCCGGGTCAGTGCCGCGGAATCACGACACATCCTTCGAACACACCACAGAGCCCCGAAAGGGAATCGAACCCTTGACCTTCTCCTTACCATGGAGACGCTCTGCCGACTGAGCTATCGGGGCAGCGCGAGCAAGGTTACACGGGCCCTGGGGTGGTCGCGAAATCGGCCGCCGTGCCGTGCGTCACCGCCCCGTTCCTAAACGATTCACGTCATGGTCGGTGCCGCTCGCTGCGTGCCACGATCCGGCCCATGCGCCAGCCTCGACGCAGCATCGTTGCTGCCCTCACGCTCACCGCCGCCCTCCTGCTCAGCACCACCGCGTGCACGGGTGGCGACGACGACGCCGCCACCTCGGGTGCCGGCACGGCGGGCACGCAGGCCGCCACGACCTGGCCCACCGCGATCGACCCCACCGCCGCCGCCGACCAGTTCTGGGTGGTGTGGACCGACGTCACCGAGACCGGCGACGGGGACACGACCACGCTGCAGCCCTCGATCGACTCCCTGTCCGCCCTCGGCTACCAGACGCTGCCGTGGGATCCCGCGTGCCAGAGCGGCGCCGAGGAGCAGCTGGCCGGCCTGACCGGGTTCGCCGACCCGCTGGGCGTGGGCGTCGCGTTCGGGTCGGCGCAGGACGCCGGGACGTTCGACACGCTCTACGAGGGTGCGACGGTCTCGCTCACCGAGGGGACGTACACCTGCGCCGCGACGGCCTGACCGACCCACGAACGGGCTGTCCTCGACCTCGGGGGCGGCCCGTCGTGCTGTCCCGGGAACGACGAACGGCCGCTCTCGCGAGGAGAACGGCCGTCCGGTCCGTGGCGGGTGAGGGATTCGAACCCCCGTAGGCGTTGCCAGCTGATTTACAGTCAGCCCCCTTTGGCCACTCGGGTAACCCGCCAAGGGTGTGCCCACCGACCGAGAGGACGCCCCAGGGGCGAACGCGCGTGCAGCGTGCGGGTGGAAGGATAGCAACTCCCGGGCAGTGCTCGCGAAACGCAGGCGAGCACCACGAGCACCGACGCCCACGAGACCAGTCCGCGCGACCGCGGGCAGCAGGAGGAGAGCCATGGCGAGCGAAGCCTCGTTCGACGTCGTCAGCAAGGTCGACCGCCAGGAGGTGGACAACGCCCTCAACCAGGCCTCGAAGGAGATCGCCCAGCGGTACGACTTCAAGGGCGTCGGCGCCTCGATCGCGTGGAGCGGCGAGAAGATCCTGATGATCGCCAACTCCTCCGAGCGGGTGCTCGCGATCCTCGACGTCTTCCAGACCAAGCTGATCCGGCGCGGCATCTCCCTGAAGTCCCTGGACACCGGCGGCGACGACGCACCCGAGCCGAAGCCGTCCGGCAAGGAGTACCGCCTCGAGGCGCTCATCAAGGAGGGCCTCAGCAGCGAGACCGCCAAGAAGGTGGCGAAGATCATCCGCGACGAAGGGCCCAAGGGCATCAAGACGCAGATCCAGGGCGACGAGCTGCGGGTCACCGGCAAGAGCCGCGACGACCTGCAGGCCGTCATCGCGCTGCTCAAGGGCGCCGACGTGGACGCCGACCTGCAGTTCACGAACTACCGCTGACCCTCCGGTGCCGCGGGGAGCGGCCGCCGACGGCGCGGCTCGTCGCGCTGCGCGTGCCTGCGTCGTGATGGACGCCGGACGGGTCGCAGGTCAGTAGCGTTCGATGCCGCCCTGCTGGCCGGCTTGGGCCTCCAGGCGCGCGATGCGGTCGGCCATCGGCGGGTGCGTCGAGAAGAGCCGGCCGATGCCGGCGCCGCGGAACGGGTTGGCGATCATGAGGTGCGAGACGTCGACGAGCTGGCGGTCCTGCGGGAGCGGGCGCGCCTTGGTGCCCTGCTCGAGCTTGCGCAGCGCGGAGGCGAGCGCCAGGGGGTCGTTGGTGAGGCGGGCGCCGTCCTCGTCGGCGTCGAACTCGCGGGTGCGGCCGATGGCGAGCTGGATCATCGTGGCGGCGATCGGTGCGAGGAACGCGAGGAGCAGACCGGCGATCGGGTTGCCGCCGCGGTCGCGGTCGCTGCCCCCGCCGAAGAAGAGCGCGAACTGCGCGAGCGACGTGATGACGCCCGCGACGGCGGCGGCGACCGACGACGTCAGGATGTCGCGGTTGTAGACGTGCATGAGCTCGTGCCCGAGGACCCCGCGCAGCTCGCGCTCGTCGAGCAGCTGGAGGATGCCCTCGGTGCAGCACACGGCGGCGTTCTGCGGGTTGCGGCCGGTGGCGAAGGCGTTGGGGGCCGCCGTCGGGGAGATGTACAGGCGCGGCATGGGCTGGCGCGCGGCCGTCGAGAGCTCGCGCACGATGCGGTACATGCCCGGCTGCTCGATCTCGCTGACGGGCCGCGCGCGCATGGCACGGATCGCGATCTTGTCGGAGTTCCAGTAGCTGTAGGCCGTCATCACGAGGCCGAGGCCCGTGAACAGGAGCAGGTACTTCGGGGTGCCGCCGCCGAGCAGCCAGCCGATGCCGAGCAGGACGGCCCACATCGCTCCGAAGAGCGCGGCCGTCTTCAGTCCGTTGTTGTGCTGGTGGCCCATCGTCCTTCTCTCTGTCTCGGCTCGTGCACCCCTGGAACGCGCGCCGCCGTGTCCAGGTTCCCTCGTATCCTGTCCCCACGTCCCACGACAAGCCTCCGGAGAACGCCCGTGCGCACAGCCCGCTGGACCGCCCTCGCCGCCCTGGCCGCCCTGGCGCTCGCCGCGTGCGCCCCGACCGACGACGACGCGGGGGCCGCGCCGAGCGACGGCAGCCTCGCGACGGTGACGGACGGGGTGCTCACGATCGCCACCTCCGACCCCGCCTACGAGCCCTGGGTCGTGGACAACGACCCGACCAGCGGCAAGGGCTTCGAGTCCGCCGTGGCCTACGCCGTCGCGGACCAGCTGGGCTTCGACAAGGACCACGTGAAGTGGACGGTCGCCAGCTTCGACCAGATCATCGCGCCGGGCGCCAAGAAGTTCGACTTCGCGGTCAACCAGGTGTCCATCAGCGACGAGCGCAAGGCCAACCTGGACTTCTCGTCGCCGTACTACACGACCTCGCAGGCCGTCGTGACGCTCGAGGGATCGCCCGGAGCGGGCGCGAAGACCCTGGCGGACCTCAAGGCCCTGAAGATCGGTGCCATGGTGGGCACGACGAGCCTCACGGCCGCCCAGGAGGCCATCGACCCGACCACGCCGGTGTCGCCGTTCAACGACAACGACCAGGTCAAGCAGGCCCTGACGTCGGGCCTCGTGGACGCGATCGTCGTCGACCTGCCGACCGCGCTCTACATCACCTCGGCCGAGCTGGACGGCGGGATCATCGTCGGCACCCTGCCGGACAGCGCGGGCGGCGACCAGTTCGGCCTGGTGCTCGACAAGGGCAGCGCGCTGACCAAGCCGGTCACGGAGGCCGTCGACGCCCTGGACGCCGACGGCACGCTCGGTGACCTCGAGGCGCAGTGGCTGACCGACGCCGCGGGTGCTCCGGTCCTCCAGTGATCCTCCCGTGAGCTCGTCGGTGGGCTTCGTGCCCTCGGAGCGCCAGCAGGAACGGGACGCCTACCGTCAGGCCCGCACCCGCCGGTCCACGGCCGTGGCCGCCGTCTCGACGGTCGCGCTCGTCGCGATCGCGGTCCTCGCGCTCACGTCGTCACCGGGATGGCCGCGGGTCAAGGCGTCGTTCTTCGACTGGGACGTCGCGACCGCGTCCTTCCCGGCGATCCTGCGGGGCCTGTGGCTGAACATCCGCGTCATGGCGGTGAGCGCGGTCTTCATCGTGATCTTCGCGATGATCCTCGCGCTCGCGCGTACCCTGCGCGGCCCGGTGTTCTACCCGATCCGCGCGCTGGCCACCGGCTACGTCGACGTGTTCCGGGGCCTTCCGCTCATCCTCGTGCTGCTCCTCGTCGGTTTCGGCCTGCCCGGGCTCCGCCTGCAGGGGATCCCCACGTCGGCGGTCGTCCTCGGCGGGCTCGCCCTGGTGCTCACGTACTCGGCGTACGTGGCCGAGGTGTTCCGCGCCGGCATCGAGTCGATCCACCCGTCGCAGGTGGCCGCCGCGCGCTCCCTCGGGCTCACGCACGCGCAGGCGATGCGGCACGTGGTGCTCCCCCAGGCCGTGCGCCGCGTGATCCCGCCGCTGCTCAACGACCTGGTCGCGCTGTCCAAGGACTCGGGCCTCATCTCGATCCTCGGCGCCATCGACGCGGTGCGCGCCGCGCAGATCGAGACGGCGCGCTACGCCAACTTCACGCCGTACGTCGTGGCCGGGGTGCTGTTCGTCGCTCTGACCATCCCGCTCACTCGGTTCACGGACGCGTTCGCGAAGCGCTCCGGCTGGGTGGGGTCGCAGGGTGCGCTGGCCGGCGGCGGGGCGATGCGGTGACGCCCGGGCGGATGCGCGACCCGATGCCGGGCAAGCCCCTGCAGCTGGGAGCGCCGCTGCTGTCGGTGCACGGCGTCCGCAAGGCGTTCGGCGACCACGTGGTCCTCGACGACCTCTCGCTCGACGTGCAGGCGCACAAGGTCGTCGTCCTGATCGGCGCCTCGGGGTCCGGCAAGTCCACGCTCCTGCGGTGCATCGACCTGCTCGAGGAGATCGACGACGGCGTCATCGAGCTCGAGGGGCAGGACATCACCGACCCGCGGCTCGACGCCAACGTGGTGCGCGCCCGCATCGGCATGGTGTTCCAGGCGTACAACCTGTTCCCGCACCTTCGCGTGATCGACAACGTCACGCTCGCGCCGCGGCTGGTGCACAAGACGTCGCGCGAGCAGGCAAAGGCCGAGGCGCTCGCCGTCCTCGAGCGGGTCGGCCTGGCGAGCAAGGCCCAGGCGTTTCCCGACGAGCTCTCCGGCGGTCAGCAGCAGCGCGTCGCGATCGCGCGCGCCCTCGTCGGCAAGCCCGCCGTGATGCTGCTCGACGAGGTGACCAGCGCGCTCGACCCGGAGCTCGTCGGCGAGGTCCTGTCCCTGCTCGCCGAGCTCAAGCAGACCGGCCTGACCATGGTCGTCGCGACGCACGAGATGGCGTTCGCGCGCGAGGTGGCCGACGAGGTCTGCTTCCTGCACGAGGGCCGTGTGCACGAGCGCGGCACGCCCGAGCAGGTGCTCGGCGACCCGCAGCAGGAGCGCACGCGCGAGTTCCTGCGCCGCATCACCGGCCCCTGAACGACAACGTCCGAGCAGATGCAGGCCCTGACCTGCCTCTGCTCGGACGTTGCGGGTGGTTCTCTCAGGCGCGGCCGAGCGAGACCGACACCATCTCGTCGCGCGGGACCAGCTTCACGCGCTCGCGGCCGTGCGGCTCGCCCAGCGAGCGCTCGTAGGCGTCGAGGAGCTCCCAGCCCTGCCACGTGATGACGTCGACCCCGCGGCCGTGCAGGAACTCGGTGACGGCCTCGGGCTCGCGGTCGGTGGCCGTGTAGAAGCCCTCGCCGCCCTCGGCCACGTCCTCGCCCAGGTGTCGGATGGTCTCCGACGCGTCCGACTTGGTGTGCCCGATCAGCCCGACCGGACCGCGCTTGATCCAGCCCGTGGCGTAGACGCCCGGCAGGTGCTCGCCGTCGACGTCGACCACGCGGCCCTCGCGGTTGGGGATCACGCCCGCGACGTCGTCGAACGGGATGTCGACCAGCGGCGAGCCGAAGTAGCCGACCGCGCGGTACACGGCCTCGACCGGCCAGTCGTGCGTCTGGCCCGTGCCGGTGACGTTGCCGTCGCCGTTCAGCGCGGTGCGCTCGGTGCGGATGCCGACGACGTGCCCGTCCTCGCCGAGGATCTCGACCGGCTTGTGCAGGAAGTGCAGGTGGATGCGCCGGCTCGCGGTGTTCTCCTCCGGCTCCTTCAGCGTCCAGTCGGTGAGGGTCTTGACGACCTGCTTGGTCTGGTTCGAGGAGTGGATGGCGGCCATCGAGCCCTCGTCGAAGTCGAAGTCCTCGGGGTAGACGATGACGTCGACGTCGGGGACGTGGCCGAGCTCGCGCAGCTCCAGCGGGGAGAACTTCACCTGGGCCGGACCGCGGCGGGCGAAGACGTGCACGTCGGTGACCGGCGAGGCCTTGAGGATGTCGTAGACGTTGCCCGGCAGCTCGGTGGGCAGCAGGTCGTCGGCGTGCTTGGCCAGGATGCGGGCCACGTCGAGCGCCACGTTGCCGGCGCCGAGGACGGCGACGTGCTGGGCGTTCAGCGGCCACGTGCGCGGGACGTCCGGGTGGCCGTCGTACCAGGACACGAAGTCCGCGGCACCGTAAGAGCCCTCGAGGTCGATGCCCGGGACCGGCAGGGACGCGTCGCGGATGGAGCCCGTGGAGAAGATGACGGCGTCGTAGAACTGGCGCAGGTCGTCCAGCTTGAGGTCCGTGCCGTAGTCGACGTTGGCCAGGAGGCGGATGTCACCGCGCTCCAGCACCTTGTGCAGCGCGACGATGATCTGCTTGATGCGCGGGTGGTCCGGCGCGACGCCGTAGCGGACGAGGCCGAACGGCGCGGGCAGGCGCTCGAAGAGGTCGATGCTGACGTCGAGGTCGGTCTTCGACAGGATGTCGGCGGCGTAGATGCCGGCCGGTCCTGCGCCGACGACGGCCACTCGCAGAGTCGGGGTGCTCACGGGACGCGGGTGCCTTCCGATCAGGGGAGCCCTGCGGGCTGGTGCGTCCTGCCGGTTACCGGCAAGAGCCAGGCACGACCGACGGCACCGTGCAGGACTGTGCTCGCGACCAGTGTAGGACCGGCGGTGAGGCGACCCTTCGTCGGACGCCAGCATCTGGACACGCGTGAGACGGACGAAGGGGCGCAGGCACCGGGACCTAGGCTCGCCCCGTGCCCGACTCCCCCACCGCCGCGCGCCCGTCTGCCGCACTGCGCAGCACCTCCCCCGAGGCCCCGCTCGACCGCCTCGGCCTCGCCGCCGGCATCGGCGCGTACGTGCTCTGGGGCGTGCTGCCCCTGTACTTCCCGCTGCTGCAGCCGGCGGGCGCCGTCGAGATCATCGCGAACCGCGTCGTCTGGTCGCTGCTGTTCTGCATCCTGCTGCTGGGCGTCACCCGCACGTGGGGCGCGTTCGTCGCCGCGCTGCGGCACCGGCGCACGCTCGGGTTGCTCTCGATCGCGGCCGTCCTGCTCGCCGTCAACTGGCTCGTGTTCGTGTTCGGCATCCTCACCGACCGTGTGGTCGACGCCGCGCTCGGGTACTACATCAACCCCCTGGTCACGGTGACGCTCGCGGTGGTCGTGCTGCGCGAGCGGCTGCGCCTGGTCCAGTGGGTGGCCCTCGGCTTCGGCGCCGCCGCCGTCGTCGTCATCACCGCCGGCTACGGGCAGCTGCCGTGGATCGCCCTGGCCCTCGCGCTCAGCTTTGGGTTCTACGGCCTCATCAAGAACCGGGTCGGCCGCAGCGTCGGCGCCGTGCCGGGCCTCGCCGTCGAGACGCTCGTGCTGGCCCCGCTCGCGGCCGGCTACCTGGTCTGGATCAACGCGACGGGGACCGGGACGTTCGCCACCGAGGGCGCCGGCCACGCGCTGATCCTCGTCTCGTCGGGCGTCGTCACTGCCATCCCCCTGCTGTTCTTCAACTCCGCCGCCCGACGGCTGCCGCTGTCGATGCTCGGGCTGCTGCAGTACATCGCGCCGACCCTGCAGCTCATCATCGGCGTCGTCGTGCTGGGCGAGCAGATGCCCGCCGCGCGGTGGTGGGGGTTCGGGCTCGTCTGGGTGGCGCTCGCGCTCCTGACCGTCGACGGCGTCCGCAACGGGCGCGCCCAGCGCCTGGGGCGCCGCGCGGCCGAGGTCAGCGCCGGCTGAGCGTCGCGTCGACGACGATCGCCGTGACGTTGTCCCGGCCGCCGGCCGCCAGGGCCGCGCTGACCAGCCGGTCCGCCGCGGCCTGGGCGGCGTCCTCGGCGCGCAGCTCTGCCTGGATGCGCGCGTCCGACAGCTCGTCGGTGAGCCCGTCGGAGCACACGAGCATCCGGTCCCCGGGACTCACGGGCAGCAGCCAGACGTCGGGCTCGACCTGCGAGGCGCCGCCGCCGAGAACCCGCGTGACCACGTTTCGCCTCGGGTGCATCCTCGCCTCGTCCGCGGTCAGCAGACCCTCGGCGACGAGCTCCGCCACCTCCGAGTGGTCCGTGGTGACCTGCTCGAGGACGCCGCCGGCCATCCGGTACGTCCGCGAGTCGCCGACGTTGAGCACCAGCCAGCACGGGGTGTCGCCGTGCACCGTGAGCACGACGCCCGTCGCCGTGGTGCCCGGGCGGCGACCGGTCGAGGAGGGCAGCGCCCGCACGGCGGCGTGGGCGGCCTCCACGGCGCGCCGGACGTCGTCGGTGGTCCGCGCCGCGCCGCCGAGCTCCTTGAGCACGCCGATCGCCGTCGCGCTGGCCACCTCGCCGGCGTCGTGCCCGCCCATGCCGTCGGCCACCATGTAGACACCGTCGACGGCCCAGACGCTGTCCTCGTTCTGCAGGCGCCGCGCCTGCGCGGTGGCCACCCCGACCTCGAGCGTGACGCGGTCGTCGATCATCGGGAGACCGGGCGGCGTCGACGGTCCCCCACCACGCGCGCCCCGAGTGCCGTCAGGGCCACCGCCGTGAGTCCGCCGAGCACCCACCACGCCGCGGCACTCCGTGGGGCGGCGAGCGGCGACACCTCGACCGACGTGTCGATCACCTGCGCGGGCGCCACCTGGGCGGCCGGGCGCGCGTTCACCGGGCTGTCCGGCCCGCGGGCGGAGCCGTCGTCGACGAAGTTGAGCGCCGACGCCGGCCGCACCAGTCCCCAGCCGACGAGGTCGTCCCGCTCGGCCGGGTGCTCCCGCGCCGCCGTGACCTCGAGCCGGTACGCCCACTGCGCCGGCGACTCGTCGGGGTGCTGCTCCGCCAGCAGCGCGGCGGCCGCGCTCACGTACGCCGTCGCGTAGCTGCTCGACGCCTCGACCCCGAGCATGCAGTCCCCGCCGCCGGGCAGGGTGGTCAGCACGTTGGTCCCAGGCGCGGCGACATCGACGTGCGGCCCGTGGATCGAGTCCTCGGTGGCGTTGCCGTCCACGTCCACGGCCGTCACGGCCAGCGCGTCCGGGTACGCGGCCGGGTAGTGCGGGACGTCGGCCTTGTCGTCGGCCGTAGCGCGGTTGCCCGCGCTCGCGACCACGAGCGAGCCGGCCGCGGTCGCCTGCTCGACGGCCGAGCGCAGGACCGGGTCGTCGACGGTCGTGCTCATGGAGACGTTGATGACGCGGGCGCCCCGCTCGGCGGCCGCAAGGATGCCGGCGGCCATCCGGCCCGCGTCGGGCGCGACGCCGTCCCGCGTCGCCTGATCGTCGTCCGAGTAGTAGACGCGGACGGGCAGGATCGTCGCGTCCGGCGCGAGGCCGACGACCCCGGAGCCCTCGATCGTGCGGGCGGCGATCTCGCCGGCGACCGCCGTGCCGTGCCCGAAGACGTCCGTGCGGCCCGTCGTCTCGGTCGCTACGCCGACGACGTCGACGCCCGGCACGACGGCCGTGCTCAGGTGCGGGTTGCTCGAGTCGACGCCGGAGTCGACCACCGCCACCAGCACGCCGGCCCCGGTGGCCGTGGTCCAGGCGAGGTCCGCGGAGAGCCGGTCGAGGGCGGGCGGGCGCTGGTCGATCAGCACCGGATGGTCGAGCTCGCACGCGGTGCCTGCGGCCAGCGCGGGCGATCCCAGCGCGACGAGGCCTACGGCGACCAGCACCGCCGCCACGCCACCCGCCAGACCCTTGATCATGCGCCGGCCGGGCTCACCTGCGTCGCGGCGGCGTCCTCGGTGAGCGCGGGCCCCGCCGGCAGGAGCGCGGTCCACGCCGGGGGCACCCGCGTGACGTGCGAGGGCGTGTAGCCGAGCCTGGCCAGCACCTCGTCGCTCGCGTCCGGCACCGGGAACGCCGAGCCGCTCTCGTCCACCAGCAGCACGCCGCCCGCGCCCGCGTCGGTCGTGGCCGCCCGGACCAGGGCACCGCCGGCGGGGGCGACGAGGACGCCGGCGGCGGCGTCGGGGTCGGCCGCCGTGGTGACCAGGTCCACGTGCGTCTCGGCGCCGGTGGTCAGGCGCGCGCACGCCGACCGGTCGGCCGGCACGGGCACCGGTGCGGTCTGGGGCCAGTCGGCGGGCGCGGCGGACTCGGTCGCCGTGCGGACGTCCGCCATGTCGGCGGCGCTCGCCCGCACGACCGCGGCGTCCTGCCCGGAGCCCAGCTCGTACAGCGGGAGGGCCAGGTCGCCCAGCGGCGCGAGGTCCCCGGCCTGGTTCACGACGTAGCGCTTCGTGTCGGTGCCGACGCCCGAGACCTCGACGACCGTGCCGATCACGGTGTCGAGCGGCAGGCCGGACGTCGACGGCACCTGCTTGCCGGCGTCGGGCACGGTCACCGGCTCGAGGTCGGTGCCCGCGGGGAAGAGGTTGAGCCAGCCGGCCGGAGCCGGGACCGGAGTCACGGTGTCCAGGCCGAGGGCGCGGAGCACCGCCGACCGGACCTCCAGCGGGATCAGGTACCGCAGGCCACCGGCGACGACGTAGACGTCGTCGTCGTCGTCGACCGAGACCAGCACACCCGGGGCGGGGCCCGAGGCCACCGGCGGGGCGGTCGCGGCGTCGTCGGCCCCGTCCCCGTCGACGTCGACCGGCAGGTCCACGCCGAGGGTGGTGCGCGCGCCGTCGGGCACCAGGCACGAGAGCCAGCCCGTGGCGACCAGCCGGTCCTCGGCGGGCGGGGCGTCGGGGGCGCCCGCGATGCCGATCGCGGCGCCCCGAGGCGTGTCGGCGATGTCGTCCTCGGACACCTGCACCACGTGGAAGCTCGACGACGGGACGACGAGGCGAGCGCTCGTCGTGTTGAGCACCGGGTAGAGCGTGCCCTTGACCGCGACGTACCGCGTGCCGACGTTCTTGACGACCACGAGCGAGCTGTCGTCCCAGCCGTCCGGGAGCGTCGGCTTGAGCAGGCCGTACGCGAGGCTGCCGAGCACCAGGATCACGGTGAGCAGGATGCCCGCGACGACGCCGCGCATCGGCTTGGTGGGCTCGAGCTCCTGCCCGGCCGGCGCGCCGCTGACGAACGCGGTGAGGAGCCGACGGCGGCTGTAGGTCTGCGCCTCGACGAGGTCACGCTTGGACGCCATCGGCCGCTCAGACCAACCCTGCAGCGGCGACGCCGAGCGGCAGCAGGACGGCCAGGCAGGTCACCTCGAGGACGTCGCCCGCCCGCGCGAGGCCGACCCTCTGGCGCGGGGCCACCAGGCCGACCCCCACGACCACAGCCGCACCGGCGCCCGCGAGCGCGACCAGCGCGCCCCGCCAGGACGGGTGCAGCACGGCGGCCTCGAACACGGTCGCCGCCATCCCGACGATCCCCGCGGAGACCACCAGCAGGACGTCGAGCCGCGAGTACGACTGCCGGCTCGACAGCAGCACGCCGGCGAAGCCGACGAGCAGCAGGACCGTGCCGACGACGCCCAGGGCGACCACCGCGGGGGTGGCCGCGAGCGCGAACAGGCCCACGGCGACCCGCAGCGAGACCTGCAGGCGGTGCCCGCTCTCGAGCTGCCGACGCACGCGCTCGGGGTCGACGGGGGGCGGGTCGAGCAGGATCTCCGCCTCGGTCCGCGCGCTGACCACGCGCAGAGGGGTGCTGGACAGCGCGAGCCACGGCACGCCGATGCTGGCGGTGACGACGATCGCGACGACGACCGCGAGCACCTCTCCTGCGGCGGCGTCGGTGAGCGCGACGGTCGCCCCGCTGACCGCGAGCGCGAGCCCGAGCACCACGGGACCGGCGGCGAGCTCGCGTCGGTCGACCAACGCGGGCATCCCGACGAGGCCGGCGACCACGAGCCCGACGCCCGCCCACACCGCAGGCCAGCCCCAGCCCGGCGCGGACGTGCCCACGGTCAGGCCGGCGACCCCACCCAGGACGGCGGCGGCCAGGACGAGGATGCGCCCGGTGGCGGGTTCCCGACCGACGCGCCCGACGACTGCTCCGCAGGCGAGCGCGAGCACCGCGCCTGCCGCCGCGACGACCGGCGGCATGGCCGCGGCCGGGTCCGCGCCGACGAGCAGGGCGGCCGCGACGAGCACGAGCGCCACGGCGCCCCACGCCGCGCCCAGCGCGCTGTCACGCGACGTCCAGGGCTGGTACTGCGACTCGACGGCATCGGCCACGGCCTCGACGACGTCGTCGTACACACGCACCTCGGGCTTGCGGGCGCCCGACTCGAGCGTGAGCACCGCGCCGTCCTCGACGCCCGCGGCCAGCAGGCTCCGCGCGGAGTCGACGGGCTCGCCGTCGGCGCGCACCAGGCGGTAGCCCCCGTAGACCGACCCGGCGTCGAGCACGCCCAGCGTCCGCGCGAGGCCGGGGACGATCTCGGCGGCCGCGACGTTGCCCGGGACCCCGAGGTCGACCCGGCGGTCCCCGGCGGTCACGGAGACCCGCAGGAGGGTGCCGACGGGCGTCGGGGACGAGCTCGGATCGGTCATCGGCGTCCTTCGTGTGCGTCGGCGGGCGCCGATCCGCGAGAGGTCGTCGGTCAGCATAACCAGTGGCGTCCGGCCCGGCCGTCGCTACCCACGGACCCGCCTCCACTGGCTTCCACGCCCTCCACCGGCCGGGTGAACGCTGTCCACAGGCCGTCGCCCGAGGCGACGAGCGGTGTCCGTTTCGGCTAAGGTCCAGTCGGTTCCGTGAGGAATATCCTCCGGTTCCGGCACCGCCCGAACCGGGGGTGTCCCAAGGTTCGGCCCCGGGTCGTTGTCGGGGCCGCGTGCAGGGGAGGTGTCATGGCAGCAGAAGTCTCCGCAGCAGATGGTGCGCTCAAGCAGGGCGCGGACGTCGTCGCCCGTTCCCGTGGGGAGCTGCAGCGCGAGCTGAGCTCGCTGGAGGGCAAGCTGGCCGGCATCGGGTCGCACTGGCAGGGCCAGGGCGCCGTCGCGTTCAACCAGCTGATGACGCGCTGGCGTGAGGACGCCACGAAGATCGTCTCGGCGCTCAACGAGTTCGAGTCCAACCTCGTCTCGTCCCAGTCCACCTACACCGCGTCCGACGACGCCCAGCAGTCGGTGTTCTCCCGGCTGTCGGGTCGCCTCGGCTGAACGACGAGGAGCTGACGATGAGCGACCTGAAGGTCAACTTCGGTGGCCTGGCCACCGCCGCCGCCGACATCCAGGCCGGCGCCCGCCAGATCGAGGCCCGCCTGGCCGACATGGACTCCTCGCTGCAGCCGCTGCGCGCGAACTGGTCCGGCGAGGCGGCCTCGTCCTACGAGGCCTCGCGCGCCAAGTGGACCGCCGCGATCGAGGACATGAAGGCGCTGCTCGCCGACGTCGGGCGTGCCGTGTCGACCTCGGGCGAGGACTACCAGTCCACCGAGAAGTCGAACGCCTCGCGCTGGTGAGCCGGCCGCCGGTCCGCTGACGGACCGGCATCCGCACGACCCGTGGCGGTCGCGCACCCCCGAGAGGTGGTGCGCGGCCGTCGCGCTCAGCATCGCTGCAGGACGGTCAGGGGGTACGCATGGGCACCGACCCAGGCACGCAGACGAAAGGTTCCACGGTGGCCGCAGGGGACATCCAGCTCGAACGCGAGGTCGTGAAGGCGCGCCTCGAGACACTCGTGCACCTGCAGGAGTACGTGTCGATGCTGCGCAGCTCCCTGCACGACCTGCGCGCCCGCCAGACCACCGGCACGTGGTCGACGGCCGGGCAGACGCAGCAGTTCGTCAACGCCTACCGCGGGCAGCTGACCTCCCTCGACACCGAGCTGCGGCTGATCCACCAGCAGATGGCCGACTACCACGCGACCCTGCAGTCGAACATGTCCAGCCTGGTCAGCACCGACGAGGACGTCCAGGCGCGCCTCATGCAGGTCGCCCAGCGCCTCAACGCCTCCCCGAACGGCGCCACGGCGCCTCCGGGCACCCCTTCATCGGTGCCCGCGCCCACGAGTGCGGCGCCGCGCGAGCACGGCGTCGGATGAGGCTGCCCGCACGGGCCGTCGCCGCCACCGCACTCCTGCTCGGCCTGGTGTCCGCCACGGCGTCCGGCGCGCTCGCCGCCGACGACCCGATCCGTGAGCAGGGCCTCTGGTACTACAACCAGACCGGCATGGCCGACATCCACCAGCGCACCACCGGCACGGGGATCACGGTCGCCGTCATCGACGGGCCGATCAACCCGCAGTCCGCCGACCTGGCCGGCACCGACGTCACCACGCACGAGCCCGCGTTCTGCGCCGAGGCCGAGGGCGGTCCGCCGATCGCGACGGTCACCACGTCGGCGGCGGCGGAGCACGCCACGGCGATGTCGACGATCCTGCTCGGCACGGGCACGGGAGCCGGTGGGCAGCCCGGCACGCTCGGCATCGCGCCCGGCGCCCGCGTGCTGCACTACGTGGCAACCACCGGCGTGCAGGTCGCGGACGACGGCTCCACCGCACCCTGCCTCGCCCCGGCGGGCCTGCAGGGCAGCGCCCTGCGGCAGGCCGTCGACGACGGCGCGAAGATCATCAGCATGTCGATCACGGACGACAACCTCGACTGGGCCGACGTCGCCTACGCCCAGCATCACGGCGCGATCGTCGTGGCCGCCGCCCCGCACGACGGAGCGACCGGCCTGCTGCCGCCCGCATCAGGCAACGGCGTCGTGTCCGTCGAGTCGATCGGCCCGGACGGGCAGCTCGCGCCCGAGAACAACACCGACCCCCGCCTCACGGTCACGGCACCGGGCGAGTACTACGCCATGCTCGTCGCGGAGGAGGACTGGACCGTCTACCGGTACACCACCGGGTCCTCGAACGCGACGGCGTTCACGTCCGGCGCCCTCGCGCTCGTCTGGTCCGCCTACCCGACGGCGACCGCGAACCAGATGATCCAGACCCTCGTCCGCAACACCGACCCGACGGATCACGAGCTGGGGCGCGACGACGCGTGGGGCTACGGCGCGGTGAACGTCCGCCACATGCTCGAGCACGACCCGACCACGTACCCCGACGAGAACCCGCTGCTCACCGACGACCCCAGCGTCCAGCCGAGCATCACCGAGATCACGGGCACCACCACGGCGGACCCCACGCCGGCGGCCACGCCGTCCACACCGCCCGCAGACCCCGAGAGCGACGCCGAGGGCGGCACCTCGACGCTGCTGGTCGTCGGCGGGATCCTGGTCCTGCTCGTCATCGCCGGGATCGTCGTCGGAGTGGTCGTCGCCCGACGACGTACGGGATCCGCACCACCGTCCGCCTGAGCCTCGCCGGCCCGGCCGGCACCCCTGAGACCCGCAAGCACAGCAGGAGGGAACCGAGATGGGACAGCACGCCGACGACCTGAGCGCGTCACTGGACGCCGAGGTCGGTTCGCTGCACGACGACACCGACCAGCTCGGCCTGATCAGCAACGCGGTGAGCACCTACGCCCAGTCGCTCCGTTCGATGGCGACCGACCTGGGCATCGGCGGCGACACCGCCGACGTGGCCGGCCAGTCCTTCGCGGCCCTGGCCACGGCCATCGTCAACACCGCCGACCGCTTCGACGGCGTCGCATCGTCCGCGGCCACGGCCCGGGCGGCGATCCTGCAGGCACGCGAGGACTACCGCGCGCTGCCCGACGGCGAGCTCAGCGGCGCCGAGCAGGCCGCGCTGACGGTCGGCGGCACCATCGCGCTCCCGGGGATCGGCACCGTGGCGGCGAGCATCGCGGGCAGCATCTGGTCGAACCAGCGTGAGGAGGAGCGGGAGAAGGCGGCCCAGAAGGCGATCGCCACGCTCAACGCGTCGCTCCAGGCGGCCAGCAGCAGCTTCCCCCCGGCTACGCACCTGCCCGACGGCCCGACCGACGGCGGTCAGAGCCAGGAGGACGGCAAGGGCGAGCGGGTGGGCGGCACCCCTGTCCAGAGCGCGCCCTCGCTGGGCGGCCACGCCCCGTCCGCACCCGGCGGCTCCGGCAGCACGCCGACGTTGGGGTCGACGGCGGGCGTCATCGTGCCGCCGACGATCGGCCGACCTCCGGTCACCGTGATCCATCCCCCGACCGGCACCACGCCGACGGACCCGAGGCCGCCCGTCGTCGACCCCAAGCCACCCGTGACGCCGCCCGGCCCGCGGACCGACACGACGCCCGACGGCGACCTCGACGGCACYGTGCCCGGCACCGATCCCGGCAGCCTGGGGCACGGCAACGGGCCGCACGGCGGCGGCGTGGGCGTGGGCGGCAGCGCGGCCGGTGGCGGCGCGCTCGCCGGTGGCCTCGCCGTCGGC
>NZ_JBFUAI010000018.1:0-93850 GCF_056406355.1 Cellulomonas sp. P1_C4 | reverse complement strand
GGCGACCTGGTCGCCGACCGGTCTGGCCGCCGGGACCGTGCCGGCGCCGCGCGCAGGCGGGGATCCGACGACCCCGCCCATCGCCGCACGGCCGGAGCCGGCGCCGAGCACGGCCGCGCACGACGGCTACGACGATGATGACGACGACGACGAGGAGCGGCCGCGCCACCCGTACACCTGGCTGCACCTCATCGTGCTCGCGCTGGTGGCGTTCGTGCTCGGCTTCCTCATCGTCCTGCTCCTGAGCCAGCGCGAGAGCGCGGCCGGGAGCAGCGCCGCGTCCGCCGCAATGCCCAGCGCGTCCGCCGCGACCCACCAGACGCACGTCCTGACCGGCCTCCCGGCCGGTCCTGCCTGACCAACACCGAGGAGACCCGTGGCTGCGACCGAACGAGCGATCGAGCTGGCCGTGGCGGCCGCTCGTGCCGCCTCCGACATCAAGGCCGAGGAGATCATCGCGCTCGACGTCAGCGAGCAGCTCGTGCTCACCGACGTCTTCCTCATCGCCTCCGGCAGCAACGAACGGCAGGTCGGCGCGATCGTCGACGCCGTCGAGGAGGCGCTGTTCAAGCTCGGCGCCAAGCCGATCCGTCGCGAGGGCAAGGGCGCCGGGCGCTGGGTGCTCGTCGACTTCGGCGACGTGGTCGTGCACGTGCAGCACGCGGAGGACCGGGTGTACTACGCCCTCGAGCGGCTGTGGAAGGACTGCCCGGTGATCGATCTCCCCGCTGACGCGCGGGGGACCGACGAGGGCATCGACGCGTGACGGCGGGTCGCCTGCTCCTGGTCCGGCACGGGCGCACGGCCTACAACTCCCAGGCGCGGCTGCAGGGCCAGGTCGACATCCCGCTCGACGACGTCGGCCGCTGGCAGGCACGCACGGCCGCAGCCCGGCTGCTGACCCGGCACGAGCCGACCGTCATCGTCACCTCCGACCTGAGCCGCGCGCACGAGACCGCGAGCTTCCTGGGGCGCGCGGCAGGACTCGACCTCGTCGTGGACCCCCGACTGCGGGAGCGCGCGTTCGGCCTCTGGGAGGGCCTCACGGGCGACGACCTGAAGCGGGACTGGGCCGACGAGTTCGCCGTCTGGCGCGCCGGTGGCCAGCCCGAGGGCGTCGGCGCCGAGACGCGCTCGGAGGTGGCGAAGCGCGTCCGCGAGGGGATCCTCGAGCACGCCGCCGCGCTCGGTCAGGACGACACGCTCGTCGTCGTCTCGCACGGCTCCGCCATCAGCTGCGCGGTCGGCGACCTGCTCGGCATGCCGACCGACTGGCACGGCTTCGCCGGCATGCTCAACGTCCACTGGACCGAGCTCATCGCCACCCGCGGCGACTTCGCGCCCGCGTGGCGGATGGTCGGCTACAACCTCGGGCCCACCGACGCGTCGAGCGACTGGAACGCCGGACCCGACACGGCGCACGACTCGGACGCCGACGCCGGGACCCGGGACCCCGATTAGCGTTTGGGCCCGCGTTCGTTCTAAACTCTCCGAGCGCCTACGGGCGTGAGTGGTCTCCCTCGGGAGGCTGCGGGGCTGTGGCGCAGCTGGTAGCGCACCTGCATGGCATGCAGGGGGTCAGGGGTTCGAATCCCCTCAGCTCCACCGAAAGTGCTGGTCAGAGGCCACGCCGGGATCCTGAACCTAGGAGCCTGACGTGGCCATCGGCCATTTATTAGCCACTCATCGGTCGCGACTCGGCCCCGCACGGGACAGTCTCGGACGCTCTCGCGCGTGTTGGGCCGGGCGCCGCAGACCTGCTGGCATGGAGACCACCGTGCTGTCGGCCACGGAGCCGGCGATGACCCTGTCCGAGCTCGACGCCTGCCTGTCGGTGAGCAACCAGGCCCAGTACGACCTGCGCTCCCAAGGGCACGGACCGCGCGGCTTCCGGGTCGGACGCCAGCTGCGGTTCCGGATGAGCGAGGTCGAAGCCTGGCTGGCTCGCATGGAAACCGCCGACGGCGAACGCCACCGCCCGCGAGGCGGCACGTGAGCCGCGGGCGCCCGCGCACCGCGATCGGCACCTTCGGCGATATCGCGGTGGCCAATCTGGTCGGGCGCTACCGTCCCGCAGCGACATACCAGGAGAGGCACGCGAGCTCCGTCCACGTCGTGGTCCGGATCCGCGCCCTTCTTCAGGTTGCAACTCCGTTTGATCCTCGGCACCCGGTCGAGCACGGCGTGGGACGGGTACCCGGGCGCCGGCGGCGGGGTTGACGGGGCGGCGTCGCCCGCCGCCCACGTCGTCGGGTCGCGGCGACGGACAGGAGAGCGCACGATCGTCACTCGGGTGCAGAACGGTCGCCGGGGAAGCACGAGCAGGAGGAACGACGTGCGCGCACTCACCTGGCAGGGACGCGAGGACGTCCGGGTCGAGACCGTCCCGGATCCGCGTATCGAGGAACCGACCGACGCGATCGTCCGCGTGACGTCGACCGCGATCTGCGGCTCCGACCTGCATCTCTACAGCGTGCTGGGGATGTATCTGGACAAGGGCGATGTCCTCGGTCACGAGGCAATGGGCGTGGTCGAGGAGGTCGGCCCGGGCGCGACGCGGCTCAAGCCCGGCGACCGGGTGGTCGTGCCGTTCGGGATCGCGTGCGGGACGTGCTGGATGTGTACCCACGGGCTGATGTCCCAGTGCGAGACGACCCAGGTCCGTGACCAGGGCAAGGGTGCCGCGCTCTTCGGGTACACCAAGCTCTACGGACAGGTCCCGGGCGGGCAGGCGCAGTACCTCCGGGTCCCGCAGGCTCACTACGGTCCCGTGGTGGTGCCGGACGACGGGTCACCGGACGAGCGGTACCTGTACCTGTCGGACGTCCTGCCGACAGCGTGGCAAGCCGTCGAGTACGCCCAGGTCCCGTCCGGTGGCAGCGTGGTCGTCGTGGGGCTGGGGCCGATCGGGCAGATGTCGGCGCGCATAGCGGCGTACCGCGGAGCCGGGCGGGTGATCGGCCTGGACCTCGTGCCGGAGCGGTTGGCGATGGCGCGCCGGCACGGCATCGAGGTGATCGACGTCGCGGCTGTGGACGACCTCCTGGTGGCGGTCCACGACCTGACCGATGGCCGGGGCGCCGACGCCACGATCGACGCTGTCGGTATGGAGGCCCACGGGTCGCCGGCGGCGTCGGGAGCCCAGAAGCTCGCCGGACTGATGCCCGACGTCCTCGCGCGCCCTGTCATCGAGAAAGCCGGCATCGACCGGCTCGCGGCCCTGCAGACCGCCATCCGGCTCGCCCGGCGCGGCGGCACGGTGTCGATCTCCGGCGTCTACGGCGGCGCGGTGGACCCGATGCCGATGATGGATCTGTTCGACCGCCAGCTGACCCTGCGAATGGGCCAGGCGAACGTGCGCCGGTGGGTCGACGACCTCCTGCCGCTGGTGTCCGCGGACGACGACCCGCTCGGCGTGCTCGACCTGCGCACGCACCGCCTCCCGCTCGAGCAGGCCCCCGAGGCATACGCGATGTTCCAGGCCAAGGAGGACGGCTGCATCAAGGTCGTCCTGGACCCCGCGGCACCGGCGCGCTGATGGCCACGGTCACCAGGGCGATGAGCTGCGCCCCGCAGGCGGTGCTCGACGTGCTCGCCGACGGGTGGACCTACGCCACGTGGGTTGTCGGGACGTCGCGCCTGCGCTCCGTCGACCCCGGCTTCCCGGCGCCGGGGTCCTCGATCGCCCACTCCTTCGGGGTGTGGCCGGCCGTGATCGACGACGAGACGATCGTGCTGGCGTGGCGTCCGGACCGCGGCATCGAGCTGCGGGCCCGAGGCTGGCCGGCGGGAGAGGCGCGGGTGCGCATCGACGTGCTCGCGCACGGCGGTGGGAGTTCGGTGCGGATCGTCGAGGACGCCGTCCGCGGTCCCGGCCTGCTCGTTCCGAAGCCGTTGCGCACCGCGCTTCTCGTCCCGCGCAACACGGAGACCCTCCGGCGGCTGGCGGATCTGGCCGAGGGCCGATCGGTGGACGCGTGAGGGCGTCGCCCGACGACCGCGTCGTCGTCCTCGTCGGCGCGTCCAGCGGCATCGGCCGGGCGACGGCGCACCGCCTGGCCCGGCGTGGCGACGCGCTCGTGCTGGCGTCGCGCTCGAGGGCCGTCCTGGAGACGGTCGCGCGGGAGTGCGCCGATGTCGCCCCGCAGGGATGGCCGGGCGCCCTCGTCGTGCCGACCGACGTGGTGGACCGCGACGCCGTGGCGGCGCTCCTGCGGAGTCTCGACCCGACCGCCGGCAGCCTCGAGACGTCGCACGAGGGCTCCGGACAACGCTTCCGCGCCGCCCTGCGGCACCGGGAAGCCGACGTCCTGCCCGAGCATGGCCAACAGCCAGCCGAAGACGCCGCTCCCGGCCGCGTCCGGGGGCACGTCCGCGTGCATCGCGTTGCCAGCCAGGAGCAACCCGCCGCCCTCGCCGCGGAAGTTCTCGTCGGCGAGCCGTCGTACGGGAAGGACGCCGATGCGGGCCAGGTCGAGAGCCCCCGAGACGCCGGTCCGGTAAAGGGAGCCGTGCAAGCGAGACGAGCGGCGGCAGGGGCGTGAAGAGGGCGTCGAGCAGCGGGTCCCGGATCGCGCGCCAGGCCTCAACCATGCGCAGCCACGCGTCGCCGTCACCGGGCGCGAACTGCTCCAGCCCCGCGGCGGTGTCCTCGGCTCGGCGGTGCAGGACCGCGGCCCGACCATCGTCGAGCGCGTGCGCCAGCACGGTCGGGGCGTGCACCCAGTGCAGGCCGTGGTCGGCGAGGTCGAGCCCCGTGATGACCGGGGACGCGGCGGCGAGAGGGTAGAAGGCGCTGAACAGGTCCGTGCGGAAGCCGGGCGTGATCACCTCCGCGGTACGGACGGCGCCGCCCGGCGCCCCCTGCTCCTCGAGGACCAGGACGTCCCATCCGGCGTCGACGAACGCGTTCGCGGCGACAAGTCCGTTCGGCCCGGCGCCGATGACCACGGCGTCGACGGTGGTGACCTCCATGTCATCAGGCTTGAGGAGCGCGCTGGACAAAGGCCATGTGGCCGCCGAGGTAGCCGCTCGAGCCGACCGCCCCGCCCGCGGCGAGGGACACCACCACGGCGAGCCGTCGACGCCCGCGGCGCCGCAGGAGCCACGACGTCGAGTAGAGGGTCAGCGCGACGCCGTTGAGCAAGGCGTGCGCCGCGCCGACGCGCTGGACGCGCTGTCTCGACGACGACCAGTCGACCAAGCCCGTCAGGGCTGCCGGCGCCGCGGCGAGGACGCCCAGACCGAGCAGGCGGTCCGAGGCCGCGCGCGACGACTCGTGGCCGACCAGGTCGAGCACCGTGCTGCTCGTCCACAACCCGATCGGGATGTCCGTGAGGACGGGGTGGACGGCGTGGCCGAACGGGATGCCTGCGAGCACGCCCCGGATGCGGGGGAGCGAGTCGAGCGGCTTCGCCAGCGCGCGCAGTGTCTGGGCCGGCCGGTCCAGGGCGGGACTCGTCTCGAGCCCGGTGGCGATCCTGCGCGGCAGTGCGTTCTGAGCAGATGACTGGGACACCATCGACGCTCCTCGACGTGCGGAGGGCGGCGTACTTCTTCACCACCGCGAGCATCGCAGCGACGGGCCTGGTGCGCAGGACGAGAGCTCGGCGGCCCGAAGCGAGCCCGGACTCCTTGCCGACCGCCACGTCATCGTCGGTGGCGGGGGCATGTCAGGCTCGGGGTCCGTGCCGCTCATCGTTCCGAGATGGAGATCGAGATCGAGGTCGAGGTCGTACCGGCCCCGGCCAGCCGGCGGAGCCCGCCTTACCCGCAAGCAGCCGCGAATTCTTCTACATCGGGTAGCTGTGCCACGGCGTAGGTTGCGTGGGATGGGCGAGCTGCCCCCTGTTCTCGACGTCCGGCCTGGCCGGCTGCTCGCTCGCGGACGGGAAGCAACGGTCCACGAGTCCGGCGTCGGGACGGTTCTGCGGCGGTACGACGACGGCCGCGATGTGACCCTCGAGGTCACGGTGATGCAGCACGTCGCGCGGCACGGGGTTCGGGTACCGGCCGTCCACGGCGTGCAGCTCGATGCCGACGGGCGTCCCGTCGCGATGGTGCTCGACCGTATCGACGGCCTGACCCTCGTCGAGGCGGGCGTGCGAGGGATGATCGGTGCTGTCGACGTGGGCCGGACACTCGCCCGACTGCACAGAGAGCTGCACGGGGTCCCGCTCGCGGGTCTCCCGCGGTTGGCGGAGCCACCTGTCCGGGAGCCCGGTCACGTCGTCGTGCACCTCGACCTGCACCCCGCCAACGTGCTGCTCGCCGACGACGGACCCGTGCTGATCGACTGGGCCATAGCCCGCACGGGGCCGGCGACTCTGGACACCGCCATGACGGCGATGACGCTCGCAGCCGCCGCCGTCGGCGGGGTGCCGCGCGACGCCGGCGACGTCACCACGCTCGACATCCCGGCGGGGTTTGTGTCGGCCGCGCTGGACGCCTACCTCTCTGGGCTGACCGAGTCGCCCGCGGCAGCGCTGGACCAGGCCGCGTCGGTGCTCCACCTCGTGGGCGCCCAACCGCCGAACGTGGTGCGCGCGGCCCTCGCGCTCGTGCGGGACGCGCTCAGTGGGTAGCGGCTCTTCGCTCTAGCCGCACAGCGCCCGGCGGATCACGATGCCGCACGAGCGCGGCGTGCGCCGCGCATGGAGCAGCGCCCAGGTTGAAGCACCAGGATCAGAAGCCGGACCTACCGGCATGAGCCCAGCGCGCGCCGTCGGGCCGGATTGCCCACCATAGGGCGATGACGACCAAGGACCGTCCCGATACCGACCACCGTCCACCCGCCGGAGTCAGCGACGCCGTCGTCGGCGCTGTCGGCGGGGTGACCGCCGCTTTCGAGGTGATCGAGCACGCACGCGGCATGCTCTACGCCTTCCACCGTCTCGTCGGCCGCGCCGACGCCGAGCTCGCCGAGGCCCTCGACCGGCTCGCCGAGGCCGGGCACCAGGACCTTGCCGAGGAGCTGCGCACCGAGGTCGTCGGCCGCAACGTGCTCGACGGGCGCTGGACGTTCCAGATGGTTGAGGAGTTCGATGACGGGTACTACCGGACCTTCGCTGACGCCGAGCGCCGCCTTCGCGACCGGCTCCTGGACGGGCGCCGGCATGTGTACGAGTCGCAGCTCAAGGAGCGCAACCGCACGCATGGCCGCGCCGGCCACGAGGCCCGGCCGAACGCCTGAGCCGCGCGACAGGTGGTCGGGCGCGGTCGCGGTGAAGTCCCGCTCGACGAGGTCCGGACGGCTGTCCGGACCGGTGCTGCTGATCGTGGTCCGCGGACCTTCGGCCTGGTGATCCCGCGCAACCAGGCGTCACGGCCTGTGCTCAAAGGCCGGGCGCCCTCGGCCCAGGGCGGTGCCCCAGGTGACGGGATCGGCGGCGACGACGAGCATGGCCTGGCCCCGTCGACCATCTGACGACCGCGCAGACGGTAGACGCCGAGGTCCACGTAGACAACGACGGCAACGGCTTCGAGAAGCCCACTCCTCCGCTCAGGCGGGTCGACGTGGTCCTGCACGGCAGCAAGGACTTCCGCGAGGGGCGTGCAGGCGTTCCGCGACGGCCAACCCCCGGTGTGGACCGGGCGCTGACCGTCACGATCCGTCCGTCGGCTGCTGGCACGGCGTGGGCTGTTTTGCGCTCGGAGCGGTGCGGATCGGCCTAGCCTGCGGGGGATGGTCGCCACGGAGGGAGTTTGCAGGTGTCGGACAGCACGCTCCAGGCCCTCGGTGGCGGCGCCAAGCCGGCCGCGCAGTTCGGTCACGACGCCCTGGTCGCCTGCGACAACCTGGTGCGCATCTTCCAGTCGGGCAGCGTCGAGGTGCAGGCCCTCCAAGGCCTGGACCTGCTGGTCGACGAGGGCGAGATGGTCGCGGTTGTCGGAGCGAGCGGCTCAGGCAAGTCGACGCTCCTCGCGGTGCTCTCCGGGATGGACGCACCGACGGCGGGTCGGGTGCGCGTCGGTCGCTGGGACCTCATGGCGATGCACGCGAAGGAGCGGGTCGCGTACCGGCGCCAGATGGTCGGGTTCGTGTGGCAGCAGACGTCCCGCAACCTGCTGCCGTACCTGACGGCCCGGCAGAACGTCGCACTGCCGATGAGGGGGCCACGCCGGCAGCGGGCGGCGCGTGCGGGCGAGCTGCTCGACCTGGTGGGTGTCGGGCACGTCGCCGACCGGCAGCCGCAGCAGATGTCAGGCGGTGAGCAGCAGCGCGTCGCGATCGCGACTGCGCTGGCCAACGAGCCGCAGCTGCTGCTGGCCGACGAGCCGACGGGCGAGCTCGACACCGCCACGGCCCGGGAGGTGTTCGACGCGCTGCGCACGGCGAACCGGGAGTCCGGCACCACGGTCGTCGTGGTCACGCACGACCCGGCCGTCAGCGGGCTCGTGGAGCGCACCGTCGCGATCCGGGACGGACGCACCAGCAGCGAGGTGCTCCGGCGGGACGCCGGCGGCGACGTCACGCACGAGGAGTACGCGGTCATGGACCGGGCGGGGCGGCTGCAGGTGCCGCGGGAGTACCGCGAGGCGCTCGCGATGACCCGGCGCGTGCGCCTCGCGCTCGAGGCCGACCACCTGGGCGTCTGGCCCGACGGCAGCCAGCGGTGAGCGCCGGCAGCGGCGCAGCGGTGCACGTCCGGGACGTGCACCGCACCTTCGGCAGCGGTCCGTCCGCGGTGCACGCCCTGCGCGGCGTCGACCTCGACCTGGCACCTGGTGAGCTGGTCGCGCTCGTCGGGCGGTCTGGGTCGGGCAAGACGACGCTGCTCAACGTCGTCGGCGGGCTCGACCGCCCGGACGCGGGCAGCGTGCTGGTCGACGGCGTCGACGTGGCCGCGCTCAGCGACGACGAGCAGGCCATCCTGCGGCGGGACAAGGTCGCGTTCGTGTTCCAGACGTTCGGTCTGATGCCCGTCCTGACCGCGGCCGAGAACATCGGCGTGCCGATGCGGCTGCGAGAGGCACCCGTGGCCGAGCGGGAACGCCGCGTCGAGATGCTCCTCGAGCTCGTCGGGCTGACCCCGCACGCGCTCCAGCGGCCCGACGAGCTGTCCGGTGGCCAGCAGCAGCGGGTCGCCATCGCGCGGGCGCTGGCCGGGTCCCCTCGGCTGCTGGTCGCCGACGAGCCCACCGGGCAGCTCGACAGCGAGACCGGTCTGGCCGTGATGGCGTTGATCCGCGGCGTCGTCGAGGCGGAGGGGATGACGGCACTGGTCGCCACGCACGACCCGGTGATGATCGCGCTCGCGGACCGCGCGGTGCGCGTGGTGGACGGCCGGCTGGTAGGGACTGTCGAGCGTGGCTGAGCTCGTCTGGCGACGGGCCCGCGCCCAGGTCGCCGTGCTGGTGGCGGTGCTGGCGGTCATGGTCGCCGGCGCGTCGCTCGTCGGGGCGTGCGTGCTGCTGCTGACGGCCTCCCCGCAGCGGGCGCTGCAGCTGGCGATCGTCGACACCCCGGTCGCGGACGTCGAGGTCGGCGTCGCGCTCGGCTTCCCGGAAGAACCCGACGACCCGGACGAGAGCGAGCGCGTCGCGGCGACCGCACAGGATGCCTCCGGGGCCGTCGCCGAGGCGTCGGCGATGCTCACCGCCCCGTTCGGGGATCTCCCGACGGCCACGACCACGTGGACCTCCACCGTCATGCGGTACCTGCCGGCCGACGGACGCCTCCTGAGCCTGGCGTACCTCGCCGAGCTCGACGACCGCGACGCCCGCGGGACGCTCGTCGCGGGGCGGTGGCCCGACGCGCCGGGCGAGGCTGCGCTGCCCACGTCGGCCGCGCGGGCGCTCGGTCTCGACGTCGGGAGCGGGACCACCCTCGCCGCGGCCCCGGGCGGCAGCGGCGCCGGGCTGACGGTCGTCGGGACGTTCGTGCCGCGACCCGGCGTGGCGTGGGAGGAGGACCCGCTGCAGGGAACCGGCGTGAGCCCGAACTACCGCGGGTACATCACCGCCTACGGACCGTTCGTCGTCGGAGCCGGCGAGGTCGCTGCGAGCGGCGTCCCGCTGCGTCGGGTCACGCTGCGGGTGCAGCCCGACCTGACGGACGCGACCTCGGCCGACCTCACCCGGGCCGGTGCGGGGGTCGATGCATTGGACGGGGAGCTGGCCAGCGCGCTCGGTGACCGCACGCAGAACCTCGTGGTGGACCTGCCGTTCGCGCGCACGATGCACGACGCGCGGGACCAGCGCGGGGTGACCGGCTCGGGCGTGCTCGCCGTGGCGCTGCTGGGCGGCGCGCTGGCAGCGACCACGGTGGTGCTGGCGGCTCGGCTGGTCGCCGGGCGGCGCGCGGCCGAGGCGGCGCTGCTCACCGCGCGCGGGACGGGGCGCGCGCGCCTGGTCGGCCAGGCCGCCGTCGAGGCGGGCGCCCTCGCGTTCTTGGCGATCCTCCCCGCGACGGCGCTGGCCCTCGCGCTGTACGAGGTGCTGGCAGGCGCCGTCGGCCTGGATCCCGAGGCCGTCCCCGAGGGCGGTCTACTCCCGCTCGTCGTGAGCGTCGCTGTCGTCACGGTCGTGCTCGGCGGTCTGCTCGTGCTGCCCTGGCTGCGCACGGGGACGTCGCGAGGCACCCGCGAGGACCGGGTGGGCGTGGTGGCCCGCTCCGGCGCGGACCTGCTGCTGCTCGCTCTGGCGGGGCTCGCCTACCTGCAGCTGCGCGCCCACCTCGTGACGGGCGGCGCCACGGTGGACCCGGTGCTCGTCGTCGCGCCGGCGCTGTGCCTGACAGCGGGCGCGGCCCTCGTCTTGCGCCCGCTCCCGCTGCTCGCCCGGAGCGCCGAGGCGCGCGCGGCGTCGTCGCGCTCGCTGACCTTGCCGCTCGCCGCCTGGGGGGTGGCGCGTCGCCCGCAGGGTGCCGCCGCGGCGTTCCTCGTGGTGCTGGCGATGGCGTGCGCGACGTTCGGCATCGGCTTCGCTGCGACGTGGGCGCAGTCCCAGCGCGACCAGGCCGCCGCCACGGTCGGCACGGACCTGTCGGTGCCCGCGCAGCTGGACGCCCTCGGCGCGGGCTCGGCGTTACGGGCGGCCACGAACGGTCGAGTCAGCCCGGTCACGAGCCGGCCCGTGACGCTCGGCTCGCGGGCGCAGGGCGGCGACGCGGCCGTGCAGCTCGTCGCGGTCGACACGCGCGACGCCGACGGGCTGCTGCGCGGCCGGCTGCCGTCCGGTGGCTGGGCAGACGTCACGGCGGGCCTGGCACCGGCGGGTCCTGTCGGGGGCATCAAGCTGTCCGGCACGAGCGCCCCGCTGGTGGTGACGGGTCAGGTCGCGGACGAGATCCCGATGACGGGCACGCTCAGCCTCGTGGTGCAGGACGGCGACGGTGGGCGCGCCGCGCTGCCCGCGGGAGAGGTTCCGCTGGACGGCGTCCCGCACGACCTCGCCGTGGTCGTACCGCCCGACGTCCGGGTCGTGGCCGTGGACACCCGGCTCTCGGCAGCAGGCGACTCCGACGACCCCGACCTGCCGAGCCAGGCCGCGTTCGTCCTCGACGTGACGCTCCCCGGCGCGACCCTGGCGCTCGGCGGCACGTGGTCCCCAGCGCGGCCGCCGGGCAGCGACTACGTCGTGGCAGCCCTCGACCGCATCGCGGCCACCGACGCGCCCGAGGGTGCGCACCTGACGCTCGACGGCACCGCCTACCTGCCGGGGCTGCTCTGGTCCGAGGGCACCCTGACGGCGCTCGCGTTCGAGCCCGTCGACGACGTTCCCGTGGTGGTCTCGGCACGGCTCGCGGACCAGCTGGGGCTCGCGGTCGGCGACGGCGTGGACGTCTCCCTCGGTCTGACCCCGGTGCGCGCGAAGGTCGACGGCATCGCCGCCTATATCCCCTCGCAACCCCGCGCGGCGGCGCTGCTGGCCGACGTGGACACGTTGTCCCGCGCCACGCTCAGCCAGGGGAACCTCGACACCGTGACCGACGCATGGTGGGTCGGCGGCACCGTGCCCGCGCACGCCGCCGCGACGCTCGAGGCCGAGGGGATCGGTCCGGTGACCGACCGCACCGCCGTCGCGCGCGAGAGCGAGGAAGGTCCCCTGCATGCGGCGCAGCGGGCCGCGGCCGCCCTGCTGGTGGTCGCCGCCGTCGTGCTCATGCTCGTCGGGACCGCGCTGCACACCACGACGTCTCTCGAGGCGCGCGAGGTCGACGTGGCCCGCCTGCGCGGCCTGGGCGCGTTGCGGCGCTCGGTGCTCAGGTCCGTGCTCGCCGAGCAGGCCGTGCTCATCGGGGTGCCGGTGCTCGCCGGCGCCCTCCTGGGCGCCCTCGCGTGCTGGACCATCGGCCCTCTCCTGACGGTCTCCGGCCAGGGACTGCGGCCCGTGCCGGCCGTGGCGGTGAGCTGGCCGTGGCAGGCGCAGGTGGCGACGGTCCTCCTGCTGCTCCTCGGGTGCGCCGCCGTGGTTGTCCCCCTGGCCGCCCGTGCAGTGCGTCGTTCGACGATCGCCCGGCTGCGGATGGAGCCGGGAGCATGAGGGCGGCCTGGCGACGGACCCGGGCCGACCTGTGGCCGCTGGCCGTCACCGTGCTCGTCGTGGCGCTCACGGTCGGTGTCACCGACGCGGTCACCCGGTTACTGAGCGACCGTGCCGACACCGCCGTCCGGGCCGCCGTGGCGGCCGCCGATCCGGCCGCCGACCTCGTGGTCACCAGCATGTACGGTGCCGGCGCGTCGGACCCGACGGTCGGTCCCGAGAACACCCGGGCGGGCGTCGACGATGCAGCGCGCGGGATCGAGAGCGCCCTGCCGCCGTCGCTTCAGCCCGTTCTGGGGCCTCCCCTCGCCGACGCGACCAGCGTCGATCTGACGGTCAGCACGCCCGGGCTGCCGACGGGAGGCGTCCTGTGGATGAGCTACCTGTGGGCGGGGCAGGAACCTTCCGTCCGCTGGCTCGCGGGGAGCGCGCCCGGCCGGCCGGGTCCGGACGGTGCCGTGCAGCTCGCGCTGTCCGACGAGGTGGCTGGAGTCCTCGGCGTCGGTGCCGGTGACACCTTCCAGTCCCAGATGGCCGACCGCACGGTCGTCCCCGTGCTCGTCACCGGCGTGTTCGAGGCGACGGACCCGACAGACCTCGTGTGGACTGCGCGGCCGGAGATCCTGCAGCCGCGGGTGGTGGGGCAGAGCAACGCGCCGACGACCGTCGTCGGTGGGCTGCTGTCCGCGGCGTCGCTGCCCGGAGCCCGCGCCGCGCTGGAGCCGGACGGGGTGACCCGCAGGTTCCGGTTCCTGGTGGAGCCCCAGGCGCTGGACTACGCGGGATCCGGCGCCCTGGCCACGCAGATCGCCGCGCTGGAGGCGTCGCCGGAGCTGGTGCTGGCTCCCGGGCCCGACGCGAGGGTCACGTCTCGGCTCGACCTCGTGCTCACGCAGGCACGTGCACGCGTGGCAGCGACGTGGTCGCAGGCCACGGTGGTGCTCGCCGGGCTGGGGTGGGGCACCGCGCTGGTGCTCCTGGTCGGGGCCGACCTCCTCGCGCGCCGCCGGGCAGCGGCACTCCGCACGGTGCGCGCCCGCGGAGCCTCCCTCCCCGGCATCGCCGCGGGGGCCGCCGCCGAGGCGGCGGTGGTCGTCGGCGTGGGGGCCGCGGTGGGCCTCGGGCTCGGCCAGCTCGCGGCGCCGGGCACGGTGTCGTGGCCCTGGGCCGTCGTCGTGGCGGTCGGCATCGTCGCGCCCCCCGCGTTCGCGACGGTGACGGCCGCGCGCTGCGACGCCCGCCGGGTCCCGACCGACCGGCACCACCGGCGCCTCGCGCAGCGCGTGCGCACGGTGCGGCGCATCTCGGTCGAGGCCGCGCTGCTCGTGCTCGCGGCCGCTGCCCTGGTCGCGCTGCGTCGACGGGGTGTCGTGTCGATCTCCGGCCCGGCGGACCTGGCGCTCGCGGCCGCGCCGGTGCTCGTCGCGGTGACCGGCGCGCTGCTGCTGTGGCGGGCGGTGCCGGTGCTGCTGAGCGGTGCGCTGGCCGTCGCCCGCAGGTCGCGCAAGGCGCCCCTGCTCCTGTCGGCCGCGCGCGCCGGCGCCACGGGGGCCGTGCTCCCGTTCGTCGCTCTCGTCGTGGTCACGACGCTCGTCGCGCTGTGCGGCGCGCTGGCCAGCACCGCGCGCGCCGGTCAGGCGGAGGGTTCGTGGGACACGGTGGGGGCCGATGTCGTAGTGCGCACAACGTTGCCCGCCGCGTCGCTGCAGGACGTGGCGGACAGACTGGCGGCCGCCGACGGCGTCGATGCCGTCGCCGTCGGCCGGGTGCAGGACCGCAGCGAGCTCTTCGACGTGCGGGGCGTCGACGCCGTGCGGGTGCTCGCGGTCGACCCGGGGCCTTACGGGGAGCTGCTCGCGAGCACGCCGTTCGGTACCTCTCGGGCGTTCGCGGTGCTGGCCGACGCCTCCGGCGCCGCCCTCGGACCGCTGCCCGCGCTCGTCCCCGAGCCCCTGCTGGGCACCCGGCCGTTGCTGCGCTGGGGCAACGTGACGATCGAGCTGCAGCCCGTGGGCGAGGTCCCCGCGCTCCCGACGCAGCTGGCCGACGGGACGCCGGCCGGTCCGACCGTCGTCGTGGACCGCGCGGCGCTGGCCGCCGTCGTCACTGCGCTCGCCGCCGCGCGAGCCGAGCGGACCGGCTCCGAGGGGGCGGCCGCGGAGCAGCAGGAGGTGGGTCCGGACACCGTGTGGGCGGTCGGCCCGGACGCCCCCGCACTGGCTCACGCGGCTGCGCCGGCGGTCCGGGCAGACGTGCTGACTCGCGCACAGTGGCTGACGGATCGCCGGTCCGACCCGCTCGCCGACGGGCTGCTGGCTCTGCTCGCCCTGGTCGCGGCGCTGTGCGCCGGGTACGCGACGATCATCGTGGTCATGGCCGCAGCGGCCTCCGCCCCGGGGCGCGCCACGTCGCTCGCCACGGCGCGGGTGCTCGGGCTGCGCCACCGGGACACGACGCGGGTCGCGGCCGGAGAGCTGCTGCCGTCGATCCTGGTGGCCGCGGCGGGAGGCGTCCTGCTCGGCATGGTCCTGGTCGGTGCGCTAGTGGCGCCGCTCGCGCTGCGGCTCGTCACGGGGCAGGCGGGTGATCCCGGGGTCGTGCTGCCGTGGTGGACGGTGGTGCCGGTCGTGCTCGTCGGCGCAGCCGTCCTGGTCGTGGTCGCCGTAGAGTCGTCCGCCCGCCGACGCGAGCGGCTGGGCCAGGTGCTGCGGGTGCGTTGAGCAGCATCGGCGGCGGTGCCTCCCTCGGTCACCGGTGAGCGCCTGCTGGCGAGCGTGCCTCGGTCCTGAACCGATGCTCCATGCCGTGGCGGTAGCCGATCGGGTGACTTGGCTCGGGTAAGGCGATCTGCAGCCGGTGGATGGTTGATGATGTGAACCGATTCAAGATCGCCGGCACGTTCTCCCTGCCGTGAGTCGCGTGACGTGATCCGATGTCGGCGAAGGAGCCATCGTTGTCTCACCAGACCGCTACCCCCTTCCGAAGCAGTGCGAGTGACCTCCTCTCCGGCGCGGCCATGATCTCCGGCGATGCGAGCCGTACGGCGGCCGTCACGTTCGGCATCACCGTGCCGCTCGATCGTGAACCGTCGACGATCCGGTCGGCGAGGCTCGTCGCGACCGCGCACGGGGTGTACGAGGCGTACGTGAACGGCAGTGCGGTGACCACGTCGGTACTCAACCCAGGCTGGACCGCGTACGAGTGGCGGCTCCAGTACCAGGAGTACGACGTCACGCGCCTCGTCGCCGCCGGACCTCGCGACGTGGCGATCGAGGTCGAGCTGGGCAACGGGTGGTACCGGGGCGACCTGGGCTTCAGCGGAGCCAACGCCAACTACGGAGAGCGCATCGGCCTCTGCGCCGCACTGGAGATCGTCTTCGACGACGGCTCCTCACAGACCGTCGCGACGTCCCCGAGCTGGACGGCCCGTACCTCGGCAACCACCGAGAACTCCCTCTACGGCGGGCAACGCATCGATGCTCGACTCCGAGGCAGCGGTCAGTCTGTGGCAGTGCACGAGGTGCCGTTCGACCGCGCGACGCTCGTCGCACAGGTCGCTCCGCTGATCACCCGGCACGAGGTGCTGCGCCCGAAGCAGATCTGGCAGTCCCCGTCCGGTCGCACGCTCGTCGACTTCGGGCAGAACCTCGTCGGCTGGCTCCGTGTCACGGCCAGCGGTCCGGAAGGCTCCGAGGTCGTCGTTCGGCACGCCGAGGTCGTGGAAGACGGGGAGCTCGGTACCCGGCCGCTGCGCGACGCCCGCGCCACCGACACCTTCCTGCTCTCCGGTGGCGTCGACACCTTCGAGCCGACCTTCACGTTCCACGGGTTCCGCTACGCCGAGGTGACGGGCTGGCCCGGCGCGCTCACCGCGGACGACCTCGAGGCGGTCGTCGTGCACTCCGACATTCGGCCCACGAGCGAGTTCAGCTGTTCCGACCCGCTCGTGGACCAACTGGTGCAGAACTCCGTGTGGGGCCAGAAGGGCAACTTTCTGGACGTGCCCACCGATTGCCCGCAGCGTGACGAGCGACTCGGGTGGACCGGTGACATCGCGGCCTACGCGGCGTCGGCGTCGTTCCAGTTCGACACCGCCGACTTCTTGCACAAGTGGCTCCTCGACCTCGCCGAGGAGACGGCGCACGCACCGGGACAGATCGTCCCGTTCGTCGTTCCCGACGTGATGAAGCTCGGTGACCTGTCCAGGCTCGACATCGAGTTCGGTGGAACTCCGACCGCCGTCTGGGGCGATGCCGCCGTCTGGGTCCCACAGGCGCTCTGGAACGCCTTCGGCGACGTCGACCGGCTCCGCGCGCACTACCCCGGTATGGCGATGCACCTGGAGTCCGTCGAGGGGAGGCTGTCCCCGACCGGACTATGGGACAGCGGTTTCCAGTTCGGCGACTGGCTCGACCCCGACGCACCCCCGGACGCACCGGCCGACGCCAAGGCCGACACGGGGGTCGTGGCGACCGCGTGCCTGTTCCGCAGCGCGTCCTTCACTGCAGAGGCTGCGGCGATCCTCGGCCACGCCGACGAGGCGGCCCGGTGGGGAGAGCTCGCGGCCCGGACCCGGACATCGTTCAACGCCCACTACGTCCACGACGGTCGGGTCGTCTCGGACTGTGCGACTGTCTACGCACTGGCGATCACCTTCGGTCTCCTCGACGAGCCGCACCGGAGCGCTGCGGCTGCTCGGCTGGCAGAGATCGTCCGCGCGGCCGGGTACCGCATCACGACCGGGTTCGCCGGCACTCCGTTCGTGTCGTGGGCGTTGTCCGAGACAGGTCACGTCGAAGACGCGTACCGCCTGCTCCTCGAGAAGGAGTGCCCGTCGTGGCTCTATCCGGTGACCATGGGAGCAACCACGATCTGGGAACGGTGGGACTCGATGCTTCCGGACGGGAGCATCAACGCTGGTGAGATGACCAGCTTCAACCACTACGCGCTCGGGGCGGTCGCCGACTGGATCTACCAGACGGTCGCCGGCATCCGTCCGGCCGCTCCCGGCTACCGGGCAATCCGCATCCACCCGGTCCCGGGCCCGGGAATCGACTACGTGACCGCTGCCTATGACTCACCCGTCGGCCGCATCGCCGTCCACTGGACGCAGAATGCGACACAGTTCGACCTCGACGTCACCGTGCCCGAGGGCATCCCGACCGAGGTCGTGCTCCCCGACGGCCGGGTGGAGCGGGTCGACGGTGGGACGCATCACTTCGTCGCGTAGCTGCAAGAGCTTGTCCCAGCACCATCGACTCGATCCCTCGTCGTCAGGAGAAACCGCGACATGAACTCGCTCGCCGAAGGGAACGCTGTCGCGATCAACGACCTCACGGGCGATGGTCCGCACGAGCTCGTCCGCCGTGCGCCGCGATGCCCCCGGCGCTCCAGCGCGGGTCGGGCTCGGGTGGATACCCGGCTCGCGGACGTGCGGGCGCACCTCGTGCACAACTGGTCCTGGGAGGCCACCGTGGTAACGGTTCCGACTGACTTCGACGTTCTCGCGGCGCCGCACGGGTCCTCGCCGGCCCCGGTTCGGTTCACCGCGGGCGACACCGTCACGCTCGGCGCGTGGGACGTCCTCGTGGCGGTGACCCGGTGAGCCCGCGCTGGACGGGCCCGTGGCCCACCGAGGGGATCGCGTTCGGGGCGGACTACAACCCGGAGCAGTGGCCGGAGGAGGTCTGGCCGGACGACATCGCGCTGATGCAGGAGGCCGGCGTGACGCTGGTCAGCGTCGGGATCTTCTCGTGGGGACAGCTCGAGCCCGCCGAGGGCAGGTTCGACTTCGGCTGGCTGGACCGGATCCTCGATCTGCTGCACGAGGCCGGGATCGGGGTGGACCTGGCGACGCCGAGCGCGGCGCCGCCCGTGTGGCTGCACCTGAAGCACCCGGAGATGCTGCCCGTCGGTGCCGACGGCCTGCGGTTCACGCACGGCAGCCGCGAGTCGTGGTGCGTCTCGTCCCCGGTGATCCGCGCGCACGCCACCCGCATCGCGCGAGTGATCGCCGAGCGGTACGGCCACCACCCCGCGGTGAAGATGTGGCACGTCTCCAACGAGTTAGGCGGCCACAACGGCCGCTGCTACTGCGACGTGTCTGCCGCAGCGTTCCGCGAGTGGTTGCGAGCCCGGTACGCAGACGTCGACGCGCTCAACCTGGCGTGGGGCACCGCGTTCTGGGGTCAGCGGTACTCGTCCTTCGAGCAGATCCTGCCGCCGCGGCGCACCACCTCGTTCCCCAACCCGGGGCAGCGTCTCGACTTCGAGCGATTCTCCTCCGACCAGTTCGTCGCGCACCTGGAGGCCGAGGCCGCCGTGCTGCGCGAGGTCACGCCCCACCTGCCGGTGACGACGAACTACATGGTCATCAGCGGGTTCCAGAAGATCGACTACACGACCACGACGCCGCTCCTCGACATCGTCTCGAACGACCACTACCTCTGGGGCGAGGACCCTCGGGGGTGGGCCGATCTCGCCTTCAGCGCAGACCGGACGCGCGGGCTGGCCGGCGGGCGCCCGTGGATCTTGATGGAGCACTCCACCAGCGCGGTGAACTGGCAGCCGCGCAACCTGGCCAAGGAGCCCGGGCAGATGCTGCGCAACTCGCTCCAGCACGTAGCCCGCGGCGCCGACGGGGTGCTCTTCTTCCAGTGGCGGCAGTCCCGGGCGGGCGCCGAGAAGTACCACTCCGGGATGGTTCCGCACTCCGGGCGCGACTCGCAGCTGTTCCGGGACGTCGTCGAGCTGGGGGCGACCCTGGGCCGGCTCGCCGAGGTGCGGGGGAGCGAGGTCGAGCGGGCCCGCGTGGCCCTGCTGTGGGACACCCAGGCGTGGTGGGCGGCCGAGCTGGAGGCTCGCCCCACCGTCGACCTGCGCTACCTCGACCTCGCCCAGCGCATGCACGGCGCGCTCCTCGACGCGGGCGTCGCGGTCGACGTGGTGCCCGCGACGTCGTCGCTCGACGGCTACGACGTCGTCCTGGTGCCGACGCTCTACCTCGCGCCCGCGGACCTGTCCGACCGGCTGTCGGCCGTCGTGGCTCGCGGCGGCCAGGTGCTCGTCACGTACTTCTCCGGCATCGTCGACGAGCAGGACCGCGTGCTGCTGGGCGGCTACCCCGGGGCGTTCCGGGACCTGCTCGGCATCCGCGTGGAGGAGTTCGCGCCGCTGGCTGCTCATGGCACGACGACGCTGAGCGACGGGAGTACCGGGGAGGTCTGGACCGAGCGGATGACGTTGACGGGCGCTGAGGCGCTGGCGACCTATCTCGACGGACCGTCGGCGGGCGGTCCTGCGGTCACGCGCCGAGACGCGCGGTCGGGCGGTGCCGCGTGGTACCTGTCGACCCGTCTCGACGGCCCGTCCCTCGCCGACCTGCTCGGACGCGTGGTCGCGGCGTCCGGCGTGCCGTCCGTCGTCCCGTCGCCCGGTCGCTTGGAGGTTGTCCGTCGGAGGAGCGCCACCGGTAGCTGGCTGTTCGCGGTCAACCACACGAGCACGGACATGCCCCTGCACGTCTCCGGGCATGACCTCGTGGCCGACCGACGTCACGAGGCGGGGGCGGACGTCCCCGCGCTGGGCGTCGTCGTCGTCCGAGAAGACTGAACCGGCCCTGGCCATAGATCTCACACATCACGGGGCCGCCGGGGGAGGGCGAGTGCGTCACCGGATGGCGCGCTCTCCCGCGGCCGCCCTGCTGGCGACCTGCTCGATCCTGTTCGCGCGGGTCTCGGGGCGCTTGGCCTGCATGATCCACACGAGGTGCAGCTGCTTCACCGACTTCGGGTAGGCGTCCCACGTGGTCCGCGCCCCCGGGTGCGCATCGAGAGACACGGCCAGGTCGTCCGGGACGACGAGTGCCTCGACGTCGTCGAACATTGTCCAGGACCCGTCCGCCTTCGCCGCCTCGACCACCGCTCTACCCGCGGGCAGCATCCGCCCTTCGGCCTCCAGTCGGACCAGCCGCTCCTTGTTGGTCCGTGCCCACCCCGACCCCCGCTTGCGCCGCGTGAACCACTGGGCGGACCGCTCGTCGTCCAGGGTCCGCCGGGTCGCGTCGATCCACCCGACCGTGAGCGCCTCCTCGACGGCCTCGACGTACGGCACCGCAGGACGCCCGGTCGCCCGTCTCCACGACACCAGCCACACCCCTGGATGGGTGGCATGGTTCTCGACGAGCCACGCCCGCCACTGCTCGATCGTCTCCAGGTGCACGTGTGCTGCGTCGTCCCGTCCGGCCATGGCGCCGATTGTGCCCGACCGCTGTCCGGCGGTTGGCGTCCTGCTGGTCGAGCTCGGCGGTCCCGTGAACGCGCCGATGGGCACGGGCGTGGGGACGTCGAACAGGACCGTGACCCGGGGGTCGCGCGCGACGTTGCGGACCTTGTGCGTCCTCGCCTGGGTGCCGATCAGGATGTCCGGCGCCTCGTACACGTAGTACACGGGCGCCACGTGGATGCTGCCGCCTCGTTGTGCGTCAAGCCGGGCGATGTGCGATGTCGCGAGCTGGCGCCATGAGCATCTGCCAGACCCGCAGCTCGACGACCGCGTACGAGCCGTGCGTGCCGGTGGGCTGGAGGAAGTGGATCGCCGTCCCGTTCTCGCGCACGACCCGCTGACCGCGGCGAACGCGGAGCCGACCGGACACGACGGCGGGCGGCGCCCACGTTAGGGTCGGCCGATGGCCCTGATCCATCGCGCCTCCATCCGTCCGACCAAGGCAGAGCTGCTGGCCGACTGGGTTCCTACCCAACCGTGGGGCGAGCAGGAGTTCGAGCTGGTCGGTGCGTACCGGTTCGACGACCCGGACGGCGAGGTCGGGATCGAGACGCACGTCCTGTCGACCGCCGACGGGCACCTGCTCCAGGTCCCGCTGACCTACCGCGGAGCCCGGCTGGACGGAGCGGACCAGTTCCTGATCTGCACCATGGAGCACTCGGTGCTCGGGCGACGCTGGATCTACGACGCGACCGGGGACCCCGTCTACGCGCGCGTGCTGGCATCCGTGCTGCTGGGCGGTGCTGGTCAGGCCGAGGAGATCGTGGAGGGCGCCGACGCCCCGCGCGAACCGAGCGTGCGCGTGACCGGCGGCGACTCTCGCTCGCGTGTCATACCGCTCATCGACGACGTGATCGCGTCCTCGGATGGCTTGACGACCGTCATGGAGATGTCCGGAGCCCTGAGCGTCGTCGTCTGCCGTCGCCTCGACCGGCCGGCGACTCCCACCGACCGTGAGTCCACCCTCACGGGCACGTGGCCGGGCCTCGACGCGCCGGTGCTGCTCGCCTACGTCGCCTGACCCGAGGGTTCTGCTGCCGACCGGGGGTCGGGTCGCGGCCGGCCGCAGATGATTCTCGATGACAGGTTTCCGCCCGGGGTAGCCCGGTGCGACGAGCACCCCACCGTTCCCTGCCTCTGCGCGCGAGCCGACGCCCCGGTGCCTCGACCGGCACCGTCTCGAGCCGATCGCCGCCGGGGAGCAGACCATCACCGCGCCCCGGGGTACTTCAATCTCATTCGGCACGGTTTGTGTGGGATGGTGCCTAGATGAAGCGCTCCGTACGGACGACCAGGGCCGCCGTCCTGACTGCGATCGCCATGCTCGCCCTCGTCGGCTCGGTCAGCTCCGGAGCGAGCGCAGCGCCCGCCGCTGCCTCGCGCGTCGTCTATGACGCCCTCGGCGACTCGTACGCGTCCGGATACGGCGTCCCGCCCTACGCCAACTGTGGCCGCTCCCAGGGCGCCTACGCCGTGCAGCTCGACGGGCGACAGCGCCTCAATCTCGACGACTTCGTCGCCTGCGCGGGCGCCACCACGACCTCGCTGGTCACCGGCGGGCAGCTCGCCGCGCTGGACGCCGACACAGAGCTGGTGACGCTGACCATCGGCGGTAACGACATCGGCTGGTCGAGCTCGGTCGTCGCGTGCCTCGGTGGCACCGACGCCCAGTGCGCGGGTGCGGTGGCGCTCGTCGGGGCCCGGATCACGAACCAGCTGCCGGCTCTCCTCGACTCGGTGTATTCCAAGATCGCCGCGGCCGCCCCGAACGCCCACGTCGTCGTCACTGGCTACCCGCGGCTCTTCTCGCCGGAGTACGGCAGCTACCTGGGCGCCTCGTCGGCGGAACTCAGCAGCCTCAACGCCCTTGCGGACACGCTCGACTCGGTGATTGACGCCGCCGTCGCCCGCGCCGGTTTCCAGTACGTCGACGTTCGTCAGCGATTCGACGGTCACGGAGCAAACGCACCTGATCCGTGGATCCTGGGGCCCTCCGACCCTGGAGCCTTCCACCCGACACTCGATGGCTACGAGGCATACACGGCCGCCGTGAACTCGGCGCTAGGTCCGGTCAAGCTGCGCTGAGGCCGACCGACCGTCGCGCACCGCGGTCACGCGGGAGTCACCACACCGACCGCAGACGCACGCCCCGCACTGGACGCTGACAGGGTTCAGTGGCAGCCGAGGTTCGGCAGTACTGGGACTCTGCATCGGAGTCGGCTCAGCCGAAGATGGTGCGAAGCTCGTGAGCGACCTCGTCCGGGGCGTCCTCGACGAGAAAGTGGCTGGTGTCCAACCCCCGGCCCGACACCTGTGAGGCCCAGGGCCGCCAGACGTCGAGCACGTCTCCGTACAGGCGCGGGAGGGCGCCTCGCGCGCTCCACAGAGCGAGGAGCGGAGCGTCGATCCGGCGCCTCGCGCGGACGTCCGCGTCATCGTGGGCGCGGTCGATGGTCGCGGCTGCGCGGTAGTCCTCACAGATGGCCTCGACGGTGGTCGGATCGTCGAGGAGCGCGCGGTACCTCGCCACGAGTGCCGGTGGGTACCGACCGGCCGTGGCGCCGATGCCGAGCCTTCGGACGTGGAGGTCGAAGAACGCGCCAGGGTCGGCGCCGATGAGGCGCTCGGGAAGTGGGGCAGGCTGCGCGAGGAAGCCCCAGTGCCAGTACGCGAGCGCGAGATCTGCGTCTGCGCGGGCCCAGACCTCGCCGGTGGGCACGACGTCGAAGACGGCAACACCCGTCACGCGTTCGGGATGGTCGAGGGCCATCCGGTAGGCGACGCGTCCGCCACGGTCGTGGCCGGCGACGGCGAACCGTTCGTGGCCGAGGTCGGCCATGGCCTGGACCAGGTCCGTGGCCAACGCTCGCTTGGAGTGGGGGGCGTGGTCGTCGGCGAGCTGCGGACGGAACGAGGCGCCGTACCCGGGGAGGTCCACGGCCACGACGGTGACGTGCGCGGCGAGCAGGGGTGCGGTCGAGTGCCACATCAGGTGGGACTGCGGGTAGCCGTGCAGCAGCAGGACGGGCGGTCCGTCGCCGCCGACCCGCGCGAAGACAGGTCCACGTCCGGTCTGCAGGAGTCGTTCGCTGAAGTCGTCGAACATGAGCGTCCTTCGCTGGTCGTGACGGCGGGCGGTGTGGACCGCCCGCCGTCAGCTGTGAGGGCTCAGACGCGGGGGTGCGTCGCGAGCCAGTCGCCGAAGTGTGTCGGTGCGATGCGCGCGCCCTCACCCGGCGTCAGGGTCGAGTCCTCGAGCCGGGTGCCGAAGTAGCGGGCATCCGGGTCCGTCACGACGACGCGAGGGTCGTTGTCCCGCTCGAGGGCCCGGCGGGCGAGGTTGTCGAGCCCGATGGCCTCGGGTCCCGCGATCTCGATGACACCGTTGGCCGCCGGAGACGTCGAGATCTCGCACAGGAGCCGCGCGACGTCGTCGCCGGCGATCGGCTGGAGGGTGGCACCCGGCAGTCGGACGGCGTCACCGTCGGCCGCGGCGTCGGCGATCCCGCGGACGAACTCGAAGAACTGCGTCGAGCGGACGATCGTGAAGGGCTGCCCGGACTCCTGGATGAGCTTCTCCTGGGCGACCTTGGCGCGCAGGTAGCCGCTGTCCGGAGCGCGCTCCGCACCCACGATCGTGAGTGCGACGTGGAGCTGGACACCGGCCGCTCGCTCGGCAGCCAGGAGGTTGCTCGTCGACGTCGTGAAGAAGTGCAGCACGGCCTGGTCGTCCCACGCCGGGGCGTTGCTGACGTCGACGACCACGTCCTGGCCGGCCACCGCCTCGGCGACGCCCTGCCCGGTGATGGTGTCGACCCCGGTGCTAGGTGCGGCCGGCGTGACGTCGTGGCCACGCGCGCGCAGGAGGCCGGTGAGGTTGGAGCCGATGTGGCCCGTGCCGCCGATGATGAGGATCTTCATGTCTGCTGTCTCCGTTCTGAGAGGCGAGGGTGGGTCAGTCGTCCCAGTGCGCGACGGCGTCGAGGATGGCGGCGGTCACCGCGTCGGGACGGGAGACCGAGATCGCGTGCGAGGCGTCGGCCACCTCGGTCGCGTCGCGGGCACCGGCGCGGTCGGCCATGAACCGGTGCAGCGCGACGGGGATGTTGCGGTCCGCGTCGCCGAAGACGAACCACGACGGCAGCGTCGCCCACGCCGGCTTCTCCGACGTCAGCCCCTCGACCAGCGCGGCTTCGGTCACGGGCCGCTGGGTTGCGGCCAGCACGTCTGCCACGGCCGCCGGGACGTCGGCGACGAACTGCTGCCGGAACACGTCCGGACGGATCGCGAGCTCGTTGCCACCGCTGGCGAGCGGGTAGGCCTTGAGTGCGGCCCCCAGGGTGCTGCCGGGGAACTTGGCCGAGAGGTCGAACGCGTTCTCGCCGTGCTCGGGGGCGAACGCGTTCACGTAGACCAGGCCGACGACCGAGTCGTTGTCGGCGGCCGCCTCGGTGATGACGATGCCGCCGTAGGAGTGGCCGACGAGGATGACGGGGCCGGTGATGTCGGCGACGACGTCGCGGACGTACGCGGAGTCACCCGCGACGCTGCGCAGCGGGTTGGCGACGGCGACGACGGGAACGGCCTGGGCCTGCAGCCGTTCCACGACGCCTTGCCAGCTGCTGGACTCGGCGAACGCGCCGTGGACCAGGACGACCGTGGGCTTCTTCGTGCTCATGAGAGTTCTCCTTCGTGGGTGTGGGTGTTCAGGCGACCTTGAGTGCCTTGCGCAGGACCTGGATCGCCTGCTCGATGGCACCGCTGCTGGGTGCGGACTCCCGCAGGGGGTTGAGCATCATGAAGTCGTGGAGGGTCGCGTTGTAGCCGACCGAGGTGGTGCGGACACCGGCCTGCACGAGCCGGCGCCCGTAGGCCACGCCCTCGTCGCGCAGCACGTCGTTCTCGTCGACGATCAGGAACGCCTCCGGCAGGCCCGCCAGCTCCTCGAGCGTGGCGCGCAGCGGTGACGCCGTGATCTGCGAGCGCACCTCGTGGTCCGGCGCGTAGCAGTCCCAGAACCACGCCATGGCCTTCGCGGTGAGGTACGGCCCGTCGGCGAACTCGCGGTAGCTGTCCGTGTCCTGCGCCGCATCGGTGACGGGGTAGTACATCGACTGGTGGACGAAGGTGACGTCCCCGCGCTGCTTGGCCAGGAGGGCCAGCGCCGCGGTCATGTTCCCCCCGACGGAGTCGCCCGCGACGGCGATCCGGTCCGGGTCGAGGCCCTCGGACAGACCGTGCCGGGTGATCCATTGCGCTGTCGCGTACGCCTGCTCGATCGCGACGGGGTATCGCGCCTCAGGAGAGCGGTCGTACTCGACGAACACGACGGCCGCACCGACGCCCACGGCGAGGTCGCGGACGAGACGGTCGTGCGTCCCGGCGTTGCCCAGGACCCAGCCGCCACCGTGGACGTACAGGATGGCGGGCAGGAATGCGGGTGCGCCGATCGGCTTGACGATCCGCACGCGGACGTCGCCGACCTCGGCGGGCACGTCGATCCACCGGTCGTAGACGGGTGCCTTCTCCACGGCTGCCGCCTGGACGTCGTCGAGGACCTTGCGGGCTCCGTCGGGCCCGAGCTCGTAGAGGAACGGCGGCTTCGAGGTGGCGTCGGCGAACGCTTGTGCCGCTGGTTCGAGGATGTGTGCGCTCATGGTGGTCGTCCTTCTGCTCGAGTGGTGATGACCCGACCTGTCACGCGGTGGGTCTGCACGACCGACCGAGACCCCGCCGAATCTGTGACATCTCGGGCGCTGACGGTGGCGAGGATCACCTCGCCGGTCGAGGGATGGGGAGACGACGGACGTGCCGAACCCGGGTCCTGCCTGGAAGGGACAGGACCCGGGACTCGGTTCCGGCGGCGGGTGGGACCAGTCGCGTTCTGCTTGATGCGTACCCCCGAGGGAGCCATCTGAAACCCGGTGCTCCCGCTCCTACGTCGCGACTCGACCGGACAGCCGAGGCACGTGCCGTGCCTCGCTGCTCACGTCCGGACGACCGAGCCGCGCAGGTCCCTGTGACACCGGACCCGGGGTACAGCGAGGTGTTTCGGCCCGGCTCGGTCCCTCTAGGCTCGTCGGAGCCGTACAGGCCCCGGCAGGAAGATGCGCATGCCACGCCAGTCGAGAAAGCCGTCCGTCCCGTGAGCGCGGGTGAGATCGCGCGCACGCCACGCGTCCGCGCGATGCCGCTCCTCGGTCGCGACAGCGTGCTGGCGCCGCTCCGGACGCTCATCACGCGGGCACGCGAGGGCCACAGCGGAGCGCTGGTCGTCGTCGGTGACGCGGGCATCGGCAAGACCGCCGTCCTCGATCGCGTCGCCGCCCTGGCCGGGCCGAGCGTTCGTGTCGAGCGGATGGCCGCCTCCGAGAACGAGATCGACCTCGCCTACGCCGGCCTGCAGCTGCTGTGCGCGCGCATGATGCCGGCGGCGGCGAAGCTCCCGGTCGCGCAGCGCGAGGCTCTGGAGACGGCGTTCGGCCTGCGGGCTGCCGGCGCGCCGCACCCGTTCGTCGTCGGGTTGGCGGTCCTCGGCCTGCTCACCGCGACCGCGGCCGAACGGCCACTGGTGTGCATCGTCGACGACGCGCAGTGGCTCGACGAGGCGTCGGCGCGTGCCGTCGCCTTCGCGGCCCGCCGGCTCGACGCCGAGGGGATCGCGATCGTGGTGGCGATGCGGCAGGTGGACGAGCACTTCTCCGACCTTCCGCAGCTCGTCGTCAAGGGCCTCGGCGACCAGGACGCGCGAGAGCTGCTCCGGCTGTCGCTTCCCGGCGCCATCGACGATCGCGTCCGCGACCAGCTGATCACGGAGTCCCGCGGCAACCCGTTGGCGCTGCGGGAGCTTCCACGAGGTCTCAGCCCGACGGAGCTGGCCGGCGGGTTCGCGCTGGCCAGCGCCCTGCCCATCGAGCGCCGCATCGAGCAGAGCCTGCTCGCGCAGCTCGAGCCGCTGTCCGAGCAGACCCGGATGCTGCTTCTGCTCGCGTCGGCGGACCCGACGGGCGACGCCGGCCTGCTGTGGCGCGCGAGCACGCAGCTGGGGCTGGGAGCGGAGCACCTGGATCTCGCCGCGCAAGCCGATGCCCTCGTGGTGGGGACGCGGGTCGAGTTCCGTCATCCGCTGATCCGGTCGACGGTCTACCGCGCGGCGTCGGCGGAGGACAGACGAGCCGTCCACGCGGCGCTGGCCGACGCCACGGACGCCGATCGCGACCCGGACCGGCGTGCCTGGCACCGCGCGAGCGCGACCTCCGGGCCGGATGACGACGTGGCGGCCGACCTGGAGATGGCGGCCGAACGCGCTCGCACGCGCGGCGGGGTGGCGGCGGCTGCCGCGTTCCTCGAGCGCGCGGCGGAGCTGTCGGTCGCGCCTGCGCGGCGTGCCGAACGGCTCATCGCCGCGGCGGGGGCCAAGCTCGATGCCGGCGCGCCGGAGACCGCCCTGCGACTGCTGGACAGCGTTCGGGGCCAGCCGTTGACCCCACTGCAGGAGGCGCTGGTCGGTCGCTTGCGCGCTCGGGCCGGATACGCGTTGCGGCGCGATCGCAGCGCACCGAGGCAGCTGCTCGCCGCTGCGCAGAAGCTCGAGCCGCACGACCGGGACCTGGCGCGCGTGACCTATATGGAGGCCCTCTCCGCCGCTCTGTACGCCGGCCGTCTGGGCGAGCCCGGTGCGGTCACCGAGGTCGCGGAAGCCATCCTCCGGGCGACAGAGCACGACGAGTCCGACCGTGCGCAGGACCTGATCCTGCGTGGCCAGGCACTGCTCTCCGCCGCCGGTCAAGAGGCCGCGCTCCCCACCGTGCGCCGTGCCATCCGCGCCTTCGTCGAGCAACCCCCCAAGGCGTTCGAGCTGCACTGGATGTGGTTCGGGGGCCGCGCCGCACAAGACCTCTGGGACGCCGAGGGTCTCCGCACCCTCGCGTACCGGCAGGTCGAGCTGGCTCGCGCCGGCGGGGTCCTCACCGTGCTGCCGATGGCCCTCAGCCTCTTGATGGTGGCGAGGACGTTCGACGGGCACCTGGACGAGGCCGAGGCCATCTGCGACGAGATCGATGCCATCTTGTCCGTCACGGGTCAGCCGCTGCCGAAGTTCGGGCGGATCTTCGTCCCGGCATACCGCGGGCAGGTGGACGAGGTCGAGCGGCGCGCGAAGGAGCTGCGGGTCGACGCGAACACGCGCGGCGAGGGATACGCGCTGACCGTCGCGAACCTGGCCGAAGCGCTGGTCTACAACGGCGCCGGGCGCTACCGCGACGCGCTGGCGTCGGCACTCGGTGAGATGCCGTACACGCACGAGCTCGGTCACGCGATGCGCACCTTGCTCGAGGTCGTCGAGGCGGCGACGCGCACCGACGAACGTGTCGTCGCCGAAGAGGCGGTCGAGAGGCTGGCGAGCGTGACACGGCCCGTCGGCGACAGCGACTGGGCGCTCGCCTTCATGGCGATGGCCCAGGCGCAGCTGCGGGAAGGCGCGAGGGCCGAGGAGCTCTACCGGGAGGCGATCGAGCGCTTCCAGCGGATACGTGTCCCGATGCTCGTGGCGCGCAGCCAGCTCCTGTACGGGGAGATGCTGCGACGCGCCAACCGGCGGATCGACGCGCGCGTTCAGCTGCGTGCCGCCTATGACGGGCTGGTCGACCTGGGGATGAGCGGCTTCGCTGACCGAGCGCTCCAGGAGCTGAGGGCGACCGGCGAGACCGTGCGCGGGCGCGCGGCGGACCTGGTGAATCCGCTCACCGACCAGGAGCTCGCCGTCGCGCGGCTCGCGCGCGACGGGCTCACCAACCGCGAGATCGCAGCGCGACTGTTCCTCAGCGCCCACACCGCGGACTACCACCTGCGCAAGGTGTTCGTGAAGCTCGACATCCGGTCACGCTCCGAGCTCAAGGACGCGATGGGTGACCACGACGGCACCCACGAGGTGCCTTAGGGGCTCTTCACCACGTGGGGTGTGGCTCGGGTCCGAAACGCGTCGGCTCGATGCTTGCGCCGGCGCGTGATGCCAGATGGGCCGTCGGCGATGATGTCGGCGTGGAGTACGTGTCCAGGGTGCCCGGTCCGCCGCTCGACGGGCTGATCGACGATCTCTACTACCTGGAGGGTGCGCCGCCGTATTCACGCCTGATGCTGCCGGCCGCGCCGGCGCCGCTGCTCATCGTCAACCTCGGGGCGCCGTTTCTCATCCGGGCGGGCACCGAGCGAGAAGCCGTGGAACACACCGACGGCTGCGTGGTCACCACGCCCACCCGCGCGTGGGAGTTCAGCTACCCCACCCCGACCCGGTCCGTCGGCGTCCACTTCAAGCCGTGGGGGGCAGCCCCGTTCCTGCCGGTGCCCGCGGCCGAGCTGTGCGACCGGCCGGCGACGGTCGCGCAGATGTGGGGCCAGGTGGCGATTGCTGAGCTGCGAGACCGGCTGACCACGGCGGACGCACCGCACGAGATGCTGGCGCTGCTCGAAGACGAGCTGACGAGACGGCTGCGCGAGATCGACGGCCTGGACCTCGTGCGCCAGATGAGCAGCGCCATCGCGGCGACCGGCGGAGCGGTGCCGATCAGCGACCTCGGCATCACAAGCCGCGCAAGCACCACCTATGTGGCGCGGCGGTTCAAGGCGATCGTCGGTGTCACGCCGAAACGTCTGGCTCGCAGCTACCGCTTCACCTTCACCGTGTTGGCGATCGACGTCGCTGCACCGATCGACTGGGCCGAGGTGGCCGCCGGCGCGGGCTACTTCGACCAGGCCCACTTCGTCCACGAGTTCCGGGAGTTCACCGGGCTCACGCCGACCCGGTACGTCGACGTCCGGCGGCGATTCCTGCGCGAGCATCCCGGTCACGTCTTGGACGGCTGGCCACTGCCAGCCGAATGAATTCTTACAAGAGCGACCACTCACGACACGCAAGACTTGGGACTCCACACAGCGGAGGAACCCATGGGAAAAGTGGTCATGAACGCGTCGGTCTCAGTGGATGGCTTCATTGCGGCTGAGAACGACGATCCCGGTCCGCTGTTCGAGTGGTTGGTCAGCGGTGATGTGCCGTTGGACGACGGCGGCGCGCTGAAGGTGTCGCAGGCGTCCTACGACCATGTCCGGCCCTACTGGGACGAGATCGGGGTGACGATCGCCGGCCGCCACGTCTTCGACCTGACGGACGGCTGGGACGGGACGCCGCCGAGCGGGATCGACCACGTCGTCGTCGTGACGCACCGGCCGGCGCCCGCGGGCTGGGACCCTGAGGCGCCGTTCCACTTCGTCGACGGCATCGAAGCAGCCGTGACCACGGCACAGGAGCTTGCGGGCGACCGCATCGTCGAGTTCGCCGCCGGCGACGTCGGTGGGCAGGCGCTTGCGGCGGGCCTGGTCGACGAGGTGCGCATGGACGTGGCACCCGTGGTCTTCGGGTCCGGCAAGCGCTACTTCGGGTCGGTCGACGCGCAGCACCTGTTGGACGATCCCGACGTGGTGATTCAGGGCAACCGGGTGCTTCACCTGCGCTATCGGGTGCGCCGTTGACCGAACTGACGAGCCGTCCTAGGCAATCCGCCTCGTCGTCGCGCCAGTGGCGGCGTCCGCAGTGAGGACCTCCTCGAGATCGTGGAGGTCGCCCGACCGGGCTGCCGTGATGAAGGCGCGTGCCAGGAGGCGGTGCATCTCCGGGTTCACCGACCTCGGGGGAGTCGTGTGCACCCGCACCTGGGCTCTGCTGACCAGCTGTCGGACGTTGGCGACGTTGAGGTGCAACAGGTCAGCGATCGCTCGGTACGGATAGTCAAAGCATCGGCGCAGGACGAATGCCGCGCGCTCGGCAGGGTTGAGGTGCTCCAGAAGCACACGGATCGCCCGCTCCACGCCGTCGGCCAGCTCAGCTGCATCGAGCGGTTCCGAGTGCGGGTCGACCAGTGTGCCGCCAAGGTCGTCGAGCCACGGGCTCGCTGCGGCCTCGTGCCTGACCCTGGCGGACTGCAGGACGTTGATCGCCACCCGCGTCGTGGCGGTAGTCAGAAATGCCGACGGGTTCCGGACCTGCTCCCGGTCCGCGCGTTGCCAGCGGATCCATACGTCCTGGACGACGTCCTCCGCGTCGCTCGCGTTGTTCAGGACGCGGTGAGCGATCCAGAACAGGTGATGCCGTTGCGACCCCAGGAGAGCGGCTGCTTCACGCAGCCCGGGATCGACTGTCGTCGTCGGGGTCATGTCGGGCCGCCTTCTGCTCGTCGATCAGGCGTCCCATGCCGCCCACAAGCACCGTCGTCCTCAGCCGCACGGCGTCGCGTCCCGGGCCCACGTGGTCGGGCACGTAGTGCGGACCTGCGAACCCGCGTAGGGGCCGAACGTGCTGCAGGCTCCCGCGCACCACGTGCGCGGGAGCCTGCAGCTGTAGCTGTGCCTGTCCCCGGGTCCTAGACGGTGGGCTGGACGACGGGCTCGCTCCAGCCGTAGAACGGCGTGCGGTCGCCGGCTTCCCAGCGGTCCCGCAGGCCAGGGGCGGTGAGGTCCCAGTCGGGGCGGATCGCTCGGGTCACCTCGCGCAGGTCATGCCACAGGTCGACGGTCGAGGGCCGGCCCCAGAACCAGTAGCCGTTGTAGATGGAGTGGACGACGAGCCCGGGCTTGAGCACCAGGGTGTGCGGGATCATCGGGTCGTCGTCGAGGTCCGTGTACTCCTGGATGTCCAGGTCGCGCTGCACCGTCCTGCCTGGGTCGGAGAGGAACGGCCACCGCGCCCCCACCGCGTCGCGGAACTCCTGGGCGCCGCGAGGAGTGTCGGGTGTGATCGTCGCGACCTTGGTGTACGCCACCGTGATCTTGGGAAAGAACGCAGCGAGGTCCAGGTGCTGCTGATGCTCCTTGGGGCAGTAGGCACCACGGGCCAGCGTGAGAATCATCGGGTCGCCGCCCTGGATCTCGCTGAGCCGGCGCAGGGTGTTGGTGTGATCGGGCAGCTCGTAGTCAGGGAACGTCGCGCCCGGGACGATGTCAGATCGCATGGTTTCTCCAGTGGGTGAGCGCCCGGACCAACCGGGCGAGGAGGGGACACCCACACGCACGCCGAAGCGTCGGCGGTTGCACGAGCACCAGATCTGCCGGCAGAGCGACGTCCTGGGCGCTGGGTGTCTCCTTCCCCGACCACTGCGCACCGACGGGTGTGACACATCGCAGACGCCACCCTGCGCGCATGGACGGCTGAAAGCCGTGCCGAGCGCCCGGTTCCCAGCGTGAGATGCACCGCATCGGTTGCGCCCCAGCGCGCTGCGGGGTCAAGATCGCCCGACGGCAGCGAGCCGTCCCACCAAGGAGGTCGGCAGATGGCCACGACCGAGACGGCGATCCTTGCCGGAGGATGTTTCTGGGGTGCGCAGCAGCTGCTGCGCCGCCGCCCGGGAGTGATCTCCACGCGAGTCGGGTACTCCGGCGGGGACACCCCTAACGCCACGTATCGCAACCACGGCGACCACGCAGAGGCCGTGGAGATCGTCTTCGATCCCGAGCAGATCTCTTTCCGGGCCCTCCTGGAGTTCTTCTTCCAGATTCACGACCCGTCGACCAGGGATCAGCAGGGCAACGACATCGGCCGCAGCTACCGGTCGGCGATCTTCTACACCTCCGAGGAGCAGCGTCGCGTTGCGATCGACACGATCGCGGACGTCGACGCGTCCGGGCTCTGGCCCGGCAAGGTCGTCACCGAGGTCGAGCCGGCCGGCGAGTTCTGGGAGGCCGAGGAGGAGCACCAGGACTACCTGGAGAAGATCCCGCACGGATACACGTGCCACTACGTGCGCCCGGGCTGGCAGCTCCCGCACCGCGAAGAACAGCGGGTCGGCTAGCGATGACCGTGCTCGAGGTGGCCGCCGTCCGGGCCTCGTCCTCACGAGGTCGATGCGGGCCAGCTCGGTAGGCGCACGTGGGCGGCGGTCGAGCCCGCCCCCGACGACCGGGCTCGACCCTGTGTGCCGGAGATCGTGGTTCAGACGGTGATGGAGAGGGACGCGGACTGGCCGTCGCCGGCGGTGATCGTGACTCGGATGGTCAGCGGTGCGCCGGCGGGGATCAGGACGTCCCAGGCGCGGACCCGCCGGAAGCCGATCGGCCCGAACAGCCGGCGCCAGCCGAACCCGATCAGCCCGGGCTGGGCGACGGCCGCACTCGTCGCCGGGATGTCGGGCAGCGCCGCCGAACCGCGGTAGATCCGCAGTCGCGGACCTCGCAGCATCCGGGGCTGCGCGGACGCCGAGAACGTCGCAGGCGGCACGTCCGCAGCCGACGCCGAGGTCGTCACGGTCACCCGGGTCGTCGTGGGCGTCGGGTGCGAGACGCCCCTCAGCGTCAGGGTCGGGGGTGGTGGCGGCGGCACCGGCACACCGGGGGCGGTGGCGCGCTGCACGGTCGCGCGACCCAACGGGTCGACCAGCCGCAGCGCGACATCGGCGTCGGCGGTCGCATCGGCCCGGGCGAACCAGACCGCCAGCGGTGTGCGACCACCCGACCTCCGACCGCGGACCAGCACCGCCTCGCCGGGCGCCGGCAGGGTCGCCGGTGCCGGGGTGCCGTCGCCGAGCGTCACCAGGTCGGCGAGCGCGACGGTCGCCTCCGCGCCAAGGCCCGCGTCGGAGATCGTCACGTCCTTTCCGGCCACCCGGTGCGCTCCCCAGGCGGTGTCGTCGGGGGCGGCGGTCGACGTCCGGGCGACCATGACCAGGTGGTCCGGCGTCCCGTCGGAGACCACCAGCGGCGCGAGGTCCGGCCCGCCGGGCGGTGGCGTGGCGACCGTGACGATGTCCGACTCGGCGGACAGGAGCCCGCGGATCGCCTGCTCCGGCACCCCCGAGGTGTCCGGCACCGCGACGGCGCGCAGGTACGACGGCTGCCACCCCGCGCCGGTCGCCAACGTCGTCGAGGCGGCGTACAGCGGAGCCCCGGACCGGACGTCGCGCTGCGGCTGACCGCCGTCGAGCACCGCCACCGCCGGCACGATCGTCGGCGCGCCCATCGAGTCGGCACGGCGGGCCGCGTCGAACACCCGGGTCCGGTACAGCCGGAACCCGCCGACGGGCACGTTCGAGGCGACCTCCAGGTCGACCTCCACCCCGGTCTCGGTGATCGCCGTGCGGACGAGCGGCGGCGCCGGGCTCACCACGCGCGGTGCCATGAACACCTGGGTCTGGGTGTCCAGGCCGACCGTCGGGAACGGCGAGTCGGTGCCCGTCGGCGTGGTCGAGGTGACGACGAACAGCTGGAGGTCCGACGCGCCGCGCGCGAGCGGGACATCGGCCGCACGCGGCGAGCCCGGGCTCTCCGGCACCTCGAGCACCCGGCGGAACGCACGTTGTGCCTCGGAACCGCGCGCGGCCAGCACCCCGCGCAGCTCGAGGAGCCGCGCACCCGGGACCGGGTTCGCCGCGGCGGGCAGCCCGAGCGTGTCGCGCAGGTTCTGCTCGGTGGTTCCCCAGATCACCCAGTTCTTCACCGGTGCGGCCGGCGGCGCGCCCCAGGCGATGGTGACGTGGCTGGACCCGGCGGCGTCCAGCATCGACCCGAGGGGGACGCCGGGCAGGATGACGACCTGCGGCACGACGGGCACCGGCGAACCGGCGGTCGCGATCACCCAGCGGTCCGGGGCCGACGCCACCCAGCCGGTCGGTGACGGTCCGACCGCGGTCGCCCGGCGCGCCCAGATCACCACGCCCCAGCGCCCGGTCGCGGTGAAGTCCAGCGGCGCCAGGTCGACGTCGGTGCGGAAGCGGCGCGGATCGCCCTGACCGGGGCCCGGGGTGATCGGCACCGGCGGGACCGTCCGGGTCGCGTCGTAGCCGTCCTGGTCGAGCGGGGTGACGGTGCAGCCGACGCCGGTCGGGATGTCGCCGGCGAACGTGTATGACCAGGACGCGGTGTGGCAGCCCGCCGGCGCGACGCCCGGTCCGACGCCCGGCGGCGGCGCGGAGGACGGGCCGACCATCGGGTAGAGCACCGCGGTGAGCTCGACGCCGGTGGTGGTGCGCTGCGCCCACTCCAGCATCGTCTCCACCCGCAGGTGCGCCGGGCAGGCCGACGCCGTCCCCGAGTACCTGGCGGTCAGCGCGGGGTTGGCCAGGATCGGCAGCGCCGCGCCCGGTTCGGTCGTGTCCACGTGCGTCTCGACCCACGGCGACCAGACGCCGTAGATGTCGTCGTGCGCGGCGCCGTAGCCGAGGTGACGGCCGCCGGACCCCAGCGGGATGTCGGTGTACGGGTCGATCACCGAGGTCCTGCCCGCGGAGTCGGCGCTCGGCACCGACCCGATCCGCCAGCCGCCCCAGTCGTCGTTCTTCTCGCAGCCGGGCTCGGCATCCCCGGCGCCGGTCGGGTAGCGGCAGTACGCCTGCGCGGTGACCCGTCCCCAGCCCGCGCCGACGGTCGGGCGCGGCCAGGACAGCCGGACGTTCTCCTGCCACGGCTGGTCGATGCCGGTCGGTGCGTTCAGCGAGTACCGGGCCGCGGTCAGGCCGAGCGGCGACGCCGTGACCCCGTGCTCCACCGGCGGCGCGTACGCGGCGTACTCCCCGGCCGGGCCGACGCCGATGGGCGTGCCGTCGAGGTCGATCGTCGGTCCGCCGGAGTAGGTCGCGGTCACCAGGAACTCGGGCGGTGCGCCGCGTGCCACCCGGTTGTCGGACGACATCGGCGGGTACGCGGTGCCGAAGCCCAGGGCGAGGTTGAGGTAGGCGTCGGTCTGCGAGGGGATCGCGAGCATCGGCCAGGGTGCGGCGTCGATCTGCGTCGTCGGGCCGACGCCGACCGTCGTCTGGCCCGGAGCGGGCACGATCGTCGGACGGGTGATCGAGCGTTGGTCGCGTTCGGGCAGCCCCGGCTGGTAGAGGTCGTCGAGCCGGGGGAGCAGCTCGCCCTGCAGCACGGCGACCATCCGCGGCAGGTCGGGCGTCAGCCAGTCGGGGGCGTTCACCCCGGACGGCAGCACCGGGTACCAGCCGAACGGCGGAGCGCCGCGCGACAGCCGTTCCAGCGCGGCGCTGGTCGGGTCGGTCAGCGCGGTGAGCATGCCCTGCTTGCCGCCGTCGTAGTCGCCGAGCGGGCCGTCGACGGGCAGGCCGACCAGCTCGTACGGCGTCCAGTCGGCCGCGTTCACGATGTCCGCCAGCGGCTGCACCGACACCACCGGTGAGCTGAGGTTGTCGACCAGCGCGCAGGTCGCACCCGACGTCCGCAGGTCGACCGAGACGGTCCCACTGCCGGTCCGGGTGGTGGCGGCGACCGCGGACTCCGTCGTCGGGGCGCCCCAGTACAGCGTGACCGTGACGGGCCGTCCGGGATCGGTCACCGTGCCCTGCACGATCACCCGGCCGGCGGCGCCGGTCCAGGTCAGCAGCGACTGCGAGCCGTAGCTCTGGACGGGGTTGCGCGAGGGGACGAGCTTGACCGCCTTCGGGAACCGGTGCCACACGGTGAACACCCCGTGCGGAACACCGAGCGAGCCGGCGCACGCCCAGCTGACCCGCGTTCGCGGCGGCGCATCGCCCACCTGGCCGCCGGCTTCCCGCTGGGCGTTGGCGACCGCGTTCCAGTCGATCGTCACCGCCTCGGCACGGAACACCGAGGGATTCGCGATGCGAGCCATCAGGCCTCCTCCTCCCACGGTGCCTGCGCGAGCAGCACCGACAGCGTGGGCGCCGACGGGCCGGCCGTCTCGTCCACCTTCGTCACCTGCAGGTCGAGGTTCAGCGTCGTCCCACGCTGGTTCGCGGCCAGGAAGACCACGACCCTGGTACCGCCCGGGCCGACCGCGATGCGGTCGACGGCAGCCCCGGCACCGGCGGACCGCACCACGCTCAGCCATCGGTACGGCACGCGCGCCCAGTAGTGGTGCACCGGATCGGGATCGGTGGTCGAGGAGAAGACCTGCTTCGGTCCCACCCGGGTGCGCACCAGGCGCTCGTTGGACTCGACGACCACCGCGACCGGCTTCGGGATCGGGTCGGTCGTCCAGAGCACCTGCACCAGCGGGAAGGCGGGTACCTGGGGTGCCCCCAGCCCAGCGTCCTCGAACGCCTGGTCCAGCGCGGCGCCGGTGACGTCGCCGACCAGCGGCGTCAGCGCGGCCGGTGTCAGGACCCCGCGGTGCTGGATCGGTGCGGGGGAGACGTAGCGGGCGAGGTCGGTCAGGTCGGTGAACCGCCCGGTGGTGAACGGCGCCCGGAACACGACCTCGCCGTCGCCGGTGGTGCCGGTCGGGCGGGCGTGCACGTCGAGCAGGTACTCGGTGAGCGGGTCGAACACGTAGGGCAGGAAGTAGGGCGCCTCGTCGTGCGGGTCGACGTGGGACTGGTCGACGCACGGCTTCCCGGTGACGACCTCGCCGAGCGCCTCGCGCCACGGCTGCTGCACGCCGTACACCTGCTCGGTGCCGAGGTAGTGCGAGCCAGGGTCGACGGTGACCTGCGGGTTGGCGGTGCCGGGCTGGTCGGCGAGCCGCGGGTGGTGGCCGGAGGCGGCCCTGACCTGCACGAACAGCTCCTTGCCGTAGGCGGCGTAGAGCGCGGTGACCCGCTGGCTCGAGAACGTCACGGTGATCCCGGCGTGGGTGAACAGGCCGTCCTCGCCGCGGTCTGGCTCGGTGGCCAGCACCCACGGCGTGAGGTCGTCGGTCTGCGACGGCGGTGTCGGCACGGCACCGGTGCGGAACGTGAAGCTCTGCGTGCGGACCTGCGACCCGCCGACGGTCGCCGCGGTCAGCGTCGCGGCCGGCTGCTGGCCGGCGGGCGGGCTGTACTGGTCGCCGCTGACCGCGATCGCGGTCGCGGTCCAGTCGATCTCGACGGCGTACGTGCTGTTCGGCGTGAGCAGCGGTTCGGTGCCGGCGGCGGCCAGCGCCGTGGAGACCGCCGTCTGGTCCGACGACTTGACGGTGACGTCCCAGGCGTAGCGGCGGGCCTCGGACTCGAGCACCGACTCCACCCCGACCACGTAGAACGGCTGTGGCGGCAGCTTGCGGGCCCGCGCGCGGTCGAACCCGATGACGATCCGCCGGGGCGCCGGACGCATCCCCTTGAGATAGGCCCAGACCAGCACCAGCCCGTCCTCGGCGCCGATGCGGGCGGCCAGGTGTCCTGCGCGCGACACCGGGTCGGCCCACGGCCCGTCGGGGTCGAACCAGTGGTCGGACGGATGGTTCTGCGCGGACAGCAGGTCGGTGCCGCGCACCGGGTAGCGCCGCAGCTCGCTGCCGTCGGCGGCCCGACCGACGACGAACAGCCCGCCCTCGACGATCCGGCGGTCGACCAGCACCAGCACGCCGACGTCGGTGAACCCGTCGTCGGCGTCCTGGGGTTCGAACCAGACGGCGTCGGCCAGCTCGTCGGGCTGGAAACCTGTCGCTCCCCAGGCCTTCTTGACGAGCTTGCGGGTGTCGTCGTCGGCGTGCGGCGCCGGCTCGTCGGAGTCGAGCGCGGGGCTGCGCAGGATCTCTCCCGCACATCCGAGCGCCGCCCGGGCCCGGCTCGACCGCCACGTGGCCGTGTGCAGCAGGGCGCCGGTGTCGTACAGGCCGGCCGCGCCGACGGCGGCCTCCAGCAGGGTCAGCCCGCGGCCCCCCGTCGGTTCGTGCGGACCCGCGACCGCCCAGCTCTGGCCGATGCCGGCAGGGTCCGAGCGCTGCCCGTCGAAGCAGGGCACCGCGCCGCCCACGACGACCGCGGGTGCCGTGCCCTGGAGCGGGTCGATCGACCCGGCCACCCGCCACGCCTCGCCGACCCGCAGCCCGGTACGCACCGGGGTGGAGCGCGTCGCACCCGGCGGGTCCGGCCACGGCAGCCCCGTGAGGAACCAGCCGGTCGGGTCCGGCCCGGTCGGCTTGCCGTCGAACGTCCACAGCTGCGGCGCCGGTCCCGCCGGCGGCGAGCAGATCTCTCCCCAGACGTGCGTGACGTGGTCGACGAGGTTCTCGCCGTACGGCACCGCGGCCGGCTGGGCGACGGGCACCCAGGTGAGCAGGCCGAGGCCCACCTTGCGGCCGTTGCCGTCGGCGCCGTGCACCCACCAGGCGGCCGGGGCGGGCGAGGTCGGCGGGAGCAGGGCGCCTCCGGTCAGGCGCACGGCAGTGACGTCGTACCGCCACCAGTGCCCGCCCACCTGGACCCACGGGTTGTAGGGCTGCGCGGTCCACGGTCCGAGCACGCCGCCGACGACCGTGGCGGCGTCGGCCTTGGGGGCCACCGCGAACTCGACGAGCGGCACCACGTCGATCGGCACCACCGGCACGTCGCCCACGCCGCCCGGCGCGGCCTTGCCGAGCGACCCGTCGACCGGGCCGGACGACGCCGACCCCTCGATCGTCACCTGCGTCGACCGGGCGATGAGCGAGACCCCGCTGACCAGCGGCGGCGGCTCGCCGGGATCGTTGGCGGGCGGGCTGCCGATGGTCAGCTCGACCGAGCCCTCGACGCTGAAGAAGAAGAAGTCGACCTTGCCGTGCGCCTCGCCGTGCACGTACAGCCGTGCGCCGGGGTCGCGGTAGATGACCACGAGCTTGGCCCACGCCGAGATCGAGATGATGAACAGCCGGAGCTCGCCACCGATCTCGAAGATCCCGCCCAGGTACATCGGGTCGGGGGCGAGCAGCGCGTCGAAACCGCCCGACGCCTCCAGGTACAACCCCGACGGCTTGTAGCCCATCAGCACCGCGGAGACGTGGAAGCCGACGGCGAAGGTCAGACCCTCCGACTGGAGCACCGGGTCGGTCGGCAGGGTCTTCCCGTCGCCGTACACGCCGAGGTAGCCCGTCGCCTCGAAGACCCCGAGCACCTGGACGCTCACCGGGTCCGCGTAGCTGCCCAGCTCGACGTACCAGTGCGACGGGTTCGTCTTGGTGTCGAAGAACGCGGTCACCGGGACGTGGAAGGTGATCAGCCCGGAGATGTCGTAGTCGACCCGCAGCGCGATCAGGATCGTGCCGCGGCCGAAGTCGAGGTCGATGACGGCCAGGATCGTCGCGCTGGTGTCGCCGGTCACCCCGGGCAGACCGGGGGACAGCACGTTGGCCAGCATGATCAGGCCGATCCGCGGTCCGGGAACTTCGATGAGCAGGACACCCTTCATGTTCAGGGTGAACCCGCCGTCGACGGTGCCGAGCACCAGCCCGGCGGCGAAGCCGTAGTGGTCCGCCGAGTACTGCCAGGCGTCCGGGGCGCTGAACAGCGTGTTGTTCGCCAGGTGCTGCTTGGCCCAGTCCAGGGCCGGCAGCGCGGTGGCCGGCATGACGCGCTCGAAGTTGACGCCCATCCCGCCGAGGAACCCGTAGATGCCCAGCCCGGAGCTGCCCAGCACGATCGGCACCGGCAGCTCGACCAGCCCGCCGAACAGCACGCCGACGTTGCCGTCGGGACACTTGGCGATGTACAGCGAGGCGGCGATCCGGACGGAGACAGGGGTGACGGTGATGTCGAACGCGCCCCCGATGAGGTTCTCGGAGATCGACACCTCACCGGTGCCGTGCAGCGTGCCGGGCACGTCGATCGTCGCGCGCAGCCGGGAGATCGAGATGTCCGGGGCGCCGCCGCCGTTCTGGAAGGTGGCCCGCACCGTGGCGGTGTCGATGGTGATGATGCCGATCTCCAGCCCGATCCCGAACTGGATCTCGATGAACATCGGGTTGTCGCGGGAGACCTTGAAGCCGAACACGCGCAGGATCTGGTCCAGCGGGGAGACCGCCGCGACCGACCCGTCGGGGGCGTCGATCGTGTAGCCCTTGTCGGGGTCGAAGACGAACGTCGGGGTGAACGCCGCGCCGGCCGCCCCCCACGTCGCGGCCATCCCGATCGCCTTGTAGCGGGCCTTGACCGGTTGCGTGGTGCGGATGATCTTCACGTCGACCATGAACTGCGTCTCGACGTCGAACAGCACGCTGACCCGCTCGCCGGCGGACGGGTCGCCGACCTCGCCGGACGCGCCCACGATCCCGTGGCTGACCAGCACGTCCACCCCGTACAGGGTGATCGCCTGCGTCCTCATCACCGTGCCGGACGCGCCGAGCCCGGCACCGACGAGAGCGACCGCCGCGCCGGCAGCCGGCGACAGCGAGCTGACCGCGGCCGTCAGCGGCGCGATCACCGCCATCGCGCCGACGCCGTCGATCACCGGGTCGGGGATGCCGTCGCCACGCTTGCGCTGGTAGAGGCCGTCCACGTCGCCCGCGTGCGCCTTGACCTCGGCCTCGACCGACCAGGCCTGCCGATCCTCGGTGATCCGCATGCGAGCCAGGAAGTCGACGATCCCGTCGCCGGGGTTGCCGCCCGGCGGGAGGTCGAGCCCGGGCTTGACCTGCCCCGCCGCCGACGAGACGTCGAGCTCGCCCCAGACCTCGGCCCGGATGAACGACGAACGCAACAGCTCCACGCGCACGCCGATGCGGCGGAAGCAGGATGGCGGTGGCTGCCGGGCCGGCGTGTTCTCGGCCGGGGGAGTGTCGCTCGACCAGTGCGAGACCTCGGCGTGCAGGTGGCCGCCGACGGTGACCGGCGCGAAGGCCGACACCCTGGCGCGCGCCAGCCACCAGAACCCGTCGCCCTCCGCGGGGGCGGCGGTGGCCGGGTTGGTCGTCGCCGTCGTGGGCCAGGTGTGCGCGTGGGCGGTGCCGTCGCCGGTCGCGGTCCCCGGGTGGACGTCGGTGAAGCCCGCGTTCTTGAGGATCGTGATCGCGGCGATCCGACGGCGGGCGGACAGGGTCGTGTTCCACTGACCCGAGGTGGTCGGCTCGTACGAGGCGTACCCGTCGACCTCGATGTGGGTGGTGAGCGGGATCCGAGCGGCGAGCGCCTTGGCCGCGTCGAGGTAGGTCCCGCTCGCGGCCAGACCGGATCGCGACGGTGACTTCGTGTCGCGCGTCGAGTCCGGACCGAGCACCCAGGCAAGCTCGCGGGCGGACGGATCTGCGCCGTCCGGAGGGTTGAACTCACCGGTCTTCGGGTGGTCGACGAGGAAGTAGCAGTCGCTGTCCTGAGCTGCGGCACCGGAGAACGTCACCGACAGGTCACCGTCGACGGGTGCGGCGTCGGTCAGGGCGGCCAGGTCGACGGTGACCGTCGGGCCGTTCGTCGGGCCGACGAAGGTGAGCGTCGGCGACGTCCACGCGATCGTCGCCCCGGCCGGCGGCTCGTGGCTCAGCCTGATCACCGCCGGGTCGATCGTGTCGACCTGCAGCTGCCACTGGCTCGACGGGTCGCTCGGCGTGATCCCGAGGACCGTGGCCGAGCCCGATCCGGGGGCGGGACCGGCGGCGAGCGCGGTGTGCAGGGTCAGGGTCTTGTCCAGGCCGGCCGCCGCGTCGTGGACGGTGACGGTGATCGACGTGCCGTCGGCGTCGGTCGTGATCGCGGCGCGGTCGCCGATCACCACCGACGCGTTGTCCGGCGTGATCGTGATGGTGTTCGAGCCCGATCCACCGTGCGTGGACACGATCAGCGTGGAGTTCGCCGGGACCGTCGCGGAGCCGTCGGCGGCGGGGACCACGGCACCGGTCGGGGTGAGGAACGATGCCTCGACGGACAGCGAGGTCCCGTTGACGACCTCGACCTCGAAGATGCCGGTGACGCCGGCCGACGCGCCGACCCCGATGTACAGGTCTCGCGCGGCGGCGGTGACGTGCAGCCCGTCCAGCCCGTTCGGCTGCACGAACAGCCGGATCTCCGGCAGGAAGAATCCCTGCCAGCTGTTCGGCATGGTGCGCGCACCCGCCGGCAGGTTCGACGGACCGGCCTTGTCGGACAGGTCGAGGACGGCTCCCCGGAAGCCGAAGCCGACCGCGTTGCCGGGCCCGACGATCGCGTACCCCGGCTCCATCCGGATCAGGTCGTAGATCTTGGCCGTCGGGTCACCCGACGTCGACGCGCTGACCAGCGAGAACTTCACGTCCTGACCCTGGAGCTGCTGCAGGCGCACGGTCAGGCCGCCGACCACCAGGAACACGCCGCGCTGCGAGGTGTCCGGCACCAGCAGGGCGTTGGCGACGTCGTAGCGGGCCGGGATGAGGAACGGCAGCGCGATCGCGACCACCGGCGCGGTCAGGTCGATCCGCCAGCCGTCGTCGCCGACGTGGCGCCCGACGCTCAGCGTGACGTGCGGGTCGCGGAACTCGATCGGGGTGCCGGCACCGCCGAGCCCGAGCCCGCTGAGGTCGACGCTGTCCTGGTAGATGTGCCAGGTGGTGCCGTCGTCGTCGTCCTCGACATCGCTCTGCCGCACGCCCGGGACGGACTTGAGCACCGACTCGATCGTGTCCAGGGCGCCACCGCTGCCCGCTGACCCGGGCAGCTCGTCCCACAACGACATGACGACTCCCCCGGACGGGTGATGTGGATAGCCCGAACCTATGTGACCCAGGTCACATCTGTCACCGGCCATACCCTCGATGCGCACCGCGAGATCGGCTCGTCGGCCGACCGGTGCAGGCTCTCCACATCCGCGGTCGCGGGCCCGCGGGGGTCGGGGGTGACGGCCCGAGACCCCCCGTCTGGCGGGTCGACGGACACGGTGTCGCGATGGGATCGTCGGACGACGCATCGCGGAGGACACACCAGTGCTGGAACCACGGACGACCCAGGGTCGTCATTCGGCGCGCCTGCGGCAGGGTCGGCGGCCGTGGGAGTCGGTCGTGATCCTCGCGTCGATGGTGTTCCTGACCGCAGTCCTGGCCGCGCCGCCCATCGACGCCTCCCACTCCGTCGACGTCGCGCAGGCGGCGCCTGGCGGCGAGGCGCTCGTCGCGCAGCAGCCGACCGGACTGGCGTACACGCAGGCAGTGACGCGGCTCGACGACCGCGTGGCGGCGGTCGAGGCGGCGACCGTCACGCTCGTCGGCCATCCGCTGGTCGACTCGACGAAGGCTGCCTCACGGACGCTGTTCCGTCCCGATCTCGTCGACGCCACAGCGGCGCCCGTCACGTCGGGGCTGACCGCCGAGGAGCTCCCGGACCGGGTCCTGGGTGCCCGCGAGCAGGTGGCCTCGGGCGATGTCGCCGCCGCGGCGCGCGTGGTCGAGAAGGTCGAGACCGACGTCCTGCTGGTCGCGCTCGACCTCGGCGACCAGTCGGCGCAGAACGCCGCGATGACGCGCCTGCTGGTCGCCGCCGACCCGCAGGTCGCGCTGCTCGACGCGGCCGTCGGAGCCACCCACGCCGCCGCCGAGGTCCGGGACGTCGTCGCTGCCGCCACCTCCGCGGTCCAGGCCAGGGACGCCGCCGCCGGCATCACCGTCGCGGCGCAGCAGATCGCCGTGACCGGGGACGAGGAGGCCAAGGCGGCCGTCGCCAAGGTGGAGGAGCAGGCCCGGTCGACCGACGGTTACACGAACGGCAACATCCCGCTGAAGGTGCTCTGCGCCGTCGCGTTCGCACCGAACCAGCGTCTGCGCTGCGACGCCGCGGAGGCGCTGGCGCGGATGAACGCGGCCTACCGCGTGGACTTCGGCCACGACCTGTTGATCACGGGCTCGTACCGCACGCTCGAGGAGCAGGTCAGCACCCGGGCGGCCAGGGGAACCATGGCCGCGGTGCCCGGCACGTCCAACCACGGCTGGGGCCTGGCGATCGACCTCGACCAGGTCAACGGGTACCGGTCCGCGCCGTATGCCTGGCTCAAGGCCAACGCCATGACCTACGGCTGGCACCACCCGACCTACATGGACGAGGGCGGTCGCGGACCCCACGAGCCATGGCACTGGGAGTTCGGCACGTCGGACGATGCCGGCACCAGCACGTCGGTGCCGATCACCGCGGGCGTCGCGGCGCCCACCGACCCGCCCCAGACCGCGCCCGCGCCGCCCGTCGTCGAGCAGCCCACCGTCGAGCAGCCCAGCGCCGCTCCGGCGGTGCCTGCCGCGACCCCCAGCGCGACGCCGACTCCGACCCCGACGCCGAGCAGCAGCCCGACCGCGTCCGCGGAGCCGTCGGCTCCGTGACGCCGCCGCGATCGAGTGATCCGGCGCGGAGAAGTCGGCTCGGCTGCCTCGTCGTGGCCGGTGATCTCACCGCGTATCCGGTCCGAGGAAAGCGCGGGAGAGCCGGGGGTCCGGCTGCGCGCCGAGGTAGACCAGCGCGGCCTTGACGCGGCGGTTGTCGGTGCTGGTTCCGTGGAGGCCGAGGGTGCGGAACACGGCCGCGACATGGGTCTCGACGGTCTTCACCGACACGGACAGAGTCTGCGCGATCCCGGCGTTGGACATGCCCTGCGCCATCGCGGCCAGCACCGCACGCTCCCGCTCGGTGAGCTGTTCGAGTGGTGCGGCGTGCCGTCGTGCAGCGACCAGCGAGGCGACGACCTCGGCGTCGAGCGCCACGCCTCCGCGGGCGACGCGATCGAGCGCGGCCAGCAGTCCGGCCACGTCGTCGACCCGGTCCTTGAGCAGGTAGCCCACGCCGTCGGGCACGGCGTCGAGGAGCGCGAGCGCCCAGGCCGCGTCGACGTACGTCGACAGGACCAGGACGCCGACCTGCGGGTAGGTGCGGCGCAGGCCGACGGCCGCCCGGATTCCTTCGTCCGTGTGCGTGGGGGGCATCCGGACGTCGACGACGGCGACGTCGGGGAGCTGCGCGGCCACGGCGGCCTGCAGGGCGGGGACGTCGGAGACGGAGGCGGTCACGTCCACGCCCGCACGTTCGAGCAGGAGCTGCAGTCCCTCGCGGAAGATCCCTGAGTCGTCGCACAGGACGACGCTCAACGGTGGGCTCATGCGGTCGCTCCGAAGGGCAGGACGGCCTGGACCCGCGTGCCGGCCGCGGCGCTGTGCACGTCCAACGTGCCTCCGAGAGCCCGCACGCGATCGCGCAGCCCGGCCAGCCCGCCGCCGAGGGAGATGGCGGCGCCACCGGGGCCGTCGTCGGTCACGACCACGCGCAGCCCCGCGACCTCCAGCCCCACGTCCACGCCGACCGTGCAGCTCCCGGCGTGCTTGACCGCGTTCGTCACGGACTCGGCGATGACGTAGTACGCCGTCGATTCCACCGCCGCGGGCAGGTCCGTCGCCGCGACGTCGTCGTCCACGTGCAGGACGAGTCCGGGGATGCCGGCGGCCAACGACGCGAGCCCGCCCGTGAGGCCGCCTTGGCTGAGCGCTGCCGGATGAATGCCCCGCGCAAGCCGGCGGAGCTCGTCCAGGGCGGTCGAGAGCTGTCCACGAGCGTCGCCGACGACGGCGCGCATCTCGTCGGCGTCGTCGCTGAGCGAGGCCCGCGAGAGGGTCGCCGCCACCGCGAGCAGGCTCTGCTGGGCGCCGTCGTGCAGGTCGCGCTCGAGCTCGCGGCGTCTCGCGACGCCCGCTTCCACGATCCGTGCCCGGGAGGCGTGCACCTCCTCGACGTGGGCCGCGCGTTCGAGCGAGAGGCGGGTGTTCTGGACGGCCATCGATGCAGCGGCCAGCGTCACGCGCAGGCCGGCGGGGTCGGCGAGCACCTGGTCGTCGGCATCGATCCGCGCGACGGTCTCGCCGCCGTCCTCGACGATCTCTCGCCCCCACCGGCCCGGCCCGGGCGGGACGCTGGCTGGCTCCCCGTCGACGCCGACCCACGTCCCGGCGACGCGGAACGACAGTACGACGGTCGGGTCGACGAGCTCCTCGCGCAGCACGCCCTGCAACGCGACCGGATCACCGCTGGCGAGCAGCAGCCGCTCGACGACGACCCCGCGACGCGCCGCAGCGCGCAGTCCGACGGTGACGAGAGCAGCCCCGGCGAGCACGCCGATCGCGTTCTGCGCGTTGTTCAGGAAGGTGGTGACCGCGGAAGGGATGAGTCCGGCCCAGTAGGCGAGGAGAGCGGTCAAGCGCAGGGTGATCGTCACGGCGAGAGCGGCGCCCGCGGCCGCCATGATCCGGATCGGGACTCGCGCGACGCCGTGCGCGCCTCGCCAGCGCTCGACCTGGACGATGACGAACCAGATCGCCAGCCCGGCGGCCCACCACGCGGCCACGTCCACCATCGCGATGGCGAGCTCGTTCATCTCCACGATCGTGAACCAGGGGCGGGTGTCGTCGTAGCCCGCGACGACGTCGTTCCACAGCAGCGCGCTGACGGTCCCGGGGACGATGGCCCACACCCACAGCGTGCCGATGAGCACGCGTCGAGAGCGCGTGGCGACCCTCGCGGCAGGGTAGGCCAGGAGCACGGTCGCGACCAGGGGCACGGAGGTCCACTGCAATGCCCCTCCGAGCTCGTTCCAGTAGCCCTGCTGACCGAACGTCGGGTCGTTGAGCTGACTCAGCCCGACGAGCGCCGACGCGACCAGCAGGCGCAACCCGTGGCCGCGCGACTCCGGGTTCACGCAGAGCAGTGCGCCGGCGAGGGCCAGGGTGAGCTGCCACAGGAGGCTTCCCGCGACCTCGGCGGCATAGCCGTCCGCGTGGGCGAGGACGATGACGGTCGGGACCACGCCGATCACCGCCACGGCGACCGCGACGGGAAGCGCGAACGGGTGGGACGTCCTGCGGTCCACAGCCCGATTCTGCCGCAGCACTCACTCGTGGGGCCTGAGGGTTTCCCCTGACGACGGTCCGGGGAACACCTGGAGGTGCCGCGCGCGCTCCCGCTGGAGCGTGGACGGCATGGGGATGAAGCGGCACCTGAGCACCGTCGTGCGCCCTCCGGGTGGGGGAGGAGTCGACGTGGATCGCGCCCAGATGGGAGAGACGTCCACCGACGCAGGCCGGCGGCCACCGGTCGAACGGGGCCTCGTGGGAGACCTGCTCAAGGCCGTGGGCGCGGTTGCGGTCGTCGCGGCCCTCATCGGCGGCCCCGTCACCGCACTCGCACGGGTGACGGGGTACGCGGTGGATCCGGGGTCCTCGAGCTCCTCGACCCCGTCACCGCAGCCGTGGCCCTGGCGCGCGCCGTGATGTGAGGCAGATCACGGGTGCCACGTGTCCGGTCCTCCACCCCCCGGGCGTGGGCGCCCCGATCTCCGCGGAGCTGACCGCCGCATCCGGCGAGCTGCGCGAGGGGCTCGAACGGCTGGTCGCGCGCGACCGGGCCGATGGCCTGCTGCCCGAGGGATTCACGATCGCCGACGTGATGCAGCTCCTCCTGCATCTCCGTCCGGTGCTCCCGTTCCCGCGTGCGCACGCCGACGCGCTCCATCTGCGCTGTCTCGACCTCGCCATGCGCGGGCTCCAGGAGCAGGCGCGCGCCGGCGCCGCTCTCGGCGAAGGTCCTCACTGGGACGACTGGATGGGCTCCTGGCAGGGCTGACGGAGGTGAGCGGCTCGCCGCAGGGTCAGGTGGTGGCTCGGACGACGAGGTCGGCCGACATGGTGACCGACTCCGTCGGCGTCCCGGCGATCTGGTCGATGAGGAGGCCCACCATCTCCGCGCTGATGCGGTCGAACGGCTGGTGCATCGTCGACAACGGCGGGTCCAGCGTCTCGGCGAGGCCCGAGTCGTCGAAGCCGCCGACGGCGACGTCCTCGGGGACGCGTCGGCCGCTGTGGCGCAGGACGACCATGGCGCCGGCGGCCATCGTGTCGGAGGCCGCGAAGACGGCGTCGAGGTCGGGCGCACGCTCGAGCAGCTCGGTCATCGCCGCGTGCCCGGACTCCGAGCTGTAGTCGCCGTAGGCCACGTAGCGCTCGTCGTAGAGGTCGCCCAGCTCGGCGCGGTAGCCCTCGAGGCGGTAGCGGCCACCCGGGGTGTCCTGCGGGCCGGCGATCGTCGCGATGCGCCGTCGTCCGCTCTCCCGCAGGTGGCGGACCATCGCGCGGGCGCCGCCTGCCTCGTCGACCGAGACCCAGGAGACCGGACCGGTGTAGCCGAGGGGGATGCCGCAGGAGACGGTCGGGATGCCCTGGTCGCTGAGCCACCCGACGAGCGGCTCGTTCTCGTGCGACGAGATCATCAGGACGCCGTCGACGTGCCCGGCGCCGACATACGAGGCGACGTTCTCGCGCTCCGCAGCGGTGCCCGCGACGAGGAGCAGCAGCGTCATGCCGCGGTGGGCGACCGCCTCGGCCGCACCGCGGAGCAGGATCGAGAAGTTCGGGTCGGTGAAGAGCAGTCGCTGCGGCTCGGTGAGCAGGAAGGCGATCGAGTTGCTGCGGCCCGTCACCAGGCTCCGTGCGTGGTGGTTCGTCCGGTAGCCGGTGGTCCGGATCGCCTCCTCGACGGCGACCCGCGCTTCCTCGGAGACCCAGTGGCCACCGTTGAGCACGCGCGAGACCGTGCCCCTGGACACCCCTGCAGCCTCCGCGACCTCGCGGATGGTCGGTCGCCGACGCAGGCCGGCCGGAGTGCTCACAGTGCACGACGGTAACCCAGTCGACGTGCGAGACAGGGCAAGAACGAGCGGCGACTGTGCACGATCACAGTCCGGTAACGAGTCGGTGTCCGGGCCTTCCGCTTCGTCGTCGTCGCTGCGTAGCCTGGGCGCGTTCACGGCTGGGAGCGTGCACAGTCGCACGGCACGACGCAACGGAGCGTTCGGCGACGTCGCCCTCGCTCGGAAATCCGCTTCGGTATGCCTGCTCGACCGATTCCGACATCCCGCCGAATCGCGACATCCACCAGCTCGACCAGCACGTTTCGACCGATGACGCTCGACACGAAGGGACAACGCTGTGTCTTCACTGCCTCGTCGACTCAAGGCCGCCGCCTGCCTGGCGTCCGGGTCGCTCATCCTCGCTGCGCTCTCGTCAGCCGTCGCGCTGCCGGCGGCGGCCGCCGACGACGGACCGGTGGACGCCGGCATCACCGTGCCGAAGGTCGAGGGCATGCCCGACGGCTTCGCCCGCGGCGTGGACATCTCCACGGTGCTCTCGCTGGAGGAGAGCGGCGTGACGTTCCGGAACGCCGCCGGCCAGGTCGCCGACCTGTTCGACGTGCTGGCCGAGTCGGGCGTCACCGACGTGCGCGTGCGCGTGTGGAACGACCCGTGGGACGCGCAGGGCCACGGGTACGGCGCCGGGAACGTCGACGTCGAGCGGGCGGTGAAGATCGGCGAGCGGGCGACCGCTGCAGGCCTGGGTGTGCTGGTCGACTTCCACTACTCCGACTTCTGGGCGGACCCGAGCAAGCAGCAGGCGCCCAAGGCGTGGGCCGGCCTGACGGTCGCCGAGAAGGCAGCTGCTGTCGAGACCTACACGGCGGACAGCTTGCAGGAGTTCGAGGACGCCGGGGTCGACGTCGAGATGGTGCAGGTCGGCAACGAGACGAACAACGGCATCGCGGGTGTGACCGGCTGGGACGACATGGCGCAGATCTTCTCCGCGGGCAGCGCCGCCGTCCGCGACGTGCTCCCGGACGCTCTCGTGGCCCTGCACTTCACCAACCCCGAGTCGGCGGGCCGGTACGCGGGGTACGCCGCCGAGCTCGACGCGCGGAACGTGGACTACGACGTCTTCGCGTCGTCGTACTACCCGTTCTGGCACGGCACGCTGGCGAACCTGACGGCGGTGCTCAGCGACGTCGCGACGACCTATGGCAAGAAGGTCATGGTCGCGGAGACGTCGTGGGCGCGGACCCTCGAGGACGGCGACGGACAGCCCAACGTGATCCGCGGGGGCTCGGTCACCAACCCGGCCTACCCGTACTCGGTGCAGGGCCAGGCCAACGAGGTGCGTGACGTGATGCAGGCGGTCGCGGACGTGCCGGGCGACGCCGGGATCGGCGTCTTCTACTGGGAGCCCGCGTGGCTTCCCGTCGGCCCCCCGAGCGCGCTCGAGGCGAACAAGGCGCTGTGGGAGCGGGACGGCTCCGGCTGGGCGACGAGCTACTCCGCGGAGTACGACCCCGTCGACGCCGGCGCCCGCTACGGCGGCTCCGAGTGGGACAACCAGGCACTGTTCGACTTCACGGGGAACCCGCTCGAGTCGCTGGAGGTGTTCCGGTATGTGCTGACCGGTGCGGTCGCGCCGCGGGCGGTCTACTCGATCGAGTCGCCCAGCGTGACGGTCACCGACGGTGACGCCGTCGTCCTCCCGAGCACGGTCGCTGTCAGCTACAACGACGGGACCGTCGAGGACACGGCCGTGACGTGGAGCGACTCCGTCTCGTGGATCCGCGGGCCGGGCACGTACACGATCGGGGGCGTCACGGCCGGCGGCGACGCGGTCCGCGCGACCGTGACCGTGCTGGCGGCCAACGTCGTGCCCAACGGCAGCTTCGAGAACTGGGGCGCCGGCTGGTCGCTCGACTGGAGCGTGGCGAACGTCAAGGAGGAGGCGGCCAACGTGCACAGCGGCGCGATGGCCGTGAACTTCTGGAGCGCCACCGACGCCACGTTCTCCGTGAGCCGCAAGGTCGCGGGGGTTGCGCCCGGTGCCTACACGCTCTCGGTGTGGAACCACGGTGCCCCGGAGGTCGGTGGCGTCAGCCTCTCGGCCGTGACGTCGGCGGGTTCCTGGTCCGTGCCGATGCCGCAGACCGGTTGGGCGCTCTGGGCGAACCCGACGGTCGACGACGTGCTCGTCGGGGCCGACGGCGTCGTGACCGTCGCGGTCGGAGGATCCGTCCCCGCGAACGGCTGGGGCTGGTTCGACGACGTCGTGCTGACCCCGAGCACGGGCGCCGTCGCGCCCGACACCTCCGCGCTCGACGCCGCGCTCGCGGCTGCGGGCGCCGTCCACCGTGCCTGGTACACGGACGCCTCGCTCGCGGCGCTCGACCACGCCGTGGAGGTCGGGCACGTCTTGCTCGCCGGTAGCTTCGCCACGGCCGACGACGTCGCAGCGGCGGCGGCGCTGGTGAACGGTGCCGTCGCGGGGCTCGAGGTCAGCGCTCTCGCGGCCCCGACCGTGACGGCCACGTTGGCGGCGACCACCGTGAACACCGCGACGGCTGCGTCCGTCCAGGTGACGGTGGGTGCGGGTGCGTCGGCAGCACCGACCGGCCAGGTCACCGTGCACTACGGTCCGCAGTCCGTCGTGGCGACGCTCACGGCGGCCGACGCGGGTCGGGTCACCGTGCCGCTGCCCGTCCTGCCCGCCGGCACCTACGCCGTCTCGGTGGACTACTCCGGTGACGCGGCTGTCGCGCCCGGGAGCGCCTCCGGCGGCACGCTCACGGTGGTCAAGCTGGCGTCCAAGGTCACCGCGCACGTCCGCAGCGCCCTCGTCACAACGAGCACTACGGCGATCGTCGACGTGACGGTCGGCTCGGTGCCGACGGGTTCGGTTCCGACGGGAACGGTCAAGGTCACCTACGGCACCGTGACCAAGGAGGTCGCACTGACGCAGGCGGACGGAGGTCGGCTCGCGGTCGAGCTGCCCCGTCTGACCGTCGGCCTCTACCCGGTCACGGTGGCCTACTCCGGTGACGCGGTCGTCGCGGGGTCCTCGGCCACGGCGGGTCTCGTCGCGGTCGTCCGGACACCCCCGGTCGTGAAGGCGCAGCTCGCGAGCGCGAGCGTCACGCCGTCCCAGGCGGCGAAGGTCGCCGTCACAGTGCAGGCGGCGGACTTCACGTCGCCGACGGGCACGGTCCTGGTCACCTACGGGTCGAGGTCGACGTCCGTGCCCCTGCGGGCGAGCGACAACGGGAGCGTGACGGTCACGCTCGCGAAGCTGCCCAAGGGCACGTACACCGTGCAGGTCGTCTACCTGAGCGACGACAGCAGGGTCGGCAGTGGCGCCGCGGCACCGCTGCGGCTGACCGTGCGCTGACCTCGCGGGACGACCTCCGGGGTGGCCTGGCGATCCAGGCCACCCCAGCACGGTCGCGGTCGGGCGTCCGGCCCGAAGACGCGGTCGCCGGGCGTCGGGGGAGGGGTGTCGGTTCTGGCCCGGCCGGACCCCGAGTGGACAACTCAACGAGCAGGCGCCCGAGCGTTTCCGCGAGGGCGCTTTGTTGTCGCGGGCAAGAAATCTCATGCAACGCGTCGTTGATGAGAATGGGTCCAGGTGTCGTCGCAGGGTCACGTTCGACATTCACAAAAGCGACCTTTGAGACATTTGCGGCCCCCCTTGACGGGCGAGACCGACGGGCGTTTTATGGGCGGGACGGCCCGGCGCGACGGACAGTTGCGCCGCATGGTCGCAATGCCGCGATCTGACCTAGGTCAGATCAGTTCCCGTGTCGTCGACGGCGCCCGGAGTGCCGGACGTCGTCGGACACGAGCCCCTGGACGCGCGTAGCGAAGGCGCTTCGGCGTTCCCCGATCGAGACATGGACGTCTTGATCGGCCCCGCGGGCCGATGCGCCGCGCACCGCGACCTCGCGGCCGCACCGGGCGGTCGGAGAAGCTCATTCACGTGATGGTTGCATTCCATCGCGCCAATACCGTGGCAATGCCACCTGCCATTTTTAGGCGCCCCTCCGATACGCCGGGACGTCGGGTTTCGCCAAGACTGGAGCCCCATCGTGATATTCAGACGAGGACGGCATTCCCTGCGCAAGGCAGGTCTGGCCTTTGTGGTCTCCACGGCCCTGGTGCTGGCGGGCGCGACGCAGGTTGTCGCCGCCCCCCCGGGCAACCCGTGGATGAACACAGCGCTCTCCCCAGACCAGCGAGCCGCGCTCGTGCTGGCACAGATGACGCTCGAGGAGAAGGTCGAGCTGGTCACCGGCGACCAGGGGGCCGCACCGTCGGCCTTCTTCAATGCGGGGATACCCCGGTTGGGGATCCCCGAGCTGAGGATGGCGGACGCCGGCGGCGGGATCGCCGACCGCGGCTGGACCCTCCCCGGTACCGGCAGCACGGCGACAGCCTTCCCCGACGGTGCCGCTCTGGGGGCAACCTGGGATCCCCAGGTTGCGCAGCAGTACGGGGCCGCGGTTGCTGTCGAGGCGAGGGCGACCGGTCACGAGATGCTTCTCGGGCCGGGCAGCGATATCGCGCGCCAGCCGTTCTGGGGGCGCGCCGGTGAGGGGCTGGGTGAGGATCCGACGCTGACCGCCTCCCTGACGACGCCGTACGTGCAGGCCGTGCAGGACAACCACGTCATCGCGAACCTCAAGCACTATGCCGGCTACGGCCAGGAAGTGAACCGCGGCGCCGGCCAGAACTCGATCATCGACGAGCGGGCGATCCATGAGATCTACACGAGCGCATATGCCGACGCGATCCGGAAGGCCGACCTCGGGTCGACCATGTGCTCGTTCAACAAGGTCAACAGCGTCTTCGCCTGCGAGAACGACTACCTGCTCCAGACGGTCCTGAGGGAGGAGCTCGCCTTCAAGGGTTTCGTGATCACCGACTTCGGCGCGATCCACTCGACCGCTCCCTCGCTCACCGCCGGCACCGACATGGAGACCGGGACCGCGGCCTTCTACGACGGGGCGCTGCTCAGCGCCCTGCACAGCGGAGCGGTACCCGTGTCCCTCGTCGACCGGTCCGTGCTCAGGATCCTGCGCACGATGTTCGCCATCGGCGTCTTCGACAACGATTACTCGCCGACCGCCATCCCCGTTCAGACGAACGGTGCACTCGCGGGGGCGGTCCAGGACCAGGCAATCACGCTGCTGCAGAACAAGAACGCGGTCCTGCCGCTCAGCCCCAGCATTCGCTCGGTCGCTGTGATCGGTGCCGACGCGAATGTCACCTCCCGGGTGGGCGGGTCCTTCGCCGTGAAGCCGACCTATCAGGTCTCCATCCTGGACGGCATCCGTGAGCGTGCAGCGCAGATCGGCGCCACGGTCAGCTACGCCCCCGGGAACGACCCGGTCAACGGCGCCTCGATGATCGAGACGGCGGACATGACCACGATTCCCTCTTCCGTGCTCACCCCAGAGAGCGGAACAGGCACGGGGCTCACCGCACGGCACTACGGGGACACGGCCTTCGGCGGAACCCCCGTGACCCGCGTGGAGGGTCAGGTCAACTACGACACGGGCTTCGTCGGAGGAGCGCCGGCGTTCGCCTCGCTGTACGCGTCGCAGGTCCCTCCCGTACCGCAGGTGGGCCCCATTCCCACACTGGCGAACCAGTCCGTCAGATACACCGGCTTCCTCACGGCACCGATCACTGGAAGCTACCGGCTGGGCGTGACCGGGTGGGGCGACGCCCGCGTCTACCTCGACGACCAGCTGATCCTGGACATGACAGGTCAGGCCGGCCTGCGGCGAGCTGACGCCACCGTTGCGCTGACCGGCGGTCAGCCCACGAGCATCCGCGTCGAGTACGCCGCGACCCACCCGCTGGTCCCGCTCCAGCCCGGCACGTTGGCCCTTCAGTGGGCACCACCCGCCGCCGCGCTGTCTCCAGCCATCCAGCAGGCGGTCGCGGCGGCAACCTCCTCCGATGTCGCCGTCGTCTACGTGCGGACGTACGAGTCGGAGGAACGCGACCGCGTCTCGCTCAAGCTGCCCCAGAGCGCGAACACGCTCATCGACGCCGTCGCCGCGGTGAACCCACGGACGGTCGTGGTTCTCGCCACCGGCGGGGCGGTCACCATGCCCTGGCTCGCCAACGTCGCCGGAGTGATCGAGAACTACTACGGCGGCCAGGAGGAAGGCCACAGCCTCACCCGGGTCCTCTTCGGTGACACCAACCCGTCCGGGCACCTGCCGATCACGATTCCCAGGAGCGAGCAGGAGCTGCCGCCAGGCGTCACCAATCCGTGGGCCGGCATCGGCAACCTCGATGTGCCGTTCACCGACAGTGTGAACGTGGGTTACCGCGGTTACCTCAAGGCGGGGGTGCAGCCGCTGTTCCCCTTCGGGTTCGGGCTGTCCTACACCACGTTCGACTACTCGAAGCTGCAGATCAAGGACCTGAAGCTCAAGGCCAACGCCAAGGGTGGTGACGAGGCGGCCCGGGTGACGCTCCGGCTCACGAACACGGGTGCGCGCGCCGGCAGCGAGGTCGTGCAGGTCTACCTCGGCAACTTGCCCGGCGTGACCGACCCGGTCAAGAAGCTCGCCGCCTACGCCAAGGTGAGCCTCAAGCCCGGCCGTCATTCGCAGGTACGCATCGACGTTCCACGCCAGGCGTTCTCCTACTGGGACGCGACCACCCACCAGTGGCTCACCCCGAAGGGCACCGTCAACGTCTACGTCGGATCATCGTCCGCTGACGTGAGGCTGGCGGGCACCGTCCAGGTGCGATAGGCAACGAATCGGTCCAGCCGTGGCGGCCGTCGAGCTCCTCCGGGCTCGGCGGCCGCACCCGTGCGGTGCTGCGGGCGCGTGCACCTAGAGGTCACGTGACGACGAGTCAGGGTGCTGCGTCGGAGCCCGAGCGCCTGCCGCGCAACACGTGCCGGATCGGCGCCACCACGACGCCGGCGGCACGCATGTCCGCGCGGGTGAGGCGGCGGCTGCGCAGCACGCCGACGATCCCGATGGCCCAGGGGACGGCGAGCACGGTGAACGCGAGGCGGTAGGCGTCGAGCGTGTAGGTCGTCGCGCCCGGTGGCGACACGAGCTGCAGCACCACGCCGACGGCGAGCACCGAACCGATCGTCGAGATGAACCCGCCGGTGTTGACGAAGCCGCTGGCGGTGCCGAGCGTCGAGGCGGGGGACCAGGTGCGTGCGAAGTCCATGCCGACGAGCGACACGGGCCCGCCCGCGCCGATCACGACGACGAAGGCGAGCAGCTGCCACATCGGCCGCGGGGTCGACGGAAGCAGCAGCGCGACCCACGCCGCGGCCGTCAGGGCGCACGAGCCGAGCACGATCCACGAGCGCCGCAGCGGGTGCCGCGCCGTGAGGCGACCCACGAGCGGACCGGTCACCATCGCCGACAGGGTGAGGGCCGTGAGCAGCAGGCTCGCCTGCGCCGGCGTACAGCCCTGCGCGGAGAGGAAGAACGGCACGCCCCACAGCATCCCGACGACGTTCGCGCTGAACGGCGTCGCGAAGTGGCTCCAGAACCCGAGGCGCGTGCCGGCGGTCTGCAAGGTGTGGCGCACGGCCGGGCCGAACCGTTGCGCGCTCTGCGCGCGGGGCGCGCGGTCCCGGATCGCGACGAACGCACCGGCCGACGCAAGCAGCCCCGCTGCCGCGAGGGTCCCGAACGTGGCGGTCCACCCCTGCCTGTGCAGCAGCAGCGCGACGGGGATCGCCGACGCCAGCTGGCCCGACTGCCCGATGATTCCCGTGACCTGCACCATCACCGGGATGCGCCGCGGCGGGAACCAGTCCGCCACGACGCGCAGCGCGCTGATGAAGATGCCCGCGTCACCGGCGCCGATGAGCACCCGTGCGAGCAGCGCCGTCGGCACGTCGTGCGCGAGCGCGAGCACCAGCTGCCCGGATGCCATGACGAGCGACCCCGTGGCGATCAGCGCACGCGGCCCGAACCGGTCGAGCAGCCGACCCGCGGGGATCTGCATCGCGGCGTACACCGTGAGCTGCACGACCGAGAACGCCGCGAGACCGGTCGCGCTGAGGCCGAACCGGTGGGTCGCCTCGATGCCGGCGACGCCGAGCGCCGTGCGATGCGTGACGGCGACGAAGTACGCGGCCGCCGCGGCGCCATAGACGATCGAGGGTGTGCGCCACCGGCGGCCGGCGGCCGGGGCGTCGGACATGGACTCACCTCGAACCCCGCAGCAGGCTCGGGCACGCGCGTCGTGCGGGCGGTGCGGGGACGAGTCGAGGGTACGGGGGGCGGGTGCCGGGTCGCGGCCCGTGTCCGCAGGGTGTGTCCACGCGCGAACGTCGCCGCCGCGGTGCTGGGGCGATCAGCGAGAGCGCTGGCAACGACGGGCCCGCGCGCGGCACCCGTCGCGCGCGTATCAGGGCCGCCGCAGCGCCGCTCCTGACTGTCACGGAACCAGCAGGGGGAACTCGTCATGGCCGAGAAGAGCACGGACAAGAAGCAGGTCATCAACGTCGCCCGCACGCAGTGGCGTGGTGATGAGATCGCCTACCGCGTCGGACGGGTGATCGCGAAGGTGAAGGTCGAGCGCGGGAAGCCCGACCCCGAGCGCGTCCGCAGGATCGCCGAGGAGCTGGCCGGCGAGATCCCGGACGCGCGCGTGCTCCGTGTGTCCGCGGGAACGGGCACGATCGTGCTGAGCGTGCCCGACTCGACCGACGTCGTCGCGGCCGCGGACCAGCTCTCCCACCGGGGCGACGTGATCTTCGCCGGGCCGGACCGGGTGACGTCGGTGACGGTGACCCCGAGCGACTCCCGGTACTCCGAGCAGTGGGGGTTCCCGAAGATCAAGGCGGACCTGGCCTGGGATCACCAGACGGGCGCGGCCGGGGTGCTGGTGGCCGACATCGACACCGGGATCAGCTTCGCGGGCGGCGCACTGACCCACCCCGACCTCGACGACGCCGGGCGGTACACCCTCGGCACGGACTTCGTCAGCGACGACGCGACGCCGCAGGACGCCCACGGCCACGGCACGCACACGGCCGGCACGGCAGCCGCCGAGTCGAACAACGGCGTCGGCGTAGCGGGCATGAACTGGGTGTCGCCCGTCTACGTCTGCCGGGTCTTCGACGCGTCGGGTAACGGTTCGGAGGCCGACTTCGAGGCCGCCGTGGAGGAGATCGTCGACTACGCCGTCGCGCACAGCCTCCGCGCCGTCATCAACCTGAGCGCGGGCTGGTTCACGGACAACCAGGTGCTGCGCGATGCCTGTGCCTACGCGCACGACCACGGGATGGTGCTCTGCGTGGCGACCGGCAACGAGGGCGGTGCGCTGCGGACCCCGGCGATCCACTCGGCCGACTTCGCGGGCGTGATCGCCGTGGGTGCGACGGACAGCGGCGACGCGGTCGCCAGCTTCTCCAACGTCGGGCCGGCCGTGAGCGTGGTGGCACCGGGCGTCGGCATCCTGTCGACCTTCCCGACGTACGACGTCACCGGCGACACCGTGCACGACTACGTCTCGTGGGACGGCACCTCGATGGCCACCCCGCACGTGACCGGCCTGGCCTCGCTGGCCTGGAGCCAGGTCCCGCAGCTGACCAACGAGCAGGTCCGCGACGTCGTGTGCAACACCGCCGTCAAGCTCGGTGCGGGCGACTTCGACGACTCCTGGGGCCACGGCAGGGTCGACGCGCTCGACGCAGTCCTCAAGGCCGGCTGGGCGCTGACGCCGGTGCAGCTGAACCTGACGTTCCTCGACGTCCCCGAGGGGGAGACCCAGCTACGCGCGATCCGCATCGACGTGCAGAGCTTCCACCAGACGGCGTTCGAGATGTCCGGGCTGCCTGCGGCGCCGTTCTCGATGCACAACTACTCGGGGTCGGTCACGCTCGGGAAGTCCACCGACTACGACACCCCGCGCGAGGTCTACCTCTGGGTCCGCTACACGGGCACGACCGCGGGCGACACGGCCAGCGGGACCGCCGAGGTCATGTGCACGACGACGGGCGCGGTGTACCCCGTCACCATCACGGCGAACACGATCGCGCGCCCGACCGCGGCGATGGCGCTCGTTCTCGACCAGTCGGGCAGCATGCTCGACCCCTCGGGCGTCGGGACGATGACCCGCGAGCAGGTGCTGCGCTTCTCCGCGGGGATCTTCGTCGACTACGTGCGCGAGCACAACGGCGTCGGCATGGTCACCTTCGACCAGGACTCGCACGACCTGCTCACGCCGGTCGCGGGCCCCTTCGGAGCTCCGGACGATCCCTTCGACCTCGCCCGGACCAATGCCCGCACCGCACTCGGCGGCTACGCGGCCAACCCCGCCGGGTCGACGGCGATCGGCGACGGGATCGGCGCGGGGCACGACCTGATCGCCACGACGACGGGCTACGAGAAGAACGCGATCATCGTCTTCACGGACGGCAAGGAGACCGCGTCGCGCTACATCGCGGACGTCGCCTCGCTCATCGACAACCAGGTGTTCGCGGTCGGCCTCGGCACGGCGAGCGAGCTCAACCCGGCCGCGCTGCGGGCGATCTGCCATGACCACGACGGCTACGTCCTGCTCACGGACCAGCTCGACGCCGACGACAACTTCAAGCTGGCGAAGTACTTCCTGCAGATCCAGGCGGGCGTCAACAACGAAGACGTGGTCGTCGACCCCGACGGGTACGTCGCGCCCGGCGCCGTCGTGCGGATCCCGTTCATCCTCAGCGAGGCGGACATCTCCGTCGACCCGATCGTGCTCATGCCGATGCAGGACCTGCTGCAGGTGGCCATCGAGACGCCGCAGGGAGACCTGATCGAGGCCGGCAACGTCGGATCGTTCCCGACCGTCAAGAAGGTCGACCGACCGAACATCTCCTACTACCGGATGACGCTGCCGGTGCAGGACGGGGTGTCCGTCAACGCCCAGGAAGGCACCTGGAACCTGGTGCTGACCGTCGACAAGAAGATCTACAAGCGGTATCTGAGCATCCTCAGCGACGGGCACCAGGAGGAGTTCCACGAGGCCGTGGCGCACGGCGTGAAGTTCACCGCGCTCGTCCACTCGTTCTCGAACCTGCGGATGGCGGCGACCCTGACCCAGGACGGCAACGAGCCGGGCGCGACCCTCTACCTGCGGTCCAGGCTCACCGAGTACGGCGAGCCGCTCCCGACCACCGCGAGCGTCCGCGCCGAGCTCACCGCACCCGACGGCTCGACCAGCACGGTCACGCTGGCCCCGACCGGCGGCGCCGTCTACGAGGCCGCGGTCCCGGCTCACCTGGCCGGCATCTACCGGTTCGTCGTTGGCGCGGCCGGCCGCACGTCACGCAGGATGCCGTTCACCCGGCAGCAGGTCGTCACGGGTGCCGTCTGGCGCGGCGGCAACGACCCGGACCCGAGGACCGACGACCCCGGCCGGCCCGGCACGGGTACCGACGACGTCTGCCACCTCCTGCGCTGCGCGGCCCGCGCCATGAGCCCGGAGCTGCGCAAGCAGCTGGAGGAGTCGGGCTTCTCCGTCGACACGTTCCTGAAGTGCACGTGCGGCGCGCGCCCGAAGGGGGAGCGCGGCTGACGACCAACCATCCCGCGGTCGAGGACCTGGTCTACGTGGGCCGGGTCCCGGAGCCGACGGCAGCGGGCGCGGCCGCGTCCGCACCGGCGGACGGGCGAGGTCTCCAGGCGGCGGCGACGAGCAGGCACAGGCCGGCGAGGGCGGTGAACGTTCCGGACACCGCCTCCCACCAGGGCCGCGTGTCGAACTCGCCGATGGCGTAGAGGGTGCCGACGAGCGGCGTGCCCAGGACCAGGAGCACTGACGCGGCGCGCGGCCATCCACGGGAGCTCACCGCGAACCGAGCGAGCAGGATCGGCGGTCCGAGGAACCAGACCGTCACCGACCACACGCCGAGAGCGGCCTCGACGACCTCACCGGAGAGTCCGGACCGCAGCGTCGCCACCCCGACCGCGACGAGCGCGATCTCCGAGAGAACCAGGGCGATCGCCGAGAACGGGCCAGGAGGGCGCCCGGTCAACGCCCACGGCAGCACCGGGAGCGCGAGGGCGAAGACCAGGATCGACAGCCCGGCGAGGGCTGCTGCGCCACCGGCGGGCTCCCACGGTTCCGTCGGCAGCATGAAGTCGAAGAGGTGGTCCTGTCGCCGCAAGCACGTTTCCGCGGCCCAGCCGTCCGAGCACGGGCCCGCCCAACGCTGCCAGGACGCGGCGTACATCAGCGCACCGGACGCACCCAGGAGGAGGCCGACCCCGACCCTCGGCAACCTCAGCCTCATCGGACCCCTCTCTGGCGTTCCAGTGTGCTGGGCGTGCCGGAACGACGCCAGGACTGTCGACGACGCGTGACGTCTGGCGGGTGTGGCCGGGATCGTGGACCATCTGGCCATGAAGAAGCCGCTGGATGTGGAGTGCCCCCGATGCGGCGCATCGCGCGGGAAGCCCTGCAAGACCGCTGATCGCGTGGCGCGAGAGCCGCACCGGAGGCGGGTGAAGGCGTCGGCCCACAAGGGCTGACGCGCGCGGGCTCGCGTCGCGATCAGTCCGCGGTGCTCCGCTCGCCGGCCCGCAGGAGCTCGAGCGCCTCGTGCTCGATCAGGACGGGCACGAAGTCGCGGACCGTCGACCCGGCGAACTGGGCGACCTGTGCCTCGACCACCTCGCGCACCGTGGACGGCGGGATGTCGGGGAACCGCTCGACGAGGCGGTCGACGACCTCGTCGATCGCGTGCGCCTCGTCCTCGATAGCCATGTCCGACAGGTTGCGGGGTTCGCGCCCCCCGCGTCAACCAGAGCGAGTTCTGCCCGCGATGCGCGACCACGAGCATCCGGGTGAAAGCGAGCCGTGCACCCGAGAGTTCGCTCAGGCGAAATCCGGCGGAAACCTGGGGCGTGCCACGCTGAACAGCAGGCGTCCCGAGGCCCCGGTTCGAGCTCGGCTCGCGGGCTCGGGTGTGCCACCCGCCACCTCACTCCTGGCCCTGGACGGACGATGCCGATGAGACCCCGACACGACGTACTCGTCGTCGGCGAAGCGTTGATCGACGTGAACGACGACGGCATGACCATCCGCGAACGCGTGGGTGGGAGTGCCGGCAACGTCGCGGTCGGGCTGGCGCGGCTCGGGCGCGACACGCTGCTGCACACCGCGATCGGGCGCGACGAGCGCGGCAGCGAGATCTCCGCCTACCTCACCGCATCGGGCGTCGGGCTGTCCGACTCGTCGGTGAGCCAGGTGACGTCGTCCGTCGCGCGTGCGGTCCTTCGCGGCGACGGCTCCGCGCGGCACGACTTCCGGATCCACTGGGAGCCCGCGTCCGACCCCGGCACGCTCGCCGCACGAGCCGTCCACGCGGGGTCGGTCGCTGCCTACCTCGAGCCCGGGGCGCACACGGTGCTCGAGCTGGTGTCGCGTGCGTACGGCCAGTCGCTGATCACGTTCGACCCGAAGATCGAGCCGGTCCTCGTCGGGGCGGACACGAGCATGCGCTGGTTGCGCTCCGGTGCGCCGGTGGTGGAGCAAGTCCTCGCGCGCTCGGTGCAGGCGGCCGCGCTCACCGTCGCCCGGCTGGGTGCGGTCCCCCCGACCGCCGACGAGCTGGAGCACGCGTCCTCGAACGCGTCGTGACGTCCGGAGCGCCGGTGGGCTGAGCGCCCGCCCGACTCATCCTGTTTCTCCCACGCTCACCCATTACTCACCTCTCGGCCATGTTCACCGGGTCGACTCCTAGCCGCGACGTCGTCGTCGCGGCAGGGGCCGACGAGGGGTGAAGGGATCAACCATGGGGACACGTGCACTGCGACCGCTCGGGATCGCGGTCGTCAGCGGAGCGCTGCTGCTGGGCGCCGCGACCGGCTGGGCGGCGACGGGCAGCCTCACCGGTCACGGTGACGCCCGTCGGCTGACCGGGGACCAGACGGCGGCTGTCAGGGAGCAGCTGCGCGGCGGCGCCGCGAAGAACGTCATCCTGCTCATCGGTGACGGCATGGGCGACTCGGAGATCACCGTCGCCCGCAACTACGCACTGGGTGCGGCCGGACGGTTCGCGGGCATCGACGCCCTGCCCCTGACCGGCCAGTACACGACCTACGCGCTCGACAAGGCGGACGGCAAGCCGGACTACGTGACGGACTCGGCCGCGTCGGGTTCGGGGTGGGCGACCGGCACCAAGACGTACAACGGCGCGATCTCGGTCGACGTCGCGGGCACCCCGCAGCGCACCCTCCTGGAGATCGCCCGCGCCAACGGGCTGCGCACCGGCGACGTCAGCACGGCCGAGCTGCAGGACGCCACCCCCGCGGTGCTCGTCTCGCACGTGACGGACCGCGGCTGCTACGCACCCACGGTCACGACGACGAAGTGCCCGACGAACGCCCTCCAGAACGGCGGCCTCGGGTCCATCACGGAGCAGCTCATCGGCAACCGCCCGGACGTCACGCTCGGCGGCGGCTCCACGTCGTTCAACGAGAAGGCCCTGGCCGGCCCGTGGGCAGGCAAGACGCTCTTGCAGCAGGCGACGGACCGGGGCTACCAGGTGGTCACGGACGCGGCGGGCCTGGCCGGAGTCACGCAGGCGAACCAGTCCACGCCCGTCCTCGGCCTCTTCGCGCCCGGCAACATGGCGACGCGGTGGGTCGGGCCGCTGGCCACGCACACCGGCGGCACCGAGCCGGCGGCCACCTGCACGCCCAACCCGGCCTACGTCGCCACCTCGCCGACGCTGGCCGCGATGACCACGAAGGCCATCGACCTGCTCCAGGGCGGGAAGAAGGGCTTCTTCCTGCAGGTCGAGGGCGCCAGCATCGACAAGCAGGACCACGCCGCCAACCCGTGTGGGCAGATCGGTGAGACCGTCGACCTCGACGAGGCCGTGCAGGCCGCGCTCACCTTCGCGAAGAAGGACGGCAACACCCTCGTCGTCCTCACCGCCGACCACGGGCACTCGAGCCAGATCGTCTACCCGAACACCCTGACGCCGGGCCTGACGCGCACGCTCCTGACCGCCGACGGCAAGCCGATGACGGTCGCGTACGGCACGGCCGACGTGGGCGGCTCGCAGGACCACACCGGCACGCAGGTGCGGATCGCCGCCTACGGCCCCCGGGCCGGCAACGTCGTCGGGCTCACCGACCAGACGGACCTGTTCTTCACCATCAGCGACGCCCTGCGGCTCGACCCGGCGGCACCGTCGCCGGCCGCGCCCGTGATCCAGAACGTCAACGTCACGGACGGCGCGGTCCTCAACGGGCGCCAGACCGTCCGGGTCACCCTCGACACCGAGCCGCGCTACACGTACATCGAGCTCAACCAGGGCGGCACCTGGATCACCGACAACACGAAGGCGCCGGGCAGCACGCAGGACGGCAAGCGGCCCACGCTCGTGCTGGACACGCGGGACTACCCCAACGGGGCGTACACGCTGAAGATCGACGCCGTCGGCATCGACGGACAGACGACGGAGAAGCTGGTGCAGGTCACCATCGCCAACCGCTGACCTCGTCTTCACGCAGGCGACGCATCCGCCGACCGGCGGGTGCGTCGCCTGCGTCCGCAGGGTCCGGGGTGCTCGCCGCCGTCCTGGGCGCCGTGGTGCTCTCGGGTGAGCGTCGAACATGCCGATCGAGGACTTCGCAGGTCGTCCGCAGGTCGCTGCCGCGGCCACGGACGAGAGGCCGCCGACGAGGACGCCGCCGAGGGCGCGGCGATGGAAGATCTGGACGTCCCGCGCTCGGACGACGTGTCCTCAGCGTCCCAGGGCGCGGCCGCCGGCCGGGGACATCGTGCGATCCGAGACGGCGATGTCCGCACGGGCGCCCGCCGCGGCGCCGGCGGCCCAGCCCCGGCCGGAGAGGCGACGCGTCATGCGGCGCACGTGCGGGAACGCGTCGGCCACGGCGGCGTCGACGTCGCGGTCCCGCGCGGCCAGGACGAGCTCGCTCGAGGTGCCTTCGGTCTCCGCCTCGGTGAGCACCTCGGCGTAGAACTGGCGCAGGCGGTCCGCGACGATCGCGGCGAAGCCGGCCGCGAACGCGCGCTTGTCGCTCGGCGTGCCGCCGTGGCCATACATCTCGGCGAGCATCTGAGGCTCGAGCGAGGCGACCAGGACGGCCGCCATCGACATGTCCGACGCGAACCCGAACGCGACGAACTCGGTGCCGGTGCCGTGACGCACCCGCAGGGGGCGGCAGCCGAAGGCGCCGTAGACGGCGTTGCGCAGCTCGATCCGGTCGGCCACCCACGAGCCAGTCACCGGGACATCGGTGCGGACCGGCTCGCGTGCCCGTTCGCTCGTCATCCGCACGGCGGCCGCGTCGACGCTGTGCCGCAGCATCAGCTTCTCGGCGCGGGTCCGGGCGAGCTCGCGCTCCGGCTCGTGCGGCGAGCCGCCGTCCGCGATCGCCAGCAGCGTGCGGATCAGCGCGAGGGTCTCGTCGGCGGACTTGGGCATCGGGCCTCCCGGGTGTGCGGTGGAGCCGTCACCGTAGGGGCAGGCGCCGACAGAGGGCTCGGGACGATCGTGTGGGCGGAGCCTGGCACCCTGAGTCCGTGACCACCCGCGACGCCGCGCTCGCCGTCCTCCGCCGTCTCGTCGGGAACCCGGACGCCCAGTTCCACGACGGGCAGTACGAGGCCATCGAGACGCTCGTCGACGAGCACCGGCGCGCGCTCGTCGTGCAGCGCACCGGATGGGGCAAGTCGGCGGTGTACTTCGTCGCCACCATGCTGCTGCGCGAGCGCGGCGCCGGCCCGACCGTGCTCGTCTCGCCGCTGCTGGCGCTCATGCGTGACCAGGTGGCCGCCGCGGAGCGGGCCGGGGTGCGGGCGGTCGCGATCAACTCGACCAACGCGCACGAGTGGGACGAGCTGCTGCAACGGTTGGCTGCCGACGAGGTCGACGTGCTGCTGGTGTCGCCGGAGCGGCTGAACAACCCCGCCTTCCGCGAGAACCAGCTGCCCGCCCTCGTCCGGCGCCTCGGCATGCTCGTGGTCGACGAGGCGCACTGCATCAGCGACTGGGGGCACGACTTCCGGCCCGACTACCGACGCCTGCGCGACCTCATCGCGACCATGCCGGCGGGCGTCCCCGTGCTCGCGACGACCGCGACGGCCAACAGCCGCGTCGTGGCGGACGTCGCCGAGCAGCTCGGCAGCGTCGGCACGGGCGCGGTCGACGTGCTCACCATCCGCGGACCGCTGGCGCGCAAGTCGCTGCGCCTCGGGGTGCTGCGGCTGCCCGACGCGCGCACCCGCCTCGGCTGGCTGCTGAGCCACCTCGGGGACCTGCCCGGCTCCGGGATCATCTACACGCTCACCGTCGCCGCCGCGCAGGACACCGCCCGCCTGCTGCGCGAGGCCGGCCACGACGTGCGGGCCTACACGGGCCAGACCGACCCCGCGGACCGGGAGGACGCCGAGGCCGCGCTCAAGGCGAACCGGGTCAAGGCGCTGGTGGCCACGAGCGCGCTGGGCATGGGCTTCGACAAGCCCGACCTGGGATGGGTGCTGCACCTCGGCGCGCCGTCCTCGCCGGTCGCGTACTACCAGCAGGTCGGTCGTGCCGGCCGCGCGACCGAGAGCGCCGACGTGCTCCTGCTGCCCGGCACGGAGGACCCCGACATCTGGCAGTACTTCGCCACCGCGTCGATGCCGAACCAGGACCGGGCGGAGCGCGTGATCGCGGAGCTGTCGGACCGGCCCCTGTCCACCCCGGCGCTGGAGGCGCTGGTCGACATCCGACGGACGCCGCTCGAGCTGCTGCTCAAGGTGCTCGACGTCGACGGCGCGGTGCGCCGCGTGCAGGGTGGCTGGGTCGCCACGGGGCTGCCGTGGACCTACGACGCCGAGCGGTACGCCCGCATCGCCGCGGCCCGGGAGGCCGAGCAGCAGCACATGCTCGACTACGAGCGCACCGACGGGTGCCGGATGGAGTTCCTGCAGCGCAGCCTGGACGACGAGACGGCGACGCCGTGCGGGCGCTGCGACAGCTGCGCGGGCGCCTGGTACCCGCGCGACGTGGTCGCGGACGCCGCCGCCTCGGCCGACCGCTCGCTCGACCGCGTCGGCGTGCCCGTCGAGCCGCGGGTGCAGTGGCCGGTCGGCGCCGACCGGCTCGGGCTGCCGGTGCGCGGCCGCATCGCCGTCGAGGAGCGGGCGCTCGAGGGGCGGGCGCTCGCCCGGCTGACCGACCTGGGCTGGGGAACCGCCCTGCGGGAGATCTTCGCGGCGGGCGCCGCGGACGCGCCGGTCACGCGCGCCATGCTCGACGGCTGCGTGCGCGTGCTCGCCCAGTGGGGCTGGGACGAGCGGCCGGTGGCGGTGGTCGCGCTGCCGTCACGTCGGCGTCCGCAGCTCGTCGACTCCCTGGCCCGCGGCATCGCCGACATCGGGCGGCTGCCCTACGCGGGGGCGCTCGCGCTGCGCGACGGCGGCCCGAGCGGGGAGCCCGGTGGCAACAGCGCGTTCCGCCTGGCGGGGGTCTGGCAGCGGTTCGACGCCTCGGACCTCGCACTGCCGCCCGGCCCCGTGCTGCTCGTCGACGACCTGGTCGACAGCCGCTGGACGGTCACCGTCGCCGCCCGGGAGCTACGCCTCGCCGGCGCCTCGGCGGTCCTCCCGTTCGTGCTGGCCTTGCGCGGCTGAGGCCCCGCGTGGACTACGTCACAGTGCCCATCGCCTGGACTCACGGGACCAGATCGGGCCACGTGCCCTAGTTTTGGCCCGTGACCGCACCTCTTCCCGCCGGCGACGCCGCGCAGACAGCTGCACAGAGTCTCGCGAGCCACGAGGTCCCCGAGCCGTTGCGCAACGACGTCCGGGTGCTCGGCGAGTTCCTCGGTCGCGTGCTGCGTGAGGCGGGCGGGGACGACCTGCTCGCCGACGTCGAGGCGCTGCGCGAGCTCGCCATCCGCGCGCACAACGGGCCCGACCCGGAGGCCCTCGCGCAGGCCGAGGCCCTGGTCGCCGGCTTCAGCATGGCCCGCGCCGAGGAGGTCGCCCGGGCGTTCACCTGCTACTTCCACCTGGCCAACACCGCCGAGGAGTACCACCGCGTCCGCGTGCTGCGCGACCGCGAGGCGAGCCTCCTGCCGCACCACCTGGCGCCGGACGACTCCCTGCCGGCCGCCGTCGCGCAGCTGGCGGACGAGGTGGGCGAGGACGTCGCCCGCCAGCGCCTGGCGGAGCTCGAGTTCCGCCCGGTGTTCACCGCGCACCCCACCGAGGCGCGCCGCCGGGCCGTGTCGGGCTCCATCCGCCGGATCGCCGAGCTCGTGGCCGAGCGCGACCTGCGCTACATCGGCGGCATGTCGCTGGCGGAGAACGACCGCCGCCTGCTGGGCGAGATCGACACGCTGTGGCGCACGGCGCCGCTGCGGGAGGCCAAGCCGTCGGTGCTCGACGAGGTCCGCACCGTGGTCAACGTGTTCGAGGCGACCCTGGCCGACGTGCTGCCGGCCGTGTACCGGCGGCTCGACGACTGGCTGCTGGCCGACGCGGCCGGCACCACCGCCCCCGCCGTGCGGCCGTTCGCCCGCCTCGGCACGTGGATCGGCGGGGACCGGGACGGCAACCCCAACGTCACCGCGCAGATCACCGAGGACGCCGCGGCGATGGCGTCCGAGCACGCGCTGCTCGAGCTCGAGTCGTCGGCGCGCAAGACCGCGCACGGCCTCACCCTCGCCGCGTCCGGCACGCCCGCCTCGAGCGAGCTCACCGCGCTCTGGCAGAAGCAGCGCGGCCTGTCGGCGTCGCTGGCCTCCCGGATCGCCGGCGACGCCCCCAACGAGCCGCACCGGCGGGTCGTCTACTTCCTGGCCGAGCGGATCGCGGCGACCCGGACGCGCAACGCCGACCTCGGGTACGGCGGGGCCGCCGAGCTCGAGGCCGACCTCGACGTCGTGCAGCGCTCGCTCGCGGCCGCCGGGGCGCCCCGGTCGGCGTACGGCGACCTGCAGCGGCTGATCTGGCAGGTGCAGACGTTCGGGTTCCACCTGGCCGAGCTCGAGGTGCGCCAGCACTCGCAGGTACACGAGGGCGCGCTCGCGGACCTCGCGAAGAACGGCGTCGACGGCACGCTCGAGCCGCGCACGGTCGAGGTCCTCGACACCTTCCGCGCGATCGGTGCCGTGCAGCGCCGCTACGGCGTGCTGGCGGCGCGCCGCTACATCGTGTCGTTCACGCAGTCGGCCGAGCACCTCGCGGCTGTCTACCAGCTCGCCGAGATCGCGTTCGCCGGCGTCGACGCGCCGATCATCGACGCGGTCCCCCTGTTCGAGACGTTCGCGGACCTGGAGGCGTCAGTCGACATCCTCGAGGGCGCCCTCGCGCTCCCGCAGGTCCAGCGCCGGCTCGCGGAGAACGGCCGTCGGGTCGAGGTCATGCTCGGCTACTCGGACTCGTCGAAGGACGTGGGCCCGGTCTCCGCCACGCTCACCCTGGACACCGCCCAGCGCCGCATCACGGACTGGGCCAAGCGGCACGACATCGTCCTCACGCTCTTCCACGGCCGCGGCGGCGCGCTCGGGCGCGGTGGCGGCCCCGCCAACCGGGCACTCCTTGCCCAGCCTCCGGGCTCGGTCGACGGCCGGTTCAAGCTCACCGAGCAGGGCGAGGTCATCTTCGCCCGCTACGGCGACCCCGTGATCGCGGCCCGGCACATCGAGCAGGTCGCCGCGGCGACGCTGCTCGCGGGCGCGCCGTCCGTGGAGCGCCACAACGCCGCCGCCACCGAGCGGTTCGCGCCCCTGGCCGCCAAGCTCGACGAGACGTCGCGCGTCCGGTTCCACGAGCTGGTGAAGGCCCCCGGGTTCCCGCAGTGGTTCGCCGAGGTCACCCCGCTCGAGGAGGTCGGCATGCTGCCGATCGGCTCGCGGCCCGCCCGTCGCGGGCTGTCGGTCGAGTCGCTCGACGACTTGCGCGCGATCCCGTGGGTGTTCTCCTGGTCGCAGGCGCGCATCAACCTGGCCGGCTGGTACGGCCTCGGCACCGCGCTCGCGGCGACCGACGACCTGCCGGAGCTGCGTGCCGCGTACGCCGACTGGCCGCTGTTCACCACGATGATCGACAACGTCGAGATGTCGCTGGCCAAGACGGACGAGCGCATCGCCGAGCGGTACCTCGCCCTGGGCGACCGCGACGACCTGGCACAGCAGGTGCTCGACGAGATGAGGCTCACCCGGGAGTGGGTGCTGGCCATCACCGGCAGCGAGGCGATCCTGTCCCGCCGCCGGATCCTCGGCCGCGCCGTCCAGCTGCGCAGCCCTTACGTCGACGCGCTGTCGCTGCTGCAGCTGCGCGCGCTGCGCGGGCTGCGCACGGGCGACGCCCCCGAGCAGGCCGACGACCTGCGCCGGCTGCTGCTGCTCACCGTCAACGGCGTCGCGGCGGGCCTGCAGAACACCGGCTGACGCTCGCTACGGACCGGTCGGTCCGAACCGCTCGGTGCGGATGCGCTCCGGGTCGTGGCCCAGGTCGACCAGCGTGTCGGCGACGGACTCGACGAACGGCGTCGGCCCGCAGACGAACACGTGCGGCCGCTCGTCGGGCGGGAAGCAGGCGTCCCGCAGCAGGTCCGCGTCGACGCGCCCGATGCGGCCGGTCCAGCCGTCCGGGCCGCGACGGGTCCACACGCAGGTGATTTCGACGTCGGTGCCCAGCGCCTCGAGCTCGTCGGCGTAGATGGCGTCCGCGGGCGTCCGCACCGACACGACCAGACGGAACGGTGCGTGGCTGCCGGCCAGGCGTCGGGTCCGCAGCATCGACATGAGCGGGACCAGGCCCGACCCGCCGCCGACCAGCTGGACGGGGTGGGGGTCGGTGGGCTGCCACACGAACCAGTGGCCGACCGGTCCGCGGAGCTCGATCTCGTCGCCGACCTGCAGGTCCTCCGTCAGGTACGGCGACACCTCACCGTCGTCGACCACCTGGACCGTGAGCGCGATGCGGGGGTCGTGCATGGCGGGGTCCGGCGGGATCCCGGGCAGCCCCATCGTGCCGGGGGAGGCCAGGGAGTAGGACCGCTGGGTCGAGTACCCGTCCTCCGCGGTGAGCCGGACGTCGACGTGCTGGCCGGCCAGGGCGCCGCGCCAGCCGGGGACGTCGAGCTCGAGCGTCATCGCGGTCGCCGTCTCCGCGGTGCGGGCGACCAGCGTGCCGACCATCCAGGGCAGGGCGTACAGAGCGGGGTCAGGAACGTCGTCGGGCACGCTCAGTCCCCCCAATACCGCTGCTCCTTCCACGGGTCGCCGTACGCGTGGTAGCCCAGCCGCTCCCAGAAGCCCCAGGTGTCCTCGGTCATGAGCTCGATGCTGCGCACCCACTTCGCGGACTTCCAGAAGTACAGGTGCGGGATCAGCAGCCGGGCCGGTCCGCCGTGCTCCGGCGGCAGGGGAGCGCCGTCGTACTGGTAGGCGATCCAGGCCTTCCCGCCGCGCAGGTCCGCCAGGGGCACGTTCGTGGTGTAGCCGCCGTCGCAGTGCGCCATGACGTACTGCTCTTCGGGCGCGACCTCGACACCGTCGAGCAGCGTGTCCAGCGAGATGCCCCGCCAGGCCGAGTCGAGCTTGGACCACTTGGTCACGCAGTGGATGTCCTTGACGATGTCGTCGTGGGGCAGGTGCGTGAGCTCCGACCAGGTCCAGGTCTTGCGCGTCGCTCCGCCCGAGGTGATCGAGAACGTCCACGTGGACAGGTCGGCTCGGGGAGTCGGACCGGCCGACAGCACCGGGAAGCCGCGCTCCAGGTACTGGCCGGGCGGGATGCGGGGGTCGGCCTCGCGCTTGCCGCGGAACCCGCGGGAGACGATCGCCATCAGAACGCCGTGCGGTCGGGCATGGTCAACTCCCGGGTGTCGGAGACGCTGAAGCCCATCATGGGGGAACGCTCCCGGGATACGCCAGAGCCCGGTCCGACGGGAGTCGAACCGGGCTCTGATCTGCTGTGACGTCAGCCGCGCGAGTACACGACGCGCGGACCGCCCGAGCTCGACGCGCCGGAGCCGCCGCTGCCGCCGCGACCGCTGCCGCCACGACGGCGACGCTGCCCGGAGCCGACCGCCGGAGCGCCGGCTGCGGCGGGGGCCGCGCCGCGACCGCGACCACGGCCGCGACCACCGCCGCCGCCACCGTTGCCGCCGCCGTTGGAGGCGGTCACGGGCGGGGCGACGTACTTCACGGGCGCGGCGACCTCGCCGACGAGCCGCGTGAGCGTCGCGTCACCGGGGAAGACGGGCTTCGGCGTCGCCGTGATCTTGGCGGCACGCGTGAGCTGGCGGACGTCGCCGCGCTGCTCGGGCAGGACGATCGTCACGACGTCGCCACCGGAGCCGGCACGCGCGGTGCGGCCCGAGCGGTGCAGGTACGCCTTGTGCTCGGCCGGCGGGTCGACGTGCACGACGAGCTCGATGTCGTCCACGTGGATGCCGCGCGCGGCGATGTCGGTGGCGACGAGCACGCGGACGGCGCCCGACGAGAACGCCTCGAGGTTGCGCTCGCGCGCGCCCTGGGCGAGGTTGCCGTGCAGGTCGACGGCGGGGATGCCGTCCATGGTCAGCTGCTTGGCCAGCTTCTTGGCCTGGTGCTTGGTGCGCATGAACAGCACGCGGCGGCCGGTGCCGGAGGCGAGGTGGTGGACGACCAGCTTCTTGGCGTCGGCGTCGCGGACCTCGAACAGGTGGTGGGTCATCGCGGCGACGGGCGACTCGGCGCTGTCGACGGAGTGCTCGACCGGCGAGGTCAGGTAGCGCTTGACCAGCTGGTCGACGCCGTTGTCCAGGGTGGCCGAGAAGAGCAGGCGCTGGCCGACCTTCGGGGTCTTGTCCATGATCCGCTTGACGCCGGGCAGGAAGCCCAGGTCGGCCATGTGGTCGGCCTCGTCGAGGACGGTGATCTGGACGTCGTCGAGCGTGAGCGCCTTCTGGTTGAGCAGGTCCTCGAGGCGACCCGGGCAGGCGATGACGATGTCGATGCCGCCGTTGAGCGCGGAGACCTGCTTGCCCTGCGAGACGCCGCCGAAGATGACGGTCGTGTTCAGGCCCATCACCTTGGCCAGCGGGGCGATGGTGGCGTCGATCTGCGAGGCGAGCTCGCGCGTCGGGGCCAGCACGAGGGCGCGGGGCCGACGAGCGGCCTTGCCCTTGCCCGCGGTCGCGGCGAGGCGCACGACGAGGGGGAGGGCGAACGCGAGGGTCTTGCCGGAGCCGGTGCGCCCGCGGCCGAGGACGTCACGGCCGGCCAGCGAGTCGGGCAGCGTCGCGGTCTGGATGGGGAAGGGGGAGGTGATGCCCTGGGCCGTCAGTGCGGCAGACAGGGCAGAGGGCACGCCAAGGTCGGCGAAGGAAGTCACAGATAGAGCCTCTCGGGCTGGGTCGGGGTCCGCCGCCAGAGCAACCAGAGCGGGTGCTCCGGGGGACCTCCACGACGCGGGGCGCGCAGGTTCGCGCAGCCCTTGGTGGCCCCACTCTCTCACACGACGAACCGCGAGACGGCTCGCGGTGTCGAGCGTCACAAGGGACGATCGGACGCAACCGGCCCCGGGTACCTGGAGGAACGCACCGCGATGAGCACACCCGCGATCGCCTCGGCGCGCGACCTGGTGAAGGTCTACGGCGCCGGTACGACGACCGTGCGGGCGCTCGACGGGGTCGACGTCGACCTGGTTCGCGGAGAGCTCACGGCGATCATGGGACCGTCCGGGTCCGGCAAGTCGACGCTCATGCACTGCCTGGCGGGCCTGGACCGGCCGACGTCGGGCACCGTCGTCGTGGACGGCGAGACCGTGAGCAGCATGTCGGAGCGGAGGCTGACCGCGCTGCGGCGCACCCGGGTCGGGTTCGTGTTCCAGGCCTACAACCTCGTGCCCACGCTGACCGCGCTGGAGAACATCACGCTGCCGCTGGACATCGCGCGCCGGCGCGTGGACCGGGCGCACCTGGACCTCGTCGTCGAGACCCTCGGGCTGGCGGACCGGCTCGGGCACAAGCCCAGCGAGCTGTCCGGCGGGCAGCAGCAGCGGGTGGCCTGCGCGCGTGCGCTGGTCGCGCGCCCCGCCGTCGTGTTCGCCGACGAGCCGACGGGCAACCTCGACAGCACCTCGGCGGCGGAGGTGCTCGGGTTCCTGCGGCGCAGCGTCGACGACCTCGGGCAGTCCGTCGTGATGGTCACGCACGACCCCACGTCGGCGGGATACGCCCACCGCGTGCTGTTCCTCGCCGACGGCCGGCTGGTCGGCGAGCTGCGGGACCCGACGGCGGAGTCGGTGCTGGCCGCACTGACCGAGATCCGCGCGACCCGATGATCCGCGTCGCGCTGCGCGGGGTGCGGGCGCACCTCGTGCGGTTCTGCCTGTCGGTGCTGGCGGTTGCCCTCGGGGTCGCGTTCGTCGCCGGCACGTTCGCGCTGCGCACCATGCTGGGGAGCACGTTCACGGACATCATCGCGACGACCACGCTGGGCGACGCCTACGTCCGCGGTGCGGACGCCGCCGGCGGCACCGGCGGGCCGGACCGGATCAGCCCCGACACGCGCAACCCCGTCCCGCTGACCCTCGTCGACCAGCTCGAGGCGGTCGACGGCGTCGCCGCCGCGCTGCCCGACCTGCAGGGTCCGCTGGTGCTGGTGGGCGCCGACGGGACCGCCGTGCAGAGCACGCAGGCGCCGAGCTTCGGCTTCGCCTACGACCCGCGGGACCGGGCCGCCCACGTGGTCGCGGGGCGCGCGCCCGCGAGTGGCGACGAGATCGCGGTGGAGTCGGCGACGCTGCGCGCGTCCGGGCTGGCGCTCGGTGACGCGACGAGCGTGGTGGTCGGCGGCGAGATCCGGCCCGTGACCGTGGTCGGAGAGATGGGGCTCGGGTCGGCCCTGGCCGGGGCGACCGTCGTGTTCCTGGACACGGCGACCGCGACCGCCGCGTTCGCCCCCGACGGCACGGTCGCGACGATCTCGGTCCAGGCGGCCGACGGGCTCACGGAGCAGCAGCTGGTGGACCGGATCGCCCCCGTCGCCGCGGCATCGACCGTGCCGGCGGAGGCGGTGACCGGCGACGAGGTGCGGGAGCAGGCCACCGCGAACATCCTCACGGTCCTCGGCTTCATCACGACGTTCCTGCTGGTGTTCGCGGGGATCTCGCTGTTCGTCGGCGCGTTCATCATCGCCAACACGTTCTCCATGTGGGTGCGCCAGCGGACCCGCGAGCTCGCGCTGCTGCGCGCGGTCGGGGCGTCGCCCCTGCAGGTGTTCTCCTCGATCGTGCTGCAGGCGGCCATCGTCGGCGTGGTCGGGGCGGCACTCGGCGTCGCGGGCGGCCTCGGGCTCGTGGTCGTCCTGCGCTCGGTGCTGGGCCGGGTCGGCATGCAGCTGACGGGCCGGGTGCCGCTCGACGGGTTCACGCTGGTGGTGTCCGTGCTCGTCGGCACCCTGGTCAGCGTCCTGGCGGCCGCGCTGCCGGCACGCCGGGCGGCCCTCGTGCCGCCGGTCGAGGCGCTGCGCGACGAGGTCACCCTGCCCGAGCGGTCCCTGCGCCGGCGCGCGGTCGTGGGCGCGGTGCTGCTGCTCCTGGGTATCGGCGCGGTCGTCGTCGCCCTCCTGGACCCCACCGCCCAGCACGCCGGCGCGCTGCTCGGGATCGGGGCCGGTGGGGTCGTGCTCGGGGTGCTCGCCGCGTCGCCCGCGCTGGCCCGCGGCATGCTCCGCGCGCTCTCCGTGCCGATCGTCCCGTGGCGGCCGGTCGGTCCGCTCGCCCGCGGCAACGTCACCCGCAACCCGCGACGCACGGCCAACACGGCCGGCGCGCTGATGATCGGGATGGCGCTGGTGGGCGCCGCCGCGGTCATCGCCGCCACCACCCAGGCGTCCACCAGCGCGATCGTCGCGCGGGAGGCCACCACCGACTACATCCTGCGCGGCGCCGCCCAGGGGACCGTGCCCGCGCAGGCCGTGCTGGACGTGCGCGCGCTGCCCGACGTCCGCGCCGCGGACACCTTCGCCACCGGCGTGGTGCTCGTGGACGGCGCGAACCTCGCGGTGACCGGCATCGACCCGACGGCGGTCGGCCGCAGCATCCGCACCGAGGAGGTCGAGGGCTCGTTCCCCGGGGCCCTGGCGGCGGGGGACGTCGCGGTGCAGCGCACGACGATGGACGACGAGGACTGGGTGGTCGGTCAGCGCCTCGAGCTCGTCGGGTCGAGCGACTCCCGCACGGTCGCCATCGGCGCCGTCATCGACTCGCCCGCGTTCGGCGTGCCGCTCGTCGTGTCGCAGACCCTGCTCGACCAGCTGCTGCCGCCCGACGAGCAGCGCGTGACCACGGTGTTCGTCACCGCGACCGGCGGCGCGGACGTGGCGGCCCTGCGCGGCGAGCTCACGGACGCCGTCCGCCCGTACGTCGTGGTCTCGGTGATGGACAGCGAGGAGTTCGTCTCCGACCTCGCCGCGCAGGTGGACCGCGTGCTCGTCATCCTCTACGCGCTGCTCGGCCTGTCGATCGTCATCGCCGTCCTCGGCATCATCAACACGCTCGCCCTGTCCGTCATCGAGCGGACCCGCGAGATCGGGCTGCTCCGGGCGGTCGGCCTCGGGCGGCTGCAGCTGGGCACCACGATCACGCTCGAGTCGGTGCTCACCGCGGTGTTCGGCACGACGGTCGGGCTGGTGCTCGGAGTCGCGCTCGCGGCCACCCTGCCCACCGTGTTCGCCGACGTCGGGCTGCGCACGCTCGCCATCCCGTGGACCAGCCTCGCGCTCATGCTCGCGCTCGCCGTCGTGGTCGGCGTCGTCGCGGCGCTCTGGCCGGCGGTGCGTGCGGCGCGTCTGCCCGTCCTCGACGCGGTGACCACGGAGTGACCGATAACCTCGGAGGGTGAGCGACACCGGGTACGGCGACTTCGAGTTCGAGCGTCGCTTCTGGGCGCGGGACGTGCCCGCCGACCTGCTCGACGCCTCGCCGGCCCTCATCGTGCAGAGTTACGTGCTCGCCGACGCCGGCTTCGCCGTCCGCGTCCGCGTGCAGGCCACTGTCGAGGGCCTGGTGCTCGAGCCGGGACTGGACGAGCTCGCGATCCTCGATCGGTACGCCGACCAGATGGACTTCTGCGCGATCACCGTCAAGGGACCCATGAACGAGGGCACCCGGTACGAGGCCGAGCGCGAGCTCGACGTCAACGTGGGGCTCGAGCTGGTCCGCCGCGGCGGGGCCCGCGTGGCCAAGACGCGGCACTCGGTGTGGCTGGGCGACGACGGCTGGGTGATCGACACGTTCGCCGGCGGGAACGCGCCGCTGGTCGTCGCCGAGGTCGAGCGCGGCGGCCCGGTCACCGACCTGACCATCCCGGAGTTCTGCATCACCGAGGTGACGTCCGATGCCCGGTTCTCCAACGACGCGCTCGCGGGCACGCCGTACGGCACGTGGGCCGCGGCGTTCGAGCGCGAGCTCGCGAGCATCGGCCCGCGGTTCCTGCAGAACCTGGGCCACAATCACCGCGCGGAGCCCGGGGCGGTCTGACCCCGGGGTCAGCGCATCCAGCGGCGGTGGCCCCGGGCGCTCGCCCGGTCCACGCGCCGCCGCGCCTCGGACTCGGCGGCGTCGCCCGCCGCCTGCTCGAGCGCGTGCAGCCTGCCGTAGGTGAAGGTGCTCTCGCCGTCGGCGTCCGCCTGGAGCGCGAGGCGGTGCAGGGTCTCGCGACGGGTCACGGTGTCGTGCTGGGCGCCCAGCGCCTCCTGGACGCGCTTCGCGCGCCGCGCGCTGCGGCGGGCAGGTGCGCCGACGACTGCGACGGCCAGCTCACTCGCGTATCGCGCGCGCCGCGCCGCCTTGCGGATCTCGTGCAGCGCCTCGTCGAGGTCGTCGCCCGGGGGGAGGTCGGCCGCCGCCGCGACCGCGTCGTCGTAGCGCCGCCACGCCCGGCGGGCGCGGCGGGGCAGGACGTCGCCGGCGGCACGCGCGTGCGCGGGACCGGGCGGCAGGTCGCGCGAGAGCACGTCGAGGAGGGCGTCGAGCCGCTCGGACCCGAGCCAGGACTCGACCTGGTCGAGCGCGATCCGTCTCGCCGCGGTGCGGTCCTCGTCGACCCGCCGCTCGATCGGCCCGACGACCAGCGTCGGATCCTCGGCCGCGAGCCGGCGCAGCAGGGCATGACGCTCGACGTGGGCGTCCCGGGCGCCGCCGAGGACGTGCCCGAGATCCGACAGCTCGTCGCGCGCCGGCTCGGCCGCGGCGCGGTCCAGCACCGGCCGGTACACCGACAGGGCGGCACGCAGGCGCCGGGTGGCCACCCGGGCGTCGTGCACGGCGTCGTCGTCACCCGCCCGGACGCCCGGCGCGACCGCGCGCAGGCGCTCAGCCTGCGCCGTGACGTAGGCCTGGAGCACCTGACCTGCGGTCTCGTCGGATCCCATGGGTCGAGGCTCGCACGACAGGGCCGCGCACGAGAGCTCAACGCACCGTGGACCAGGTGCTCAGCACCCGAGACCCTGGCCCGGCTGGCGGTCCCATTCGCGTTCACGCCATCCTCGTACACTGTCCGTCCATCGCGACGAGGAGGTACCGCCGTGCCCGTGGGCCGACGACGCGCCGCCCTGGTCGCGACCCTGGTCGCCCTGCTCGTGCTCGCCGGCTGCACGAACGACGACGCGACACAGCGGCCGACGCCGACGCCCTCGACCGCCTCTCCCACCCCGACGCCGACGCCGACCCCGACGCAGGTGTCCGCGCAGGTGGGGGCGCCCGACGAGGCCGCCACGGTGCTGCCCGCAGCCACCCCGCAGGACGCGGCGCTGGAGGCGTCGCGCGCCCTGTTCGAGACCGCGCCCGTGGTCGTCGTCGCCCAGGTCGAGGACGTCGCGGCGCACCTCACCGCGTCGTCGGCGGCCGTCGCGCTCGGCGCTCCCGTGCTGCTCACGACGGCGGCCGCGGACCCCGCCCCGGTCCTGGACGAGCTGACCCGGCTCGGTGCGCAGGCCGTGCTGATAGTGGGCGCGGCCGCGTTCACGCCGCCGGCCGGAATCGTCGTGGTCCCGGTCGTGCCCGGCGCCGACGCCGCCATGCTGCGGACCGCGACGGGGGCCGCGTTCGGCCTGCCGGCCGAGGTCGTCCCGGGTCAGGAGGCCGCCGCCGTCCGTGGCCTGTCCTCCCCGCGGCCGGCCGTGCTCGTGGTCCCCGGAACGGTCCCGGTCGCCCCGCCGACCCCGACGCCTACGACGTCACCGACATCGACCGCGTCCCCGACGCCACCTCCGACGCTCCCGCGCACAAGCCCGCCCGCGGCCCTCGCGGGCACGGTTGCGCTCACCGGCGTCGGCGTCGACCCGCTCGCCGCGCTCGCGACCATCCGCGCCGCCGGCGTGCCGGTGCTCGACACCCCCGGCGGCGACCCGCGCGCGACGACGCCGGGCGTCCAGGCGATCGCCGCGGCCGCGCCGGACCACACGGTCGCGCTCGGGGCGGCGTTCGGCGCGCCGGACCAGCTCGCCCGCCGCGTGGCCGCTGCGCGCACCGGCGCGCTCCTCGGCGGCGGCGGGCAGCTGGTGTTCCCGCAGGTCCCGGGCGTGCCGGGCAAGAAGTACGTCGCGCTCTACGGCACGCCCGGCTCGAAGGCGCTCGGGGTGCTGGGGGAGCAGGACGTCCCCGCGACGCTCGCCCGGGCGGACGCCACGGCGGCGCCGTACCGGTCGCTCACCGTGGACGCCGTCGTCCCGGCGGTGGAGATCATCGCGACCATCGCGTCCGGGGGGCCTGGCGCCGACGGCAATTACTCGGACGAGCGCTCGGTCGCCGACCTGCGCCCGCTGGTCGAGGCCGCGGGCGCCGCGGGCATGGCCGTCGTCCTCGACCTGCAACCGGGACGCACCGACTTCCTCACGCAGGCCCAGCAGTACGCGGACCTGCTCGCGCTCCCGTACGTCGGCCTGGCGCTCGACCCGGAGTGGCGCCTGGCCCCGGACCAGGTGCACCTGCGGCAGATCGGCTCGGTCGGCATCGACGAGGTCAACGGCGTCGTCGCCTGGCTCGCGGACTTCACGGCGCAGCGCGCTCTCCCGCAGAAGATGCTGGTCCTGCACCAGTTCGCCGGCCGGATGATCACCGACCGCACCCGCCTGGACACGTCGCGCGACGAGCTCGCGATCGTGATCCACGTGGACGGCCAGGGGACCCAGCCAGGCAAGGCCGGCACCTGGAACACGCTGCGCGCCGACGCCCCGCCGGTGCACTGGGGCTGGAAGAACTTCTACGACGAGGACAAGCCGATGCTGGACCCGACGCAGACGTACGCCGTGCAGCCGGTCCCGGATCTCGTCAGCTACCAGTAGCCGGTCGCTCGACCAGGAACGACCGGCCGCTGGCGTCGACCACGCGGTCGAAGTGCTGCTGCAGCGCGGTGTCGCGGGCGCGCTCGTCGTCGGTCAGGTCCTTGCGCGGTCCCCGGATGTTGCCCACCTGCGCGGGTCCCAGGTACGTGAGCCACCACTCGGTCATGTCGCGGCGGTGCTTCTTGGGCACGAGCACTCCTCAGTAGTTTGTGCACTAACTATAAGCACACGATCTACTGTGGGCACATGGATGATCCGCTTGCCGTCGAGGCCCAGGTCTGCCTCACCGTGTCCGCCGCGGCGCGCAGCCTGGTCGCGTTCTACCGCCCGCTGCTCGAGCCGCTCGGGCTCACGCACCCGCAGTACCTCGCGATGCTCGCGCTCTGGCAGTACGGGCGGCTCTCGCTCAAGGAGCTCGCCGCGCTGCTGCACCTCGAGCCGGCGACCGCGTCGCCGCTGGTCAAGCGACTGGAGGCCATGGGCCTCGTCCGCCGGGAACGGTCCGCCGACGACGAGCGCGCGCTCGACATCATCGTGACGGACGCCGGCCGGGCGATGCGTGAGTCGGCCGTCGGGATCCCGGCCGCGATGGTCGACGGGCTGGGTCTGACCCTCGAGCAGATCGAGCAGATCCGCAGCGCGGCGGAGCTGCTCATCGCCGCGGCGGACGGCGCCCGCTGAGCCCGGTGCCTGCACACGGATCGCTGCACAGGGGCACGATGAGCTCGAGCACGCCAGGCGTCGATGTCGCGCAGCGGTGGCGGGTGCGACCGTCCGTGGGGGTCGCGGCCGTCGTGTTCGCCACGTTCGTCGGGATGATCGTGCTCGTCGTCACCGACCGACGCCGTCCGGCGCAGGAGGCTCTGACTCCAGCGTGATCGTGGCGGGTGCGGCGTCGGCGGCCACGGGGACCTCGCCGAGGCGCTTGGGCGTCCAGCCCTTGCTCACCACGCCGATGAGCTCGGGCGGCGTCGACTTGCGCACCATCGCCTTGAAGACCAGGTAGGTCGCGACGAACAGCCCCCAGCGGGCCACCTGCAGGAGGAACGCGACCCCGGGGCTGTCGCAGCCGAGGGTGGACGAGGTGTCGTTCGCGGAGTGCACGACCATGACGGCGAGGATCACTCCGACGGCGGCCGGCGTCCCGCGCCCGCCGTAGACGCGCCAGAGCCGCCACGCCACCGCGACCGCGATCCCCGTCCACAGCCAGTGCAGCGGCGAGACGGTCCAGATGCGCGCGACCTGCGCCTGGATGACGAGCATGGGCGTCGCGGCCGGGGTGTCGGCGCCGCAGAAGTTCGGGCCGCTGGCCGCCGCGGTCTCGTAGGCGTAGATCGTCGTCTCCGCGATCGCGAACCCGAAGCCCGCGGCGATGCCCATGGCGATGCCGGCGCGCGGGTTTCGGTAGCGGCCCACGAGGAAGAGCGCGAGCGGGACGACGAGTTTGGACAGCTCCTCGGTGAAGCCCACCGTCCGGGTCGCGGTCTGGACGCCGCCCAGGTATTCGATGACGAGGTCGTTGAGGTTGAGCGCGATCAGCAGGGTCGCGCCGGCGCCGGCGACCGCTCCCGCCACGACGGACGCGGGGCCGACGACCTCGTCGAGGGCGACCTGCCGAGCGACGAACCGGTAGAACCCCGCGCACACCAGCGACATCGCGAGGAAGCTCGTCCACCCCATCACGGTGACGTTCTCGGACGATGTGTAGACCGCGGAGCCGACGCCGAGCACCACCACCGCCGCGACGAAGAACCACACCCAGGCGCCCCAGAACCGGCCGCGGAACCGGCGCCCGCGCGCGGCGGCCACCGAGCCGTCGGCGACGGTCGGGTGCCACGCCTGGCCGTCCCACAGGCGTCGTCGAGGTTCGGGCGAGACGGGGTCCGGGTACCAGTCGGCGGCGGGGGAGTCGCGTCGTCGGCGCTCGAGGAGCATCGCGGCGGCAAAGCCGACGACGAGCAGGAGGGCGCCCAGCAGGGTCAGCGGCATCGGAGTCCTCGGTGTCGCGGCGACTGGCGTGGTGGTGCGCGCCGGTACGCCCACTATGCCAAAGGTCCGCCGCGGTGCCTCAGGGGCGCACGATCTGCTGCACGGCCCAGCGGTTGCCGTCGGGGTCCGTGAAGAACGTGAACCGCCCCCACGGGAACTCGACGACCGGCTCCGCGGCGACCCCGCGACCGACCAGGTACTCGTAGGTGGCGTCGGCGTCGTCGACCACCACCTGCAGCCCCTGCTGCGCGCCTGGCGCCATCGAGGTCATGTTCACGTCGAGCACGATCGAGCACGCCGAGCCCGGGGGAGTCAGCTGCACGAACCGCAGGGTGTCGTCGACGGGGATGTCGTGGTCGGCGACAAAGCCGACCTGGTCGACGTAGAACGCCTTGGCGCGGTCGATGTCGGCGACGGGAACGGAGACGAGCTCGAGCTTCATGTCCATCGGTACAGCTCCTCGTGGTGGGTGAGCGACCAGCATCGCGCCAGAACAGGTCAGATACCGTCCGCTTCTCGCCGAGCCCGAACGCGAACTCTCCGTAGGCTCGACACCATGACGCACCCCATCCGCATCGCGGTCCAGCTCCAGCCCCAGCACGCCGACTATGCCCAGCTCCGCGACGCGGTCAGCCGCGCGGAAGACCTCGGCGTCGACATCATCTTCAACTGGGACCACTTCTTCCCGCTGTCGGGTGACCCGGACGGCAAGCACTTCGAGTGCTGGACGATGCTGGGCGCCTGGGCGGAGCAGACCAGCCGCGTGCAGATCGGCGCGCTGGTGACGTGCAACTCGTACCGCAACCCCGAGCTGCTGGCGGACATGGCGCGGACCGTCGACCACATCAGTGGCGGCCGGCTGATCCTCGGGATCGGCGCCGGCTGGTTCGAGAAGGACTACGACCAGTTCGGCTACGAGTTCGGCACCGCGGGCTCGCGGATCGCCGACCTCGCACAGGCGCTGCCGCGGATCAAGGCGCGCTGGGCGGCGTCGAACCCGACCCCGACGCGGGAGATCCCGGTGCTCATCGGCGGCGGCGGCGAGCGCAAGACGCTGCGAGTCGTGGCGGAGCACGCGGACGTGTGGCACTCCTTCGGAGACGTCGACACCCTGCGCCGCAAGAGCGCGATCCTCGACGAGCACGGCACCGACGTGGGCCGGGACACCGGCGCGCTCGTGGAGCGGTCGGTGGGCGTCGGCGCGCCGCCCGCGAAGGTGGCCGACGCCCTCGTCGCCGCCGGCGCCACGCTGTTCACCATCGGCGCCAGCGGCCCGGACTACGACCTCTCGCTGGCTGCCGAGTGGGTGGCCTGGCGCGACGCGCAGGGCTGACCGCGCTCGAGCCCACCGGCGCGCTGGCTCAGCGCGCCGGTGCGGCGTCGCCTCACGCGTGCTCGTCGACCGAGCGCGAGCTGCTCAGGGAGAGCGCGCCCGCGCCCGCGATGAGCCCGACGACGACGGCGAGGGTCACGTAGACGACGCGCTCGCCATGGAAGAAGGACTGCACGAGATCTGCTCCCCACACCCCGGCGGGCAGCACCGTCGTCACGAGGACCGCGATGAGGGTGCCGACGACCGCGGTGCCGACGCTGGTGCCGACCTCCTGGGCCGTGTCGTTCAGTGCGGCGCCGAGGGACGTGCGGGTCTCGGGCATCGCCTCGACGAGGGCCACGGCGCAGATCGTCATCACGGTGCGCAGTCCGATCGTGAAGGTGACCATGAAGAACGCGATGGCGAGGTAGCCGTGCTCGACGCCCCAGGCGAGGCCGCCCAACGACCCGGCCAGGAGGACGGCGCCGATGAGGCACGCGATCCGGTGGCCGAAGCGCTTGGCGAGGCCCTCGGAGATCGGCGTGGCGGCGATCATGGTGAGGATCAGGGGCAGGTTGGCGAGGCCGGCGCGCATCGGGCTCCACCCGTACGCGTACTGGAAGTGCAGGATCAGGCCGAACATGACTCCCGCCATGGCCACCGAGGTGCCGATCTGGGCGATGCTCGCGCCGCGGACGGTGCCGTTGCGGAAGACGTCGAGGTCGAGCATGGGCTGCGCCGTGTGGCGCTCGTGCCAGATGAACGCGAGCAGGGCGAGGACAGCCCCGAGCCCTGAGGCGAACGTCCACAGGGACACCCAGCCGTGCTGGACGCCGCTCGTGGCGGTGTAGCAGGCCAGGCCGATGGTCGCGACGCTCAGGATCGAGCCCGGCAGGTCGAGGCGGTCCTTCGTCAGGCCTGCGACGTCGTCGGGCGCGACGCCCTTGCGCACGCCGATCCAGGCGATGAGCGCGATCGGACCGTTCACCAGCAGCAGCCACTGCCAGCCGACGTGGGCCAGGGCGGTGCCGCCGAGCAGCGGCCCGAGGATGAATCCGCTCATGCCGACGACGATCATCACGGTCATCGCGCGCATCCGGAGCTCGGCCGCGTCGAACAGGCGGAACACCAGCGAGTTGGTGATGGGGGCCATCGCGGCAGCAGCGATGCCCAGTGCGGCGCGCAGGGCGATGAGCTCGCCTGCGGTGGAGACGCCGACGACGAACAGGCTGATGAACCCGAACCCGGCCAGCCCCCACAGGAGCACGCGGCGCCGGCCGAGCCGGTCCGCGACGGAGCCGGCGGTGAGCAGCAGGCCGCCAAAGGTGAGCGAATACGCGCCGGTGACCCACTGGAGCGAGGTCGTGCCCGCGCCGAGGTCCCGGCCGATGGTCGGCAGGGCGATGGTCAGCAGGGTGTTGTCGACCATCTCGACGAAGAACGCGAGACAGAGGGCGAACATCGGGATCCACGCGGCGCGGAGCGACGGGTAGGTCCGCTGTGGGGCGGGAGCGGTGAGAGTAGTCATGGCATGTCCTTCGGTAGAACCTTGTTCGTTTATCGAACGCTGTTCCATACGGTAGAACGATGTTCGATAGAGTGCAAACATGCGAACGGAGAACGACGTGAGCGATGCGTCACAGAAGCCGGTTCCGGACCGTCGACGCGGCGGGGCCCGCGGACCGGGCGGGCGGCGACGGGCGTCCCACTCGTTGGAGGCCGTCGTCTCCGAGTCCGTCGCGCTGCTCGACGAGGCAGGCGCAGGCGGCCTCACCTTCCGCGCTCTCGCCGCACGTCTGGGCACGGGCGTCGGCACCATCTACTGGTACGTGTCCAGCAAGGACGAGCTCCTCGAGCGTGCAGCGGACAGCGTGCTCGCTGGCGTCCTGGCGCAGACCGCGCACCTCGGAACCGGCGAGGACCCGATCGCCGAGGTGCGGGAGATGGCGATCGCCTTCTACTCCGCGACGGTGAACCGCCCGTGGCTCGGTGCCTACTTCCTGCAGGACAGCGGCACGCAGCCCAACGGTCTCGCGTTCTACGACCAGATGGGCCGCGAGCTCATGCGGCTCGACCTGACGCCCAGGCAGCAGCTCGACGGCGTCGCGGCGATCATGGCGTACGTCGTGGGTGTCGCCGCCGACCGCGGCCAGGACCCGCCCCAGGAGGTGCGAGACGGGATCGTCGCCCGAGAGGAGTTCGTCGCGGGCTTCCGGGAGCAGATGCGCAGCCTGGGCGCCGACGAGTACCCGTTCCTTCACCACATCGCCGACGAGTTCGCCGCTCACGACGACGGCGAGCAGTTCCGCGCGGGGCTCGACCTCCTCCTCGCGGGGCTCCGGCAGCAGGCCGGCGCCTAGGCTCGGGGGTGATGAGCCACCCGAGCGGCCCGACCACGGGCGTCGAGCGACGATGGTGGCCGCGCGCCCTCCTGATTCTCGGCGCGCTGCTCCTCGCGCTGGTCTTCGGGATCACGACCGCCTCCGTCGAGAGCAGCCTCGGGCCGCACGAGGCGCGGTACGACGTCACCACGGACGACACGGTGACGGTCGACCTCGGGCCGCTCGGGACGCTCCAGATCGACTCGCCGCTGCCGCTGACCCTCGGGGTGCGCGTCACGGTGCAGGAGATCCCCGCGTCGGTGACCCAGCTGGACCAGTCCCGGACCCTCCAGGCGCTCAGCGGGGACCTGCAGAGCTACCTGCAGTTCTTCTCGGGCCCGCAGGCGACGGTCCAGGACGTGGCCCGGGCGCTGGTCACCCAGGCACTGTGGCGGACCGCCCTGGCGTTCGTCGTGCTGGTCGCCGCGTGGTGGCTGATGCGGCTCCTTCTCGGCGCGTCGCGGCGCGAGGAGCTCCGGGTCCGGGTGCGGCCGCACCTGGGGTCCGCGGTCGTCGCGGGCGTCGTCGTCGCCCTCGTCGCCACCGTGTCGACCTCGAGCCTCGGGCGCCGCGATCAGCCGTCGGCGTCGAGCGCGGCGTCGGCGGTGTTCGACGGGACCCCCCTCGAGGGCGCGCGCGTGACGGGCCGTCTCGGTGGCGTCATCGACACGTACGGCGGCCAGGTGGTCGCGGAGCTGAAGAAGAACGAGAAGTTCTACACCGAGGCGAACGCGTCGCTGAAGGTCGCGTGGGACGAGCGCCAGGAGTCCCTGGACGCGTGGCCGGGCCCGGAGCCCAGCGACTCCTCGGCGACCCCGACGGTCGACGACGACGCCGACCTGGTGACCGTCGTGCTCGTCTCCGACCTGCACTGCAACGTCGGCATGGCCCCCCTGATCCGCACGCTCGTCCTGCGTGCGAAGGCGGACCTCGTGCTCGACGCCGGCGACACCACGCTCAACGGCACGTCGGTCGAGCAGTACTGCGTGACGACGTTCGCCCGCGCCATCCCGTCCGGCGTGGAGCTCGTCACCTCGCCCGGCAACCACGACTCGCGGGAGACCACCGGCAACTACGCGAAGGCCGGGGCGACGGTGCTGGACGGGTCGGTCGTCGAGGTCGACGGGCTGCGCATCCTGGGGGACCGGGACCCGAACGAGACGCGCGTGGGCGCCGGCGGCACCGCCCAGGCCGGCAAGGAGTCCGCGGACGACGAGGCCGAGCGCCTGGCCGACGTCGCGTGCGACGACGAGGACGGCGTCGACCTGCTGCTCATCCACACCCCGGCGGTCGGGCAGCCGGCGCTCGCGAGCGGCTGCGTCCCCGCGCAGATCTCCGGGCACCTGCACAAGCGGTACGGACCCGAGCGCGTGGAGCTCGGCATCCGTTACGTCAGCTCCAGCACCGCGGGGGCGACGCTGGGTCAGCCGACGGTCGGGCCACTGAACGGGGTGGCGGAGATGACCGTGCTGCGCTGGGACCCCGAGGGGCGCAGGTTCGTCGACTACCAGCTGGTGCAGATCCGGCCGGACACCACCGCGAGCGTGAGTCCGCGCCTGACCTGGCCGCCGACGCCGATCGAGCCGACGCCGACCGGACCCGGCGGCGCACCTTCACCCGTGTGATCTGGCTCACACTGTCCTAGGGTGTGACCCACGCGGACCTGGGCCGCACCGGCTCGGCCCGCGCCGTGAAGAGGGGTGGGCGAGTGTCCCGACGCGGGTCCGCGGTCGGCCAGGAGCGAGGCGCGCTCGCGCTCCGCGCCTCCCTGACCTGCGCCTGCGTGCTCGTCGGCACGATCCTGCTCGCCCCGGGCGCGCACGCGGCCTCCGGCGAGAGCGAGCTGAGGCCGGGCGAGGTGCTCGGCGCCGGGCAGGGTCTGGTCTCGCCGGACGGCTCGCAGACGCTTGTCGTGCAGGCCGACGGCGGCCTCGCGCTCTTCGGCCCCGACCCGGACCCGCGCTGGGTGGCCGGTCCCGCCGTGGCCGGCTCGCAGCTCGTCGTCGGCGAGAACGGCGACGTCGCCCTGACGGCCCCCGACGGCACGGTCGGCTGGCGCCCGGACGCGGCCGCGACCCCCGGGTCGAAGCTGGTCCTGCAGGACGACGGCGACGTCGTCGTCCTCGACCCCGGCGGGGTCCCGCTGTGGGACTCGGGCACCGGCGTGCGACCGTCCATCCTCACCGCTGGCTCGAGCCTGGCGCCCGGCGAGGCGCTCTCGTCGCCCGACGGCCGCCAGAGCCTCGTGGTGCTCGACGACGGCGACGTCGCGCTGCTCGGTCCGGACGCCGCGACGCGCTGGTCCACGGGGACGGACGTGCCGGGCTCCACGTTCACGCTGCGCGAGGACGGCAACCTCGTGGTCACCGACGCCGACGGCAACCGCCCCTGGCGCAGCCGGACCGCCGGGCACCCTGGCGCGACGCTGGTCCTCCAGGACGACGGCGACCTCGTCCTCTACGACGTGGCCGGCGCGGTCGTCTGGAGCACGGGGACGGTCATCGGTCCCTCGTCGCTGGTCGCCGGGACCCCGCTACCGGTGGGTCAGCAGCTGAGCTCGCCCGACGGCCACCTGCGGCTGGGGGTGGGCGCGGACGGGCTCACGCTCGCCTACGACGGGACGGCCGTGTGGAGCGCCCCCGCAGCGGGCGCCGTCGGCCTCGCGGTCCAGGACGACGGCGACGTGGCGCTCACGGCGGCGGACGGGTCGGTCCTGTGGCACAGCGCCACGCCCGGCAGCCCCGGCGCGAACCTCCAGCTCGAGGAAGGTGCGCTCCTGCTGCGGGCGCCCACCGGGCAGGAGCTATGGCGCGTCGACGTCCCGCCCGAGCTGATGACCAGCGGCCGCGTCGCCACCGACTGCACGGACGTCGACGCGCCGGTGCCCGAGGGGGACACGGTCGTCACGGCGTTCGGCGTGCGCGTGCACCCGTGCCTGGCCGACTCGCTCGACGCCCTGATGACCGCCGCGCTCGCCGACGGCATCGAGCTGCACGCCTGGGGCTGGCGCAGCGCGAGCCAGCAGATCGCGCTGCGGGCGGCCAACTGCACCCCGTCGGGGCCGGACGCGACCGTGGTCACCTGCCGGCCGCAGACGGCCCCGCCCGGCACGTCGCGCCACGAGCGCGGCCTCGCGCTCGACTTCACCGTGAGCGGCGGCGTGCTGCGGGCCGGTTCGCCGGCGTTCGTCTGGCTGACCGAGCACGCGGCCGACTACGGCCTGGAGAACCTGCCCAGCGAGCCCTGGCACTGGAGCGTCGACGGCTGGTGAGCGTGCGCGCCCTAGTGTGGACGGCGTGAGCACGCCGACGACACCCGAGCTGAGCGCCGTCACGCAGGACTACCTCAAGGTCGTGTGGTCGGCCCGCGAGTGGTCGGAGCAGCCCGTCACCACCAAGATGCTGGCCACTCGCCTGGGCGTCGGGGCGTCGACGGTCTCCGAGACGGTCCGCCGGCTCGCCGACGCCGGCCTCGTCACCCACCAGCCCTACGGCGCGATCGAGCTCACGGCGGACGGGCAGCGGCACGCGCTCGCGGTCGTCCGGCGGCACCGACTCATCGAGACGTTCCTCGTCGAGGTGCTCGGCTACGGCTGGGACGAGGTCCACGACGAGGCCGAGGTGCTCGAGCACGCCGTCTCGGACCTGTTCGTCGAACGCGTCTCCGCCCAGCTGGGGCACCCGCGGCGGGACCCGCACGGCGACCCGATCCCCGGAGCGGACGGCACGCTCGACGTCCCGGCGGCGACCGTGCTCTGGGACGCGGAGCCGGGGGAGTGGGCCGTGGCCCGCATCTCCGACGCCGACCCCGGCCTCCTGCGCTACCTGGAGTCCGTCGCCCTGCTGCTGGACGCGGCGGTGACGGTGGTCGAGCGGCGCACCGTCGCGGGCGTGATCTCGATCCGGGTCGACGGCCGCACGGTCGACCTCGGCGAGGTCGCGGCACGGGCGATCTGGTTGGTGCCCGCCGCCTGACGTACCCTGGGCGCCATCCACCGGAGTTGACGACGGCGTTCTCCGCACCGATATCGAATCGATTCGTTCGGAGGACCGTCGTTGGTCACGCTCACGCCCGCGCGTTCGCGCGCCGCGCTGTTCGCGCTCGCCCTCGGCGGGTTCGGCATCGGCACGACGGAGTTCGCGACGATGGGACTGCTGCCCGAGATCGCGTCGGGCTTCGACGTCTCCATCCCGACCGCGGGGAACGCGATCACGGCCTACGCCCTCGGCGTCGTCGTGGGCGCCCCGACCCTCGCAGCCCTGGGCGCCCGGCTCGACCGCCGTCGGCTCCTCCTCCTGCTCGTGGTGGCGTTCACCATCGGCAACGTGCTGTCCGCGTTCGCCCCGAGCATGGGCTGGCTGGTGCTGGCGCGGTTCCTCGCGGGCCTGCCGCACGGTGCGTTCTTCGGGGTCGGCGCGGTGATGGGCACCGCGGTGGTCGGGCCGGAACGGCGCGGGCGTGCCGTCGCCTCGATGATGGCCGGGCTGACCGTCGCGTGCGCCGTCGGGGTGCCGCTCACCGCGATCGTCGGGCACGCCGTCGGCTGGCGCTGGTCCTTCGTCGGGGTCGGGGCGCTCGGGCTGCTGACGCTCGCGGCGGTGTCCGCGTGGACGCCGTCCCTGCCGTCGGCGCCGGGCACGACCGTCCGCACCGAGCTCGCCGCCCTGCGCAACCGCCGGCTGTGGATCGCGTTCGGTGCCGGCGCCGTCGGGTTCGGCGGGATGTTCGCCGTCTACTCCTACGTCAAGCCGCTGCTCACGGAGGTGACCGGCCTCGGGGTCGCGCTCGTGCCCCTCGTGCTCGCGCTGTACGGGATCGGCATGACGATCGGCACGGTGGTCGGCGGCCGGCTGGCCGACCGGTCCGTGATGGGCACGGTCATCGGCGGCATGATCGCCACGATCGTCGTCCTCGTCTCCATCGCGCTCGTGGGCGCCTACCCGGTGCCCGCCGTGCTCGCGCTCGTCATGCTCGGCGTCACCTCGCAGGTGCTCGGGCTGTCGCTGCAGACGCGCCTCATGGACGTCTCGCCCGCGGCCCCCTCGCTCGGCGCGGCCCTGTGCCACTCCGCGCTCAACCTGGGCAACGCGACCGGCGCGTTCGTCGGCGGACTGGTCATCGCCGGCGGGCTCGGCTACCTCGCGCCCGCCTGGGTCGGCGCCGGGCTCACCGCGATCGGGCTAGTCGTCGTGCTGGTGTTCGGGCGGGGACCCGTGCCGGTCGTCTCAGCGCCGCCGCGTGCCGAAGATCGAGCGCGTGATCTCACGCCCCAGCTGAGTACCCGCTGACCGCAGCAGGCTGTCCAGCGGGCTGGTCCTGCTCGACGACCGGCGCGGAGCGGACTGTCGCGCCTCCTTCGCCTTCCGCTCGGCCTCGTCGGCGGCCCGCTCCGCTTCCTCCGCGCGCTGGGCCGCCTCCTGCGCCTTCTCGGCGCGGACCGCGAGGAGCTCGTAGGCGGACTCCCGGTCCACGGCCGCCGCGTACCGGTCCGACAGCGGCGACGCCGCGACCGCCGCGGTGAGCTCGGCCGCCGGCATCGGCTCCATCGACGACTGCGGTGCGCGCAGCCGCGTCCACGCGACCGGCGTCGGGGTGCCTCGCTCGGACTGCACGGTGACGACGGCCTCGCCGGTGCCGAGCGACTGGAGCAGCTGCTCGAGGTCGTAGGGCGAGGTCGGGAACGTGCGCGCCGCCGACCGCAGCGCCTTGGCGTCGTCGGGAGTGAACGCCCGCAGCGCGTGCTGGACGCGGTTGCCCAGCTGCCCGAGCACGTCGGCGGGCACGTCCTTAGGGCTCTGCGTGACGAAGAAGACGCCGACGCCCTTCGACCGGATCAGCCGCACCGTCTGCGTGACCTCCGTGAGGAAGTCGGCCGACGCCCCCGTGAACAGCAGGTGCGCCTCGTCGAAGAAGAACACGAGCCGCGGCTTGTCGGGATCGCCCACCTCGGGCAGCTCCTGGAACAGCTCGGCCAGCAGCCACATCAGGAACGTGGAGAACAGCGCGGGCCGGTCCTGCACAGCCGGCAGCTCGAGCGCGCTGATCACGCCGCGACCGTCGGGCGCGGTCCGCAGCAGCTCGGACACGTCGAACGCGGGCTCCCCGAAGAAGGCGTCGGCCCCCTGCGCCTGCAGCCCGACGATCTCGCGCAGGATGACGCCGGCAGTCGCGGCCGACAGCCCTCCGATGCCCTTGAGCTGCGGCTTGCCCTCGTCGCTGATCAGGTACGCGATCGTGGCCTGCAGGTCCTTGAGGTCCAGCAGCGCGAGCCCCTGGGTGTCGGCCCAGTGCATGAGCAGGCCCAGGCTCGACTCCTGCGTGGCGTTGAGGCCGAGCACCTTGCCCAGCAACAGCGGCCCGAAGTCGGTGACGGTGGTGCGCACCGGCGTGCCCTCGCCGATCCCGCCGAGGCTGAGGAACTCGACGGGCGACGCCGTCGCGACCCACTCCTGCCCGAGGCTCGCCGTGCGGGCCAGCAGCTTCTCGTTCGGCGTCCCGGGGACGGCCAGCCCGGAGAGATCGCCCTTGACGTCCGCGACGAACACCGGCACGCCCGCGGCCGAGAGCCCCTCGGCCAGCACCTGCAGCGTCTTGGTCTTGCCGGTGCCGGTCGCGCCCGCCACGAGGCCGTGCCGGTTCATCATGGCGAGCGGGATGCCGACGACCGCGCCGGGGACCGGGACGTCGTCCTCGACCAGGGCGCCCAGCGGGAGCATCGGGCCGGAGAACGTGTAGCCGGCGATGATCTCCGCGGCGTGGCTGGACGTGGGCGGCGCTGCCGCGGGCGGCGGGTCGTCGACGCCCGCTGCCGCCGCCTCGGCCGCAGCCAGCGCCGCCGCAGCGGCCTGCGCCTT
>NZ_JBFUAI010000017.1:0-106354 GCF_056406355.1 Cellulomonas sp. P1_C4 | reverse complement strand
GCGCGAATCCCATCACGCGACCGTCCCGCTGGGCTTCGAGGATCTGCGGGGCGAGTGCGCGAAGTTTCCGGACGGCGTCGTAGAGCTGACTGTCTTCACGGACGTCGTCGATTCCGAGGACGTGATAACCCATGACGTTGAATGCGCCGAACGCGCGGAAGGCGTCACCGGTCAGGACGCGCGCCTCGGGGATGAAGAGCGGGTTGGTGGCAGACGTGTATGCGCGCATGACCGACTCGCTGTCGGAGATGTAGATGTCGGGGGACAGGAAATCGAGCGCCGGTCCGGCGACGCGCCACACCCCGCTCATTCGTGCGGTCGGACCGCCGCTGGGATATTGGCCGGGCATGTCCTGACCTGGTTGGGGGCCCAGCCAGGCGTTCGCGTAGGCGGGCAAGGCCTTGATCCGCTTGGCCTCAGCGGTCGGTGGACTCGCGGGCGATGATTTGGAACGGGGGCGCGACGTCGCGCGGCGAGATGGAGTCGACGCCATGGTCCTCGATGCGCTCGAGGAGCATCTCGACCGCTGTCTCGGCGATCTGGCGGCGGCCGGGGTCCACTGTCGAGAGGCTGGGTACGGTGTACCGCGCCTCATCGACGTCGTCAAAGCCGATAACCGCAACGTCTTGCGGGACTCGCATGCCGGCGTCTTGCACGGCGCGGATGACACCCATGGCGAGGTCGTCGTTCATCGCGAACACGCCGTCGGGACGGAGCCCGGCGTCGAGTAGCCGTTTCATGGCGTCCGCACCGCTTGACCTGTGCCAGATCTCGATCGGGGCCACCAGGGTTGGGTCGAAACTGATCCCCGCGTCGTCGAGGGCGGCGCGGTATCCCGCCAACCGCAGACCCGCTGTAGTGGCGGTCTCCCCGTCATGGGCCCCGACGAGAGCGATGCGCCGACACCCGCGCTCCACAAGGTGCGCTGTCGCCGCGCGGGCGCCCTCGCGGCTCCGCATCGTGATGTGGTCCACACGGAGCGGAAAAGTGCGCTCCCCCAAGACCACCAACGGCGTCCCGACGGTCACCAGATGCGCATCCCCGGGGCGCAGGCCCAAAGGGCTGAAGAGAAGTCCGTCGGTCAGTGCCAGCCGCGGACTCCGCAGCACCTCGATCTCCCGGTCGCGCTGACCTCCGGTCTGCTCCACGAGCACGACCAGGCCACGCGCCTCGGCGGCCCGGATGACGTCGTCGGCAAGCTGAGCAAAGTACGCCTGGCTGAGTTCGGGGACGGCAAGGCCGATCACAGCACTGCGGCCGGAGCGTAGGTTCCTCGCGGAGATGTTCGGCCTATACCCGAGCTCGGCGATCGCCGCGAGTACCCGCTCACGGGTGGACTCACGGACTATCGGTCGGTTGTTGACTACGTTGGAGACGGTCTTGAAGGAGACGCCCGCCAGGCGTGCGACGTCGTGCAGCGTCGGCGACATGTACCTCCCTCTCAGTCGAAGCACCTTACAACGTTGCATGTTGCTGCCCGAACCGCCCGCAAACGGCGCCACGGAACTCGGTGAGCCAGTCCAAGAGCCCACGTTCCGCCCGGCGGCACTACAGCTCGACGAGCGGGCCGTAGACCCGGGGGTTGATCGGGCCGATCGTGGCGTCGGGCCTCAGCGTGAGGTGTGCGGTGTGCATTGTCTCTTCCGTTGGTCAGGTCGTCGCGCGGTGTTGGGAGGCAAGCTGGCGGTATCGGTCGGCGACTGGATTGGCCACCCGCAGCAGTCCGCTGGGACTCTCGACGAGGTCGTGCAGTCCCATCGTGAGGAGGTGATCAGCCCGGGGTCGGTCTGTGTGGCGCCACGTCCACTCATACATGTCGAAGAGTGGCCACCAGGTGTAGCCGACGATGTTCGTGCCCTCAGCACGCATCGCGTCGGCGAGGGCGACGGAGTCGTCGAGCCAATGCAGGCGTTCGGCCACGGTGCCTGTCAGGCAGGTCTCGGTGATCATCACCGGGGCGCCGTACCGAGCCGCGAAAGTGGTGATGGCCGCGCGGAGCCCATCAGTTCCGCGGTCGACGCTCGGGCGGGGGTCGGCGAAACCGCCGACGTGCCGGACGCCGGGCTCGAACAGCTCGGTCGAGTGCCGTGGGTAGTAGTTGACGCCCATGACATCCGGGTGCACGGCGTTTGATGCGAACCATGCCAGTGCGTCGTCCCCGGACACGTCGGCGACCACCGCTCGCAGCGGGTGCGCCTCGTCGACCCGACCGGTGACCAAGTCCTCGACCAGATGCACCTGGTGGCGTAGCCGGGTCGCCTCGGCCCGGTGCTCGGGTGCCGCGTCGTCCCCGACGAACGCCATGGCGGCGTCGACGTGCACGAACGTCGCCGCCGGGCCGACGGCGTCGGCGATCGCCCGCTGCGTACCGACGAAGCCTCGAGCGATGTTGACCGCAACGCGCGCGAACCCGTCGGGCCCTTGCAGGTACGGGGGCCAGTACCCGTACTCACCGGAGAACAGGGCATGGACGACGGGCTCGTTCACCGGTGTGTAGTCGGTGATGCGGTCGGCGAACCGCTCGGCCAGGCGATGTGCGTACTCGGCGACGTGCTGCGGGTAGTCCGGGTTAGCGAACTGGTTGTCGAGCCACAGCGGCGTGCCGTAGTGCAGCACGTCGACGATCGGTCGCAGCCCGGCACCGAGCAGCGCGTCGACGGCACGGTCGGTCCACGACCAGTCCCAGCAGCCGGGCTCGGGACTCACCCGGTACCAGGGCACGCCCCAGCGAAGCAGCTCCGCGCCGACGTCGGCGGCCAACGCGAAGTCGCCTGCGAACCGAGTGGTGTGCTCCGTGAGCTCGTACTCGTCGATCGCACGCTCTCCGGCCCGGGACTGCGGGACGAAGGTGTCCTCGATGCCCAGTGCGAAGTGCAGTCGTCCATCGTCGAACCAGCGCGGGGCGCTCACTTGAGCCCTGTCGTGGCGACCGACTCGATGAACCGGCGCTGCATGAGCAGGAAGAGGACCGCCAGCGGCAGCACCGCGATGAGGGAGCCCGCCATCATCGTGCCGTAGGGCACGATCCCGCTCGGCCCGGTGAGAAGGGTCAGGCCGGACGTGATGGTGCCCATGTCAGGTGTCGTGGTGAAGACGAGCGGCCAGAGCAGGTCGTTCCAGTTGTTGACGAAGGTGAAGATCGCCAGGGTCATCAGGGCCGGGATGGCGTTCGGGAGCACGATGGACCGGAAGATCCGCAGCTCGCTGGCCCCGTCGAGCCGGGCTGCGTTGTCCAGATCACGCGGCAACGAGACAAAGAACTGACGCAGAAAGAAGATCCCGAACGCGTCCGCAGCGCGCGGCGCGATCATGCCGGGGAACGTATTTACCCAGCCAAGGTGTGCGACGAGTTGGTAGACGGGGATCAGGGTTGCCTGGAACGGGATCATCAGGCTCGCGACGATCACCACGAGCAGTACGCGGTTCCCACGGAAGTCCAAGCGCGCCAACGCGTACGCGGCTAAGGAGTCAAAGAGCAGCGCGAACGCCGTAACTCCGCCCGCGAAGATGAAGCTGTTGAGGCACAGGCGGGCAAACGGAAGGTCGGTGAAGATACGGCTGAAGTTCGCCAGCGTCCAGGTGCTGGGCACCAAAGTCGGCGGGAACGCGTTGACCTCACTCGTGGGCTTGAACGCCGTGAAGACGATGACCAGCACGGGCAGCAGCACAATGAGCGTGAGCACCGTGACGGATGCGACGAGCAGCCAGCGCGAGAGGGTTCGACTCGGGCGGAGCCGGGTGTGAGTGAGGGGGATCGTAGTCATGACGCGGCGTCCTTCTCGCGCTTGCCAAAGAACCGGAACTGGATGAGTGAGAGCACGAGAGTGGCGAACAGCAGCACGTAGGAAAGGGCCGCGGCGAGCCCTAGGTCGAGCTTCTTGAAGCCCTCTTCGTAGATCTCCATGACGACGGTTTGCGTGCTGCGGAAGGGGCCGCCGCCGGTCATCACGTAGATCTGGTCGAACGCCTGAAGGGCAGCGATCATCGCGAAGACGACCACGAACGTCAGCGTGCTGGACAACTGGGGGAGCGTGACGTGCACGAACCGCCGCACGGCGCCGGCACCGTCAAGCTTGGCCGCCTCGTACAAGGACTCGGGGATCGTCTGAATCCCGGCGATGAAGATGACCATGTAGAAGCCGACGCTCTTCCAGATCGCCACCAGCACAACGGCCGGCATCGCCCACGCCGGGTCCTGCAGCACGTTGCCRACGTGGATACCGACCGAGCGCAGCCAGTAAGTGAGAAGACCGATCTGCGGATCGAGCAGGTAGCTCCACGCGAACGCGGCGACGGCCAGCGAAACGATGAACGGAACGAACAGAGCCGTCCGAAACACGTTGCGACCGAACAAGGCGCGGTTGGTGAGCAGCAGCGCCAGGCCGAGAGCCACGATCAGCGCTGCGGGCGTGAACAGCGCGGTGTAGAGCGCCGTGTTGCCCAACGTCTCCCGGATCCGGCTGTCCGTGAAGATCGCCACGTAGTTGTCCAGGCCGACCCAGTGCTCGACACCGAACCCACTGGCGTCGGTGAACGAGAGCCGGAGAGCGGACACCATCGGCCACGCGACGAAGGCGATCAGGATGAGCAGCGCTGGCGCCATGAAGACCGCGGCGATGCGGCCCTGCCTCCCGGCGGCGACTGGACGGCCGCCGAGCGATGCCGGCGCGCGGTACCGCTTCTTCGCGCGAGGTGCGCGGACGTTTGTGACCATGATGTTTCTCTCAGTCGAGGCGACCGACCGCCGTCCCGGGGCGTGCGGGGCGGCGGCCAGTCGCCGGTTCGGTCCGCTCGGCTCAGCCGTCGAGGGAGTCCTGGACGGACGTCGAGGCCGCCTTCAGCAGGTCGGCGGGGTCCCCGCCGGCGAGCGCCTTCTGGGTGGCCTCGTCGACCGACTTCAGCACGTCGGTGCTGTTGGCGACTCCGGGCAGGAGCGGCCTGGAAGTTCCGGCCATCTCGGTGAGTGAGGCGACGACAGGGTTCGACGCGACGTCGGACGCGGGGATGTCCGTGCGGAGGGGCGGCCAGCCCGAGCCGAGCGACCACTTCGTCGCGACGTCCTTCGTGAAGAAGTAGTCAAAGAACTTCTCCGCCGCCGCCTTCTTCGCGTCCCCGGCCTTCGCCGTGACGGCCGCCGAGATGCCGATCGCCGAGGATGCCTGCTCCTTGGGGCCCGCGGGGATTGCAGCGATGCCGTAGTCGATGTTGCTCTCGGTCGCGACGCTCGCCATCCACGGGCCGCCGACCTCCATCGCCGCCTTGCCCGACGAGAAGAGCTTGTCCGAGCCGACACCGTCCAGACCGGTCGGCGAGATCTTGTCCTTGGCCACCGCGTCGGCCCAGTAGCTGAGAGTCTCGACGTTGGCGGCGGAGTCGACGACAGACTTCGACCCGTCGACGAGCTCGCCGCCGTTGCCGTAGAAGAGGCTTGCCCAGACGCCGTTGCCGACCGTCGCGTGGTCGGGCAGGGCGAGTCCGTACTGCTCGGGAGTGCCGTCGCCGTTCTCGTCGATCGTGAGCTTCTTCGAGGCGGCGACCCAGTCGTCCCAGGTGGTCGGGAACTCGGTGACGCCCGCCGCAGCAAACAGGGCCTTGTTGTAGATCACGGACAGCGGGACGAACCCAGTGGGCACGCCGTAGTACGAGCCGTCCACCTTCTCCATGTCGACCGCGTTTGGGTTGAGCGAGGCGGCCTTCGTGGCATCGCTCGAGTAGAAGTCGTCCAGCGTGGCGAACGCACCCTTGGATGCGTAGACCGGGAGGTTCTCGGCGGGCAGGGCCACGATGTCCGGTCCCTGGTTCGCCGACAGCGCGGTGAGCAGGGTGTCCCCGATGACGGCCCAGGTCTTCGTGGTCGTCTCGATCGTGACGTCGCTCTGCGACGCGTTGAAGTCTTCGACGATCTGATCGAGGACCTTGCCGTCGGCCTCGGTGTAGCCGTGCCAGAACGTGAGGGTGACCGGTTCTGGCGCGGCGGAGCTCGAGGAATCAGGGGACCCCGTGCACCCGGTGAGCGCAAGCGCCGAGCCTGCGGCGAACGCCGCGACCGTCGCAACCATCTTCTTCATTGAATGGCCTCTCTGGTGATCGACCGCGTCGTCGACCTCGGATTACAACGTTGATATCAACGTTGTAATCGGGAGTGTAGGTCGGAGGCGAGGAGGCCGTCAAGCGTGGGCAGCCGACCACAATTCGGTCGTCCGACCCGCGCCACGGGCATGGCGGGGATCGCTACGGCCCGCGGCGTGTGGCGTCGGGCCTGCCCTATGGCGATGCGCCTCAGGGTCGCGCTGCACGACAAGATCGCCGGTATGACGCTAGATAGCTTCGTCGTCCGCCCCAGCGACCGCGGGTCGAGCGGTTCACGCCGCGCGAGGCGTGGGCGGGCTAGCGGAGGACGCGAGTCGCGCGGTCGTCGTGTCGGGGGACTTGAACGACGATCCCGGTGAAGCCGCGACTCAGATCCTGCTTGGCCCGACCGGCTCTGAGATCGATTCCGGTGGCTAGGGTCGTACCGATAAGGCCGACCGCCAGCGATTGTGCACTCTCGCTGGCCGGTTCTCGAGCCGCAGCGGTACACCGCTAGTTCCGGCCCGAGGTGATCGACCACTTCCTCGTCAGAGACTCGCTGGCCTCTTTGGTGACCGACGGAGACGTGACCACAAATGAGGCCGGGCCGGTTCCCTCAATCAACGACGATCCGAACGCGCGGAGGGGGAGACCGGTTTCGACCGTCGACCGGTCCTGGCCGCGATCGGGTTGTAGGGCGATCGACGGCCCGCGGTCGCTGCATGACCGCAGGTTCCCCCCGCAGGGAAACCCCGCTGTGCGTAGGCCAGACCATCGTGGTCATGACGCGGGCGGGCAACGCGAAGGCCTGGAGCCGTCAAGCGGATCCGGCGGCACGGGCGGCGACGTTGGCGGAGAGGGCGTGCCGGCGCCGGGGCTGGTGTTTGTCTCGGTTACTGCGGCGGGGGTGACAACTTCAACGTTCCGGCCGGCTGTGCCCGAAACCGTCTTGCTGAGGGACGCGCAGCAGGAGGGAGCACTCCGTCGGGTGGAACCGCATGGCACACGGGCGATCCGTCAAACGAGGCGGCCTCTTGGCATGTGGTGGACAAGAACTAGACAGGCTCGACGGGGCCGGGCGCCTGTGTCGCTGCTGGTCACAGGGGCGGTGGTCGAGATTCGCATCCCCTGTGCTGCAAGGAACTCGAATCGGCACCCGAGAAGTCTGGTCTCGACGCGCCAGCCAAGATGCCCCCCGACGCGACCGCGCTTCACAACCACGCAGGCCCGGACCGGGAGGTCCGGGCCCGCGGGCACATCTGGGCGTTGTATTCGTTCGCCCTTCGTCAGCCGCCGAGGATCGCGTTGATCTGGTCGTTCACGCCGGTCAGGGACGATGCGGGCTGCTGACCGAGGTGGATCCCCTGGAGGGCCGGGGTGACGAGGTCACCGATCTCACCGGCGTGCTCCGTGATCGGCGGCAGGAACGTGTGGCCATCCTCGACGTAGCTGTGGAAGGCCTCGACGGGCCAGCCCTTGTCAGCGAAGGTCTTCAGGGCCTTGTCCGTGGACGACGGGATCGCGGGGAAGACCGTGCCCTCGCCGGCAATGACGTCTTGGCAGGCCGTGGACCCGAGGTACTGGACCCACTTCCACGCCTCGGCCTGGTGCTTGGAGCTAGCGCTGATCGAGTCCGCGAGCCCGTTGAAGATGGATGCCCGCTTGCCGCTGGGGCCGACCGGTGCGGCGAAGACGCCGATGTTGACTCCGTCGAGACCGAAGAACTGACTGCTCGCCCAGTCGCCGTTCGTGCCGATCGCCGCCTTGCCTGACCCGATCTGGGCCGGCGTCTCGTCGGTGAACTCGCCGCTCTTGGGCATGTAGCCCTTGTCGGAGAGGCCGTAGTACCACGCGATCGTCTTCTGGAACTCGGGGTCGTCAAGGTTGTAGTGGGTGCCCCACGGGTTCTCGTCGAGGGCGTCGTAGGGGAGCGAACCGGTGAAGTTGGCCCACTGCATCTGGCCGGTGACGTCGTAGGACGGGTTGATGCCGATGCCGTAGGTCTCGACCGCGCTCTTGTCGAAGCCCGCCTCGTCGCCGCGGACGCCGTTCTTGTCGATCGTCAGGCGTGCGACGAGCTGCTCGAAGGTGCCGCCGTCGTCGGGGTTCCAGGTCAGACCGGCGAGGTCCTCGTCGCTGTAGCCGGCGTCCTTGATCATGTCGGCGTTGTAGAAGAACGCCGTGGTGTCCCAGTCCTTCGGGATGCCGTACGTCTTGCCGTCGGTGAACTTCCACGGGTCGACCAGGCCCTCGGCGAAGACGGAGGTGTCGAAGCCGTCCTTCGCGATGAGGTCGTCCAGGGGGACGATCTGCTTCTGCCCGGCGAAGTCGGCGTACTTCGCGAGGTGGTCGGTGAAGACGTCCGGTGCCGAGTTGCCGACGAACGAGGCCGTCAGCTTGGTCCAGTAGTCGTCCCAGGCGTACTGCTGGAACTTGATCGTGATGTCGGGGTTCGCCGCGGTGAAGTCGGCGGCGCACTGCTCGTAGCCCGGCTGCTGGTTGGCGTCCCACAGCCAGTAGCTGAGCTCGACCTTTGAGCCGCCGGTGCTGGAGCTGTTGTCGTCGGCGCTGCCGCCGCTGCACGCCCCGAGGGCGAGCACGGCCGGGACCAGGCCGGCGATGAGGATCCTGCGCTTGCGCATGGGGAACCACCTTCTGTGACATCGGCAGTGATGCCGAGGGGGGGTACGCCGCGGCGGGGTGCCGGGGCGCGCTCGGTGCTGTTCGGACCTACGGGAGGAACTACTTGATGCCGGTGAAGCCCACGGAGTTGACGATCTTGCGGGCGAACACGAGGAAGAGGACGAGCATCGGGAGGGCGGCCAGCAGGGTCGCGGCCATGAGCCCGGGCCAGTCGGGTGCGGAGGCGGGGGTCTGGGACCGGAAGACGCCCAGGGCGAGGGTGAGCACCCGGGACTTGTCGGTCTGGCTGACTAGCAGCGGCCAGAGGTAGTCGTTCCAGCTCGTGATGTAGGTCAGGACCGCGAGGGTCGTGACGGCTGGGGCGGCCATCGGCAAGATGATGCGGAAGAAGGTCCGTACTCGGCCGGCGCCGTCGATCATCGCGGCTTCCTCGATCTCGGTCGGGATGCCCATGAAGAACTGCCGCAGGAAGAACACCGCGAACGGCGTCATCAGCATGGTCGGCAGTGCGATGCCCGGGAGCGTGTCGAGCAGGCCCAGGTCTCGCATCAGGACGAAGTTCGGCAGGAGCGTGAAGATGCCGGGGATCATCAGGCCGATGAGGAACGCGCCGAACACCACCTGGCGACCTGGCCAGCGCATCCGGGAGAACGCGTAGGCGGCCATCGCGGAGAAGAACACCTGGCCGACGGTGACCATGGTGGCGACGACGACCGAGTTGCCGAGGTACCGCCAGAAGTCCATGGTCGCGCCCGAGCCGCCGGCCGCGAGCGCCTCCTCGCGGGTGGTCATACCCAGCGCGCGACGGAAGCCGTCGAGGGTCGGGTTCACGGGCAGCAGGCTCGTCGGGTCCGTGACCAGGCCTGCGTTCGTGGACAGCGCCGTGCGCAGCATCCAGTAGAACGGGAACAGGGTGACGAGCGTGACGAGGGCCAGTACGGCCCAGGCGAGGATGCGACCGAATGAGATGCGGCGACGGCGACGGGGTGCGACGACGTCGACGGGAGTCGTCGACGAGCTGGCTGCTCGGGACAGTGTGTGGGTGGTCATGGTGCGCACCTCAGTTCGTGTCGCTGTCGCCCGCGCGGGACAGTCGGTACTGCACGACGGTGATGACGGACAGCACGACGAGCAGTGCGACCGACATCGCCGACGCGTAGCCGAAGTCGTAGCGGGTGAACGCGACGTTGTAGATGTAGTACTGGATGACGTTCGAGGCGTTCGCCGGGCCGCCCTGGGTGGCGACCGAGACGGTGTCGAACACCTGGAATGAGCCGATGCTGGTGACGATCAGCACCATGGCGAGGTAGGGCCGAAGGAGCGGCAGCGTGATCCGCCAGAACATCGACCACTCGCTGGCGCCGTCGACCTTGGCGGCCTCATAGACCTGTGGGCTGATCGTCTGGAGGCCGGCGAAGATCAGCAGCGCGGTGTAGCCGACATGCCGCCAGACGTTGACCATCGCGATCGTCGGGACCACCAGGTGCGGGTTGCCCCAGAACGACTGGCGGCCGATACCGACCCACTCGAGCAGCTCGTTGACGATGCCGAGCTGGTAGTCGAGCAGCAGGAGCCACAGCAACGCGGTCACGACGTTCGAGACGAGGTACGGCGTCAGGACGATGCCGCGGACCCACATGGACCTGGTGAGCCGGCTGAGCAGGACGGCCAGCACGAGCGCGACGAGCGTCTGGACGGCGATGTTGACGACGACGTAGTAGACGGTGGTGCGCATGGACGCCCAGAACACCGGGTCGGCGAACATCTTGCTGTAGTTGTCGAGGCCGACGAACTTCCCCGGCTGGAACACCGAGTAGTCGGTGAAGCTGAGCCAGATGCCGCGGATTGTCGGCCAAACCAGGAACACGCCGAACCCGATCGCCGCGGGCAGGATGAAGGCGATCGCGAGCGGTAGGTCGCGCGTCGCTCCGCGAAAGCGCGGCCTTCTCGGTGCGGCACGGTCGGCAGCACCGCGACGCGCGGGAGTCAGGATGCTCACGACGCCACTTCCTTCACGTGCACCAACGCGGCCTGGTCCGGATTCAGGGCTGGCATCTGCAGCCCGGCGGCAAGGAGGGCGGAGCCGCTCATGCGCACGCCGGTCGCCCACCATGCGGGATAGACCCTGGGGTCGTGCTCCGCTCCGGCTGCAGGGCCCGCGGACGATACGTCGTACATGCGTTGCGGGTCGAGGCCCGGAAGCACGAGACGACCCGGCGGCCAGGTAGCCGGCCGGCCAAGGACGACGACGGCGTACAGTGCCTCGTCGCGCGAGGGCGAGACGACCCCGTGCAACCAGACCTCCTCGTCGAGGTCGGCGCGCACCGTGGTGCCGCCGTGCACGAGTGGCCGGACCTGCTTGCCGAAGGCGATCCACGCGGCGAGCTCTTCGAGCTCGTCCTCGTCGGTCGCGGTCAGGTCCCACTCGATCCCGAGGTGGCCAAACACGGCTGTCGCTGCACGGAACGACAGGTCCTGCGTGCGTCCTGTGGTGTGCGCGCGAGGTGCGCCGATGTGTGCCCCGACAAGCTCGGGGGGCACGAGCTGCGCGGTCCAGCGTTGGATGCGTTGACGCTCGTGCGCGTCGATGCAGTCGCTCGCCCAGACGCGATCGGTGCGCTGCAGGATCTCGAGGTCGACGCGCGAACCGCCAGAGGAGCAGGACTCGATCTCGAGCCCGGGGCACAGGGCGCGGATCTCGTCGAGAAGGGAGTAGATCGCGAGCGTCTGGTCGTGCACGCTCGCGCGCCCGGTCCGGCTCGTGCCCGCATCGATGAGGTCGCGGTTGTGGTCCCACTTGACGTAGTCGACCCCGCACTCGCGCACGATGCTGACGATGCGCTCGCGCAGGTAGGCGGCGGCCTCGGGGTTGGCCAGATCGAGTACCTGCTGGTGCCGGGCGGTCACCGGCAGTCGCCCGGGCACCTGCAGGACCCAGTCGGGATGGGCCCGGAACAGGTCGGAGTCGGGGTTGACCATCTCGGGCTCGAACCACAGCCCGAAGTGCATCCCGAGGGAGTGCACGTGGTCCGCGAGCCCCGAGAGACCCTGCGGCCACACCTCGGCGTCGACGAACCAGTCGCCGAGGCCGGTCCGGTCGTGACGCCGCCCCCGGAACCAGCCGTCGTCCAGCACGAAGCGTTCGACGCCCACCTTCGCGCTCAGCTCGGCCAGAGCGTGCAACCGCTCGGGGTTGTGGTCGAAGTACACCGCTTCCCAGACGTTGAATGTCACCGGGCGCGGCGTCGCAGGGTGCGTCGGCCTCGCACGCAGGAAGGCGTGGAAGCGATGGGCCAGCTCGTCCATGCCCTCGCCGTACGACCCGTAGAGCCACGGCGTCGTGTAGCTCTCGTCCCAGCCCAGCTGGACCTCGCCCGGCAGGAGCAGCTCGCCGCCCCCCAGCAGTCGCTCGCCGGTGAACACCCGCTCAGCGAACGTCCGGTGGTTGCCACTCCAGGCCACGTGCAACCCCCAGACCTGACCGCTGCGGAACCCGAATCCCTGTGTGCCCGCCACCATGACGAGGGTCGCGTCTGCCCCGGTGCGCCCGTGACGGCCTTCGCGGAGGAGTGTGCCGACACCGAACGGGTGGCGCTGCGGGACACGTTCCGTCGCCCAGCGGCCGGCGAGGTCGAGGACCTCCGTCGCCACGGGCGGCACGGGTAGCGCGAGCAGCACGTCGTCGACGACGTACGTCTCCGGCAGCAGGTTTGTCACGGTCGCACGTGCACGCAGGACGCCCTGATCGGTGAGCTCGACCTCCAGACGCACGGCGAGCCCCACCTCATCATCTCGGGCCTCGACGACGACCAGCCCGCCGGCCCGTCGCTCGTCGCCGGTCTCCAGCGGGCTTACTTCGCCGGCCGCGACCGACCCGGCGGCGATCGACACGCGCATCGCGATGACGGTGAGCCGAGGCGACCAGGAGCGCCCAGCCCGGTGCCCCGCCAGACCAGGGGCACCGGTCCATCCGGTCCACGCCTCGGGGAGCAACGCCACCGGTAGCGGGCGGTCCACGCCGTTGCTCGCGTTCGGTGCGTCGCCCGCCCGGAGCACGTCGTCCAGCTCCGACTCCCCGAGCGGGCCCAGGTCCCCGCCCCAGTGCGAGACCTCGGGCAACCGACCGTCCTCACTGGACAGGAGCACGCTCACCCCGGCCGCCCGCAGATAGACCACAGCGCGGGCGCTGACTTCGGACACGCGACACTCCCTCGTTCGGTGTGCCCGGAGCCACAGGTCCATTCCTGTGCGAGCGGCACCATGAAAACGATGATCAGAGCAAATTGCAAGCGTCCTGATCATCGTTTGCATAACGAGTGGGTAACGCTACGAAGTGGGCGCGAGGGGCGCGCAGTGGCGATCGGCTGCCCGCCGGTGCTGCGGTACCTCGGACCAAGGGGTGTGGGGGAGAGATCCAGCGTCGACGCGTCGACACGGCAGCCGGTCAGCGTCGATGCGCCGGCGGCGCGGCGCTCTCGCGGAGGACGAGCCGCGGCTTCGCCGACGAGGTATGCCGTGACGCCCCGGTCGAGAGCAGGGATTCGAGCAGCCCGAACACCCTGCGCCCCAGGCCGACGAAGTCCTGGTGCACGGTGGTCAGAGCTGGCATCCACATCGCCGCGATCGGCTGGTCGTCGAAGCCGACGACGCTGACGTCGTCGGGAACTCGTCGGCCCGCTTCGCCCAGGGCGCGCATCAGACCGATGGCGAGTTCGTCGTTTCCACACAGGACGGCCGTGACCGTCTCGTCCTGCGCAAGGACGCTGCCGATCTCGTACCCGGATGCCGGGTCGTACGCCGCAGCCACGGGCTCGTGCAGGGGTGCGCCGGCATCGTGGATTGCCTGGCGCCAGCCGAGCGCGCGCCCGGTGCGCGTGTCGGTTTGCGGGATCGCCAGATAGTGCACGGTCTCGTGCCCCAGGCCGAGCAAGTACTCGGTGGCTTCCCGGGCTGCGACCCGGTCGTCGAGATAGGCGTGCGGGTAGGGGCTCCGGCTCCGGCCGGCGGCGGCCGCGGCGACCACCGGCACGCTCGGCGACAATGACCTCGAGATCGCGACGCCCACAGGATCGAACTCGATCACCACAAGCCCCGCGACGCTCTGTCCGAAAAGCAGATCGATCGCAGCGTCGATGTCAGCCTGCTCGTCGGACTCCACGACCGCGATGAGCACGAGGTAACCCGACTCGCGGGCTGCCTCCTGGATGCCCTGGAGCGTCCGGGAGTACCCGTACCGGACGGTGTTGAACGTGATGACGCCGATCATCGAGCGACGGCCCAGCTTGAGCGCGCGTGCGGCAGCGTTCGGTCGGTAGTTCAGTCGCTCGATGGCGGCGAGCACGAGCTCTCGCTTCGCGGCGCTGACCGGCACGTTGCCGCTCAGCACCCGAGAGACCGTCGGCACCGAGACGCCCGCCTCGCGGGCGACGTCCACGAGCACCGCAGGACGGCCGAGAGGTGACTCCACGTCGGGAGGTTATCCCGACGGGGAGTCCTCTGGCCGACCGACTCGGACATGCGACGCCGGCGAGCCGTCGATCCGGCTCCGCTCGAGGCCGCTCCATCGGGTGGCGCGATCCTTGCGCCTAGAAGCCTGGGGGGCCAGAGACCGAGCGCTGATGGTGAGGGCGATCGAGGAACACGGCCGCGACCGCACCGCGTCGTGCCTGATTGGGCATGTTGTCGGCGCGCACCGGTACGGTCGCGCCGTGGCCTATATAGCGACCGTACTGCGCGTGATGATCGCGTCCCCCTCTGACGTTCCAGAAGCGCGCGATGCGGTCGAACACGCAGTCCGCGGGTGGAACGACGCGAACGCCCGCACCAAGAGCGTCATTCTGCAGCCTTGGCGCTGGGAATCGTCGGCGGTGCCCGTATTGGGCGGTCACCCCCAGGCGCTGATCAACTCTCAAGGTGTCGACGACTCCGACATTGTGATCGCGATCTTCGGCAGCCGCCTCGGTTCGCCCACACCCGAAGCCGCCTCGGGCACGGTCAGCGAGATCGAGCGGGCACTCGACCAAGACAAGCCCGTTCACCTGTACTTCTCCATTGCTCCGCTGCCCCACGATGTCGACACGGACCAGCTCGAGGGCCTGCGTGCGTTCCGGGCCGAGATCGAAGGGAAAGGGTTACTGGGGGAGTTCTCAAACGCGAGCCAGTTGGAGCATGAGGTCTGGAAGGCCATCGAGCACGATATCGCTACGCTGGAGCCTGCGAGTGCTGCGACGCCGGGCGACTCTCCCGGGGTTGACCTGTTGGTTCAGCCCAGGCAAGAGCGTGAGGTCAAGGGCTTCAATCGACAAGGGAAGCCGCAGTACACGAATCGGCACTGGATCGAGATCACAAACCGTGGATCTGCTGACGCCGAAGAAGTGACCTTCGAGAGCCTGGGCGACAGCGCCCTGCACCTTGCATATGACGGCACACCGACGGTAATTCACGCGGGGCAGACGCGTCGACTCAACGCCCTCTACACGTTCGGTGGCGCCGAGGAGCCCGTACTCCGTGTTCGCTGGACTTTCGACGGGCAGGCCGTCGAACGGGACTTCCACGTCGGTTGAGTTGGGGTCGGTTCGCCGGTTTGAGCCACTCTCTGGCCGAACCGTGACAGCGGATGCGCACCCACAGGACCCGTGGACGCTTCGGATCTCGACGGGCGCCGTTCTTCGCTCCACCGCTTAGCGCAGACCAGTTCTTGCCGGCCTTGGACCGCGACCGAGCGAGGCACGCGAACTTAGCGTCTTCGAGGAGGTCGCCGAGGGGGGTGACGGTGTGTGGATCTGCCGAGATCCCCTCATCGCGCCTGACCTTGTGGCCGCGTACCTCAGTTGGGTAGCGGAGCGCCCGTGATGGAGGAGCCTAGGGTTGTGGACGAGCAACGATCAGCGATGTGCCCGAGGCCGGCGGCCAGGACCGGACGGCATGAGGTGCGCACTCGATCTGCTCGTCGGACCGTTCACGGCATGGCCGGACTTCTGCCGTGGCCGCTGGACACTTATTAGACACTTTTCGGCACCGAGGCCCTCGAAGTCGCCCGAGGTGGGCCGACTCGAATCCCCTCGGCTCCCCGAGAAGTTTCGGTCAGAGGCCACGCCGGAAACCTGAACGCAGGAGTTCGGTGGAGTTCGGACGTTGGTCCATTGAATCGAGATCAGCGTTCCAGGACTTCGGACCACGCGCATCGACCACATCCGCAGGACCGCGTCGACGTATCGAGGGGTTATGCTCAAACTCTTGAGGGCGTTCTCGACGCAGGGGCGAGGCGCCGCGTAGGCGGGAACGCATCACTACCCTGGGATTTCGTGCAGTCGGGTTGGCGCCGAGATTTTGAGTCGCCGATGTGCATTTCCATGCGCCGCGATGGGTCGATCGGGGCTGTGTTGACTCTGTCAACGGATGGGCCCGAACCGACGAGATGCGCTCTACTCGCTCGCGAGCAAACCCGCAGGTAGCGGCCCCGGCGCAACAGTTTCAGACGTCTCTCAACGCTTTCGATTCCCGCCACCTCGATTTTTGCAACGCCTCTGACCTGTGCCAATGCACGCGACCGCGGCACCGCTGGTTGGCGCCGTCAAGAGATCCGGTACGTACCGAGGGGCGCGGCTAGTTGTGCTCTCTGCAGGCACCGAATGCCTCGCGGAAGGAGGTCCCCTTAGGGACACGCACGGCGCTGCCGCAACGAGTCGAATTACTCCGGGCGCAAGCGGTGCGGCCGGAGGGAGAGATGTTGGATGAGCGACACACGGACGCAGCCGACGTTTCCTCCAGGCAAGGACTACGGGTCCGCCTTCGACCGCGAGCATCGCGAGGGCTCGCTGGGCCTCCGTCGCGCGTTCGTCGTTCTCGTGGCGGTCGCGGTCGGAGCACTGATCGGCGCGTCCGTCTACCAGGTCTCGCTGCAGCCCGGGGCGCTGATCATCAAGTCGGTGTTCGAGGCGAAGCCGCTCGTCATACCGCCCGCCGGTTTCGCCGCCGACCGCAGGGCCGTGGCGCCGATGCGCCGCGTCGCCCTTGGTGCCTCCGGGGCGCACCTCGATCTCTACGAACCTGCGAGCCGCTCCGCTGAGCTCCGTCCGATGATCCTCTGGGTGCACGGCGGTGGGTTCGTGTCGAGCTCGTCGGCGACCGTCGCCGACTATGCGATCCTCCTCGCATCATCCGGCTTCGTCGTCGGGAGCCTCGACTACACGCTCGCGCCGACCGCTAAGCACCCGGTGCAGGTGCAGCAGGCGGCCGCGGCCCTCGACTACCTCCGTGCGCACGCCGATGGCCTCGGCGGGAATCCTCTGGCGCTCACGATCGGCGGCGATTCCGCTGGCGCACAGATCGCGAGCGAGACCGCCGCCGCGGAATCCGACCCCGCGCTTGCGAGCGCCATCGGCATCGCCGTTCCAGCTGCTCACGAGCGGCTGCGCGGGGTCGTGCTGTTCTGCGGGCTGTACGACATGCAGACCGTGGGCACGACCGGTTTCCCCGGTCTCCGCACCTACCTCTGGGCGTACACCGGTCATCGGGACTGGCTGCTGGACCCGCACGCAACCGAGCTCTCCTCCGCGATGGAGGTGACCACCGCCTATCCGCCGACATTCGTGTCGGTCGGCGACGCAGACCCGTTCCGCACGCAGGCAGCCGAGCTCGCCGCAGCACTGCGTGCGAGGGCTGTGCCCACCACGACGCTGTTCTGGCCGAAGGGAAGCGGCCTGGGCCATGAGTACCAGTTCGACTTCAGCACACCGCAGGCGCGCTCCGCTCTCACTGCCACGCTCGCGTTCCTCGCGCAGGTGACGCAATGAGGGCGCGAGCGGGACGTCGAGCGGTCCGGGCCGCTGTACTTGTGGCCATCGGGCTGCTCTCCGCGTCCGTGGCCTACGTTCTTCTGGTCGTGATAGGCCGATGAGCCTCGAAGGACGACGCTTCGTCGCTCTCGGCAGCTCCTACGGCGCCGGACCGGGACTGCGACCGCGGGTGAAGGGCAGCCCCATAGCCGCGGGCCGCTCAGCGAGCAACTATGCACACCTCGTCGCCGGGCTCCTCCGGATGGACCTTACCGACGTCACGTTCTCCGGAGCGACGGTCGCGCAGCTGCGCCGCGGCGGGCCGGCCGGCCGGCCCGCTCAGCAAAGAGCGGTCACGCCGGACACGGCGTTGGTCACGATCACCGGCGGCGGCAACGACGTCGGATATCTCCCTGCACTGACGCTCTCGAGCCTTCCTTCCCCGCTCGCCGAACTCCTCCGGAGGCCGTCTCGCGTCCGGGCGTTCACGAGCCAGACCGAGACCGACCGACGGTTCGTCGACCTGACGATGGAGCTCGTCGGGCTGCTCGCAGACCTCCGCACGACTGCGCCGGACGCCAGGATTCTGATGGTCGGCTACCTCACCCTCCTACCGCCCCGCGGTACCGACACGGGCGTACTGCCCGCACCAGTCGCGGACTGGGGCCGTGGCATCGCTGAGCGCCTCACCGATGTGATGCGGACGGCGGCACAAGCGACGGGTACGGAGTTCGTCGACGTGTCCACCGCATCGGCGGAGCACCATGCATGGTCGGCGGACCCGTGGACGCGTCGGTTCCATCCGACGTTGCGCGGCGGCGCCGCATACCACCCGAACCTCGCCGGCATGCACGCGGTGGCCGAGATGGTCGCGGAACACCTCCGCGCCGAACCTCTCTCCGACTGAGCCGCACGGGTCCGACCGATCGCCTGGACCACCGGATCGAAGCGGACCTCTCAGCCCACCCGATGACGAACGGAGGCACTAGGACGGACATCCACATCGGTGCGTCGGTGCGTGTCGCCGAGGCGCCGCAGCACCGCATCGAGGCCGGCGACGGCGTCCGCGATGCGTACAAGTGACTCGGTACTTGGGGGTTGCCCTGCCCGGGGCATAGGCCCGATCAGGTCGAGCTCGTTGCCCTCCGGGCCGGCGAAAGTGAGCCAGTGGGCGAATTGATGGAGACGCTGTCTCGTGCGGCGCCCGGGCCGGGCAGGGTCGTGACGTCGTGGGCCGGGACTTCCCGACCCGACGCCGTCATGAAGGCGAGCCGGACCGGCTCCCCGGTCGCACCCTCGACATGGATCGCCGCCGGACCGAACTCCGTCCGGCGGTACTCGTCGCCCCACTGCGTGAACGCGGCCAGAACAGGGCGCAGCGCGTGACCGGCAGGGGTGAGCAGGTACTCCTCGCGTTCGCGAGCACCGTCGTCCCGGTAGGTGCTTCGCGTCAACACGCCGGCCTCGACCAGTCGCGCTAGCCGGTCGGTCAGCACGTCCGGCGCGACTCCGAGCTGTTCGCGGAACTGGGAGAAGCGGGTCCGGCCCCACATCGCCTCACGGATGATCAGCAGCGACCACTTCTGCCCCAGCACGTCGAGGCTGTTCGCGATCGAGCATCGAGACGTCAGAGGAGCAGGCATGAGACCAGTCTACCCGTCCTGGGTTGGAAGTCCCAAGCGAGCATGCTAACTTGGCGACTCCTACACAGCTTCGGAAGGCGGTCCCGTGCCCCAGCTCAGCCGTCGCGGTTCGTTCGCCGCAGGGGCCGCCGTCGCCGGCATCGCCCTGTGGGCCAGCGCCGCACCGACGATGGTCTACCCGCAGTACGCCGACGCGTGGGCACTGTCGACGGCGACGACCTCGGCCCTGTTCGCCGTCTACCCGTTGGCGCTCGTCCCGACGCTCGTGATCTTCGGGAACCTCTCCGACTCGATCGGGCGGCGCGCGACGATCCTGGTCGGCCTGGCAGCACTGACGGCCGGATCTGTCGCGTTCGGGCTCGCCCAGGACGTCAGCTGGGCATTCCTCGGGCGCGCGCTGATGGGTGTCGGCGTCGGCTTCGCGCTGAGCCCGGCCACCGCCGCGATGGTCGAGAACGCCCGGCGCCCGGAGCGCGCAGGCTCGGCGACGACGGCAGCGACCGCCGGCGGCCTCGTCATCGCCACCCTCGTCGGCGGTGCCCTGGTGCAGTACGCACCCGACGCCCTCCACCTCAGCTTCTGGGTTCTGGCCGTGGCCACCGCGACAGCGTTCGCACTGTCCTGGTTCCTGCCGCGCCACCAGCGCGACGCTGCGCAGCCACCGTGGAGGCCTCGGCGGCCGATGGTTCCCGCCTCCGCACGGACTGGGTTCGTGGCCGGTGCGCTCGGCATCGGCGCCGCCTACTCCATGGGTGCGATCTACCTGGCGCTCGGCGCCCACATTGCACGGGACCTGCTCGGTTCGGGCAACACCTTCGTGGACGGCGCGATGATCGCGCTGTCGGCGGTCGCCATCGGGACCGTGGCCATCGCCGCGCGCCGCCTTCCGGCACGCACGGCACTCCTGTCGGGACCGATCCTGGCGACCGTCGGACTGGGCGCGTTGATCGTGGCCGGATCGCAGCACTCGGTGGCGCTGTTCGTGCTCTCGTCCGTGGTCGGCGGCGCCGGCTACGCCCTTCTGTTCTCCGGCGGTCTCGGTGCGGTCACGCAGAGCGCTCCGGCAGACCATCGCGCCATGGTCCTGTCCGCGGCCTACGTCGTCGGCTATGTGCTGCAGGCCGGCACGGCCCTCGGCCTCGGCGAGCTGACCCGGCGGGCCGGCCTGGAGTCCGCGCTCGTGGTCGGCGTCCCCGTCATCCTCGCGATCGGGTACGCCGCCGCCCTGCTCGTCCGCCGCCCGGCGGCGATGGTCGGCAATGTCACCCAGGTTTCGCACCACCCGGTTCTCGAAGGGAACACCCCATGACCACCCTGCACGACGCCGTCGTCCTCGTCACCGGAGCGAACGGCGGCCTCGGCCGCGAGTTCGTCGACCAAGCCCTCGCCTGGGGAGCCGCGAAGGTCTACGCGAGCGCCCGGAACCCACGGACCTGGACCGATTCCCGAGTCGTGCCGCTGGCGCTCGACATCACCGACGAGGGTTCGATCGAGGCAGCCGCCAAGGCCGCGGACGACACCACCGTCCTGATCAACAATGCCGGGATCTCGGGCCCTGGCCCTGTCCTGACGTCGAGCCTGCAAGACCTGCGCGCGCTGTTCGAGACGAATGTCTTCGGCCAGGTCGCGCTCGTGCAGGCCCTCGCCCCGACGCTCGCCGCGAACGGCGGCGGCGCCATCATCGACGTGCATTCGGCTCTCAGCTGGCTTGCCACCGGGACCTACTCGGCCTCGAAGGCGGCCTTCTGGTCTATCACCAACAGCCTGCGCGTCGAGCTGCAGGGGCAGGGGACCCAGGTCGTCGGCGCCCACCTCGGGTACACCGACACCCCGATGACCGTGGACGTCACCGCGCCGAAGGGTGACCCGGCCGATGTCGTCGCAGCGATCTACGACGGTCTCGAATCGGGGGCCCACGAGGTCCTCGCGGACGAGACATCGCACCAGGTCCGCGGAGCGTTGTCGGGGCCGCTCGAGGCGCTCTACCCGAGCCTCGCCTAGCTCGGCCCTTCAGGCGGTGGGCTCCCGCGAGGCCGTCGACGCCTTCGTTTCCCTCACCTTCGACACCGTCCTGGCGCCGAACCCGAGTTGAGTCCCCAACCCTCGAAGGAAGCCACCATGACCACCGGCACGACCACGAGCATCGTCACGACCCCGGTGCGGCACATCGCAGCCACGAACAGCGTCACCTACGCCTACAAGCGCCTGGGCACCACCACCGGCACACCGGTCGTGTTCTTGCAGCACTTCCGCGGGAACATCGACAACTGGGACCCGCAGCTGATCGACGCCATCGCCGCGGAACGCGACGTGATCCTCTTCGACAACGCCGGCATCGGCGGCACCGATGGCACGACGCCGAACACAGTCACCGCGATGGCGGAGGACGCGGTCGCGTTCATCGATGCTCTCGGCCTGACCGGCGTCGACCTGTTCGGTTACTCCCTCGGCGGCTTCGTAGCGCAGGAGATCGCGCTGTCCCGCCCGGCACTCGTGAACCGGCTGATCCTCGCCGGTACAGGACCCAAGGGAGCCCCCGGGATGGAGCGCTGGTCCGAGGACGTCGTCAACGCGGTCGTGGTCGACGAGACCGGTCCCGCAGGTGTGCTCTACGTCTTCTACGCGCCGACCGAGACGAGCCAGGCAGCCGGCCGGGCCTCGCTCGGTCGGATCTACGGCTGGCAGGACGGCCGCGACGAGCAGCCTTCACTCGAGGCGAAGAACGCGCAGTACAGCGCGGTGCTCGACTGGGGCGTGCAGGACTGGGCTGCGGTCCAGCGCCTCCGCAGCATCACGCAGCCGACCCTCATCCTGCAGGGCGACGACGACATCATGATCCCCACCAAGGCGAGCCACACGATGGCTGGCCTCATCCCGAACGCGCGTATCCGGATCTTCCCGAACGCATCACACGGATCGATCTTCCAGTACGCCGACGAGGCCGCCGCAGAGACGATCGCGTTCCTGACCGACTGACGAGCTGCTGGGCGCGCGCAGGCACCTCCCGCACGCTCGGTGCTGCGTGTCAGCCTCAGCCGCGATGGAGATCGGAGGATGAGAGATGACAACCATGCAGGGCTCCCGCGGTCCGAGGCGTTCGAGCTCGCTGCTCGGGGACTACCTGCGCGCGCGCCGCGGCATGCTCCAGCCGGAGGACGTCGGACTCTTCCGTTACGGCGGCCGACGCGTCGGCGGTCTCCGACGCCAGGAGGTCGCCGACCTGGCGGGGGTGAGCACGGACTACTACCTGCGGCTCGAGCAGGGACGTGACCGCCAGCCGTCCGACCAGGTCATCGTCGCCCTGGCCCGAGCGCTCCGGGTGGGCGACTTCGGCATTCGGCACATGCGGCGCCTCGTCCAACTGCAGAATCAGGGCGCCGCACCCATCCGCAGGACGGACATCGATGGCGCTGTGGGGTCGCTCATGGACTTCTGGCAGCTCACCCCGGTCGCTGTGGTCGACTCCAATCTCGACATCGTGGCCGCGAACGACATCGCGCAGGTACTGGACGAGGGGCTGCTGTCGCCGAGATCGAACCTGGTGCTTGGGCTGTTCGAACGGCAGGACCACTCGGCCGATGGCTGGCTCGAGAAGGCCGAGCGGGTCGTGGCGGACCTGCGGTTCCGATGCGATCCCGACGACGTCCGCTTGCAAGAGATTGTCGGCCGGCTGTCCATCCGTGAGCCCATCTTTCGGCGCCTCTGGGCCAGCCATGACAGCCGGCCGTTTGCCGAGGGTCTGATTCGCTCCACGCTCGAGGAGCTGGGTCGTTTCACCTTCCGTTTCCAGTCGCTAGACGTTCCCTCCGTCGACGGCTGCTCGGTCCTTGCTTTCCACCCCGCTGACGAGGCGGCACGGTCCGCGATCTCATCGATCGCCCGGCACTTCGACCACGTCACCTCGGCGAGTGCTTGACCCGGTCGTGTCGGCTCGCCGGCATGCGCGATGACCGGCCCGGACGAAGTACACGGGGCGCTCGGTTCGATCGCTCGGTTCGTCGTCACCTGTCCGTCACACGACGACCTCGCCGGGCTGATGCGCGAGGGGCTGGCCCGGTTCCAGGAGGACGACCGGTACGTGGCTCTGATCGGTGAGCTCGTCGCGACGAGCCGGGGCTTCGCCCGCGCGTGGGACGGCGACCAGGGGCCCCGTCGGGTCGGCGACCTCGAGCTGCAGCACGAGGTCGCCGGCTTGTTGCGCCTCGAGTACGTGCGTCTTCCGGTCGAGGGCACCGTCGCGACGCTGGTGCTGGCCCGCCCGTCGGACGAGGAGACGGGGGATCGTCTCCACCTCCTCGACGGGACCCGCTGATCCGGCGGGCGGGCGCAGCCCCGGCTAGCTGCGGACGAAGTCGAGGATGTCCTGATCAAGCTMCGTCTGGAAGCTGCCGGCGATACCGTGCGGCCGACCGGGGTACAGCTTGAGGGATCCGTGCTTCAGCAGCCCGATCGCCTTCTCCGAGGCCGCCTGCACGGGGACGATCTGATCGTCGTCACCGTGCAGGAGGAGCACGGGCACGTCCAGCGCGACGAGGTCCTCGGTCTGATCGGTCTCCGAGAAGGCCCTGATGCAGTCGTACATGGCAGCGAGGTCACCCGCCAGCCCCTGCCGTACGAAGTCGCGACGGACCCCCTCCGAGATGTCGGAGCCCTCCCGATTCGTGCCGTAGAAGGCGGCGGAGAGCTCCCAGAAGTACTGCGCTCGATCGCTCGCCGTTCCCTGGCGGATGCCGTCGAACACGTCGATCGGAGCCCCCTCCGGGTTGGCCTCGGTCTGCAGCATGAGCGGCGGGATCCCGCCCGCAGTGACGACCTTGACCACGCGGCCCTGCCCGTACTTAGCGGCGTACTTGATCACCTCGCCGCCGCCGGTCGAGTGCCCGACCACGATCAGGTCGTGCAGGTCCAGCGCCTCCACGAGCTCCGCGAGATCCTTCGCGTAGGTCTCGATGTCGTTTCCGGAATACGTGGGCGTCGAGCGCCCGTGACCTCGGCGGTCATGCGCGATGACGCGGTATCCAGCGTCGGCGAACAGCTTGCGCTCGAGCTGCCACGCGTCCGAATTGAGGGGCCAGCCGTGGCTCAGCACGATCGGTGTCCCTGTGCCGTGCTCGGTGTAGTAGAGCTCTACACCGTCTGATGTCGTGAAGAAGGACAACGGACTTCCCTTTCGTCGTGTGCGATGAGGCGACCGAACGGCAGCCCCGCGTGACCGTAGGCACCGCAGTCCGTGCCGAAGAAGGTCCTTCCGGGGACACCCTCGACCGCGCCCGATCGACTCGAATAGGAGGACGACGGAAAGGAACGGACCATGACCGACGCACGAAGGAGCCCGGAGCTAGAGGAGGCGTACGCCGAGTTCAGCACGTGGTTCGAAGACCGATACATGCCCGCGTTCATTCGCGGGGTCGGCGGCGGGGACGACCCCCGATTCATCTCCGAGTACTGGGGCTCGCCGCTGTGGGTCGGCAACGATCTAGGCCCGGCGACGCTGGCGGAGACTGAGCAGGACGTCGTTCGCGCCTTCGCGGCCATGACCGATCGGCTTCATGCCGACGGCTACAGCGACAGCGTCGTGCTCGACCGCCGGACGGTCGTCTTCAACCGGGACGGCTCGGCGATCGACTCGCTCTGGTCTCGTCGACGGGGCGACGGTTCCGAGATTGAGCGTGTGGCCGTCCACTTCGTGGTGGCACGCCGACTCGACGGCATCCGCGTCGTCGCATTCGAGACCTACGGCACGGATGCGGACACGCTCGACGGGGTCTGGCCGGTCGTGCGCGGCTGACGCTGAATGACGATGCGCGCTTCGACCGACCGCCAGGCGACGTCGGTCACCGCGCAGGCGGTCACTGGGTTAACTAGGGACATGGAATGGCGGCTCTCGCGCCACGGATCGACTTCAGATGCGGCATAGCGCAAAGCGACTCATCGCAGTCGAGGGGTGTAGTGCCGCTTGAAGCAGCCCGTCCCGAACAGGAACGGCTCGAAGGCCGGGATCGAGCGAGCGCCCGTTGTCTACGTCAACGAGTCGGCCTTGTTTGCTGTGGAGCCGTCAGTCCGGATGGAGCGAAGGTGCAGGTCAGGCACCCGAACCTCCGTGTCAACCCCCGCCGAATCGCTTTCGATTCCCACCACGAGCCCGATCAGCGCAACCCGATCGGCGCGCCTTCGACCAGCGCGACGCCATCGGGTGCGGTCACGCGCTTCGTTGAGGAACACGATCAGGCCCTTGTCGACCGCCAGGCCCTCGTCCTGGTCGGGGCGCTGGCGTGTCAACCGCCGCAGTTGGGGCCTGTCAAGAGTCCCGCTAGCGCCGCACGACCGCTCTCGTCAAATGTGATCTCGACGGTGTTCGTCGCGCCGACGGTCGACCGATGCGTATCGGCCTGTCAGGTGGATGAAGCGCTGATTCTTCGAGCCGACGAGGGAGCATGAGTGCTCGCGCTCAGCAGCCCTGAATGGCCCGTCCACGATCAGGTCGGAAACATCGAGGAGGGCGGCCGCATCCGGCCTGGTTCTGAGGAACGCCAACTCGTACCCGGTGAACGTGATGACTCCCCGTTCTTGGGCGACACCATCGACCCTTCGGCCCACCGCCTGGGGGAGGCGTTCGCACTCTCGGGCTTGACCTGCGCCGAGGAGCACGACGACGCTCGGCGGTACCGGCTGGAGCATCCGGCGCTGCGGGCGACGGAGGTCCGGCTGGCCGCGACCTCGCCACGATCGTCGGCGTCCGCTGGCGATAGCCGGGCGGACCGAAGGGGGGCACGCCGCCGGACGGTCCGCACCACTCTGGCGCGTGCCGCGTCCGGAGCACGCTCAGACGGGCACTCGTCGGCCCGTCTCGAAGGACTCGATGCAGCCCAGGGCCAGTGCAAGCGCGCGGCGGCCCGCACGAGCGTGGATCGGTGGTTGGCCTCCAGACCGGAGGGCCGGCAGCAGTGCGTCGACATGTCGGTCGAAGGTGCGCTGGAACTGCCGGGCTTCGTCGTTGAAGTACCCGGCCTGCCACACCTGGCTGGTCTCGTCGCCGACGGTCGAGACCGTCAGCCGGCGCACCGTGTCCTCCACCAGCAGGCGTCCGGCGCGCCCGTTGATCTCCAGCTGGTGGGTCAGGGGGTAGGCGTACGACGAGTCGTAGGTGCCGACGAGGCCGCCGACGCCGCCGTTCGCGAGCTCGAGCGCGATGGCGACGGTCGTGTATGGGCCGTCGTGGGGCCGCGCCATCTGGGCCATCACGGACACGATCGGTCCGCACAGGTGCTCGATCGTGTCGAACGCGTGGCACTGCGTCTCGATCAGCTGGGCGTGCGGGTGCGTGCCGATGTTCGCCTCGCCTCCGAAACGCCAGCTCGTGAACACGATCTCGCCGAGGGTGCCGGCCGTGATCGCGGCCCGTGCGCGGAGCATCGGCTCGGCGTAGCGGTGGTTGAAGTTGATCGCCAGGAACAGGTCCCGCTCGGCTGCCTCGCGCAGGAGCTGGTCCGCCTCGGCAAGATCGAACACGAAAGGCTTCTCGACGAGGAGCGGAACGCCGCTGCGGATCAGCTGGAGCGTCGGGGCGAAGTGGTGCTCGTTCGGCAGCGCGACAGTGACGAGGTCCGGCTGGGCGGCGTCCAGCATCGCAGCGATGTCGGTGTAGCCCGTGGTGGCCGCCTCTGCTGCCTGCCGTCGCACGCGCTCGTCGTTCCTCCCGACGATCGCGACGACGGTCGTGTCGGACCGCTCGGTGAACACCCGGATGTGCTGTCGACCCCACCCGCCGGGGCCGACGACCGCGACGCGCAGAGGCGAGCCGCTTCCGGAGTCGGAGAGTGCCGCCCCCGCTCCTTCGTCGGCGACACCCGGGCCCTCGGTCATGACCTTCCCCCGTCGTCGGGCAGCGCGTTCCTGCAGTGAAACGTCACGCGGCGTGCGAGTCAATCGTCTGCCGGTGGCACCTCGGCGCCACCGCACGCCCACGGCAGCATCGACACCAGCAGGTTCTCCACGTCCTGGTTACCGTCGCGGCCCTTCACAGCGTCACGGTCCATCGACACGACCTCGCGCCGCGCGGGATCCGGGTGAACGCCGTCGCACCCGGGCCGGTATGGACACCACTGCAGGTCTCGGACGGGCAACCTACGGAGAAGCTGAACGGCTTCGGGGACTCCTCCTGGCTCGGCCAGACGAGCCAGCCGGTCGAGCAGGCACCCGCCTGAGTCCAGCTTCGTGATGGGCGAGGTCATCAACGTCAACGGCGGGGCGCACGTGCCCTGACCGCTGCGCCCAGGTGGACCCGTTCACTGCGGGAGCCTTACATTGACCACGTCAACAGAACCGCTCGAATCGGGTCAGAGCCGATGGATGTGCGATGGCGGACGTGCAGATCAGGCGTTCTCGCTTGTCTGTCGGGACTCGCCGAATCGCCTTCGATTCCCCCACCTCCACATGTGCTGCGCTCCTGACCTGCATAAATGCACTAGGTTGGGCGGCACGAATTCGTTGATGCTGTCAACCGGGTGCCGCGAGGAAACCTCTCGGAGGCACTCGCGTTACCACGTTGCGATCCTGGGCGGTCGTTGCCCTCAGTTCATCGGCGCCACTCTCGCGACGAGGCGTACTGCGGAATGGGCGAATGCCGCGCCGGTCACGCCACTCAACAACACGTCACCCGGGTCGTGGGCGCCGGTCTGGAAGCGCGACAGGGCCACCGTGGCCGCGTCGACGCGCGCGTCCTATTGGGCTGCGCAACGCTTCGACCCGGACGACAGCCGTCGAGGATCTGTGATGACCATGAGGCGCACCGAGTTCGAGCCCGACAGTGGCAGCGGACGGGTACTTGCGCGGGCGCAATCCGAAGGACGATCGTGAGATGGCCGGCCGGCGCGTCCGACCGTCCGCCGTGGCCGTCGCGTCCTTCGTGACCGCGGCACACGAGCGGCCGCAACGCCTCAAGGAGGACCGCATGGGTCTCGAGCTGCTGGTCCCGCTGGTCATGGGGGCCCTGTTGAAGGTTGCGGGGAAGATCGGCGACGGCGCGCTGGGAGCTGTCGAGGACGCAGCCAAACGCGCAGCCTCGGGCATCTTCGCGAAGATCACGACGTGGTGGTCCACCGACGCCACCGCCTCCGACGACCTTGCCAAGTTCGCCACCGAGCCTGACGTCTACCAGCCCGTCGTCGAAGCGCGGCTGGTCCGCAAGCTCGCGGACGACCCCTCGATGCAGGCCGAGCTGGCGACGCTCTTGGAGAACGCTGGTCCCCAGGTCGACGTCTTCCAGTCCGTCGCGGCGGCGCACGGGATCACCGGTGCGAGGGTGAGCGAGATGCTGCGCGGCAGCGTCCGCGTCACCCAGGACATCACGCGGGCGTCCGACGTCACCGGCGTGGACATCACGCGACTGGGGTGACGACGACCCTGGGGCCGGACGGCCCGTCTCCCCGGCAGCGGCACGACGACCCGTTCTTCGACGGCGTGGTCCGCCGTCACGTGGACGACGACGGGTACGTCCGCCGGGAATGGCTCGAAAGCTTGGTTCAAGAGCGCCTGCAACGGACGACGTGCCGCTACGTCGTGCTGGTCGGCGAACCAGGCGCGGGGAAGAGCGGTGTGATGGCGAGTCTGGCCGCCCACCAACCGGACTGGCCGCGCTACTTCGTGCGGCAGGACAGCATCGCGCCGCTCGCCGGGGGCGATGCCGTCTCGTTCCTCCTCAGCGTCGGTCATCAGCTCGCCGCCCGCCGGCCAGGGCTGTTCGCGCCCGAGCGGCTGGAGGTCGTCGTGCACCAGCGGGTGGCGGCAGCAGGCGCCGCCGCGAACGTCGTCGGCGTAAAGATCGAGGATCTCGTCGCGTCCCCGTTCCACCGCACGGCGATCCGCGTCGAGCAGGACGTGGAGGACCTCGGGGGGAGGCTCGTCGGCGTCGAGGTGGCACGAGCCACGGTCGAGCCGCGGCTGCTCGCCGAGGAGAACCTCCAGTTCCTGGCCCTGATCGACCCGGCGACGGCGCTGGCCGCGAGCGAGCCCGAGGCGCGGGTGGTGGTCCTCCTGGACGCCGCCGACGAAGTGCTGGGCTTCCACGGAAGCGCGATGACTGTGCTCGACTGGCTGGAGCGCAGCCCTGAGCTGCCGGCCAACGTGCGCGTCGTCGTCTCATCGCGCCCTCACTCCCGTCTCGAGACCGTCAAGGGCGTGCGCGCGGGCACCGTGGAGGTAATCGACCTCAACGAGGCGGCCACGGAAGTCATGTCCGACGCGCGCACCTTCGCGGCTGAGGTCGTCACGGCGCCCCCTATCGCCGCGCGCGTGCGGCATCCGGAGGAGCTGGTCGAGCGCGTCGCCGTCGCCTCGGAGGGGAACTTCGCGTACCTGCGCGCATGGCAGCGCGCCCTCGTCGCCTCTGTTACCGACGGCAACGACGAGCTGGCCGACCGTCTTTTGGGCCTCGAGGTGCTTCCCGCCGGCCTGGGCGCCCTCTACACGACGTTCCTGCGCAACGCGCGTGCAGACATCGAGCGTCTGGGGTCGCTCGACGTCCAGGAGCCCCGTGGGCCCGACGATGAGGTGGCCCCGGCATGGGAGGGCGCCGGGCGCCGCGTGGTCGGGGTCCTCGCGGTGGCTCGTGGTGCACTGTCCGTCGATCAGCTCATGCGGTTGGGAGCGGTCCGTGTGTGGCGTAGCTCAGCTGACGGCGTGATGCAGCGGCTGCGGACCCTGCTCGACGAGGAAGCCGGCGCATGGCAGTTCTTCCATCGATCGGTGGCGGAGTTCCTCACCGGCGAGGCGGAGCGTGAGGCACCAGACCTGTTCGTCGACGGCAGCGAGTGGCACCGCCGGGTGGTGCGGTCCTACCAGGGCCGTGCAGCGTGGGCGGAGGTCGACTGGGCCTCCGTCGATGACTACGGGTTGCTGCACACCGCGGATCACCTCGCCGAGCTAGGTATCGATGGGCAGCGGCAGGTCATCGAGCTGGTTACACCCGGTCTGCGCTCCGCCGCCCGAGCGCGGTTCCGCACCGATCTGCCGTTCCAGCGTCTGGTGGACGGCGCGCTATCGCACATCGACAACGGGCGCGCGCCGGCCGAGGTGCTGGCCGACCAGCTCTTCCTCGCCGTCGTCAGAACCACCCTGAGCAGTCCTGGGCGACTGCTCGCGCCGGCCGTGTTCGGCCTGATGGCGCGCGTCGGACGCTTCCCCGAGGCGCAGGCGCTGATCGAGCTGCTCCGCCCGAGCGAGCACCGGTTCCGGTCGACGCAGGCGCTCGTCGAGTGCACCGTCGACGCGGAGCGGCACCTCCTCGGGCGGCACGACGGGGTCGACCTGCTCGTCGCCGCGGCGACGGAGATCTCCGTCGCCGACGGCGGTCTGTTCGGCGGGATGACCCGCCGGCACTGCGTCGAGGAGGCGGCCGTGGCGCTCGCCACGCACGACCTGGACCGCGCGCTGGCGTTGGCCGCCGAGATCGAGGAGTCACCCGAGGCCTTCGACGTGCGGGACCGCGTGCTGCTGGCAGCGGCCGAGGTGCAGCCTGCGACCGGCCGGGTCCCGCTCGTCGACCGCATGCGCGGAGCGCGAGCCGCTGCCGCCGCCGAGCTTGCCTCGTTGCTCGAGGTCCCGGAGCGGGAGCGCCTGCTCGCCTTGGCCGAGGACGACGTCACGCACGGACGGGCCACGGAGCCGGTCGTTGTGCTGGCCCGGCTGGTCGCCGCCTGGAGGCCGACGGAGCCCGGGCGGGCTGACGCGTTCGCGGCCGAGCTGCGCGCAGCGATCGCGAGTGGGGAGGTCGAGACGAATCACGTGCTCACGGCGGCGGAGATCGTCGCGACCGTCGACCCCGATCTGGCGGACGCACTGCTCGACGTTATCCCGACCTCGAGCTGGGACGGCGTCGCGGCCGTGCGGCATTGGGTCGCACGGGGACGACCGGAGAAGGCCCGGGCGCTGGCCGAGCACCTGCTGGAGGAAGAGCGGGCACGCGGCTGGTTCGGGCCTGCGTCGACGATTGCGGCACTGGCGGTCGCGGTCGACGAGGTCGACCCGTCGTGGGCCCGCGCACTGGCCGACGAGGCCGAGCACCTCATCGTCGCGGCCGCGACTACCAGCACCGACCCGTACGAGACCAGGATCAGCGCGACGCTCGGCTCGGCGGCCGAGGCCGTCCGGACCTGGGACCCGGGGCGCGCCGTCCGACTGGCTCGCCGCATGCACGGAAGCTGGATCCCCGGTGCCCGGTGGGATTCGTTCAGCGGGCGGCTGTCTGCGCTCGCTTGTCTCGGCATCGACGTCTGCGCCACCGACCCGCTGCTCGCCGGCGACCTCCTCGACGAGTGCGTTCCGACCCAGGAGCCCGATCTGGTTCTGGGCAGGCAGGACGCACGGTTCGTGCGCGGAGGGTTGTTCCGGCCCGAGGCGGACGTGCCGACGGGCGAGCTGTCGATGTCGCGTGCCATGAACTTCGCCGTCTACATGCAGAACGCCGTGAGCTACTGGGCGCGCGCGCGCGAGCAGCTGCCCTTCGTCGAGCCCGCCGACGTCGTCCGGAGCATGCGGATGGCGCCCGGCGTCAACGGGAGCACGGCGTCGTGGGCGGGCGTCGTGGCCGCCGCGGTGGTGCCGATCGCGACCGTCGACCTGGACGCAGCTATCGCGCTCCCCGGGTGGATCGCGGACCCTGCGGAACGGGTGATCGGGGTCGCGGGACTGGTCGCGGCACTCGCCGACGCCGACGACCCGCGCGCGGGTGACGCCCTGGCCGCGCTGGGTCGGAGCGTCGTCGGACTGCCCCACTACACGGCAGAGCTCGACGTGGCGACTGTTGACCGAGTGCCGGCGCTCCGGTACCTCGACCCAACCGCTCGAGCCCGGTTCGAGGCCGCGACGCTCCTCCCCGACGAGCACGGGTCGCTGGCGCTGTCACTCATGGCGGTCTCTGAGTCCCGGTACCTGCTGGACACAGTCCGTGCCCAGCAGCTCTTCGACCTCCTGTGGGGGCCTGTGGCATGCCACACAGACGGCGCAGAGGTCGCGGGCTACGTTCGGCAGATCGTGGCCGAAGGGGACGCGAACGCCGACCCCATCCAGCGTGAGCTCGTCCGGGTGGCTGCGGCAGTGGCGGTCGCACCGTGGGACCACCACCTGCTCGCCGCGACGCTCGCGGGCATCCACCACCCGGGCCGGGCGCTGGTCGCCAGGATGTCGGTCGCCTTGATGTCGATCACAGAGGCGGACGACCTTGCGGTCGCCGCCCGTCGCCTGTTGGACGACGTGCCGACGGACGCGGATCCGGCGTACCCAGTCTGTGTGGCCGCCATGGCCATGCGGGCGCTCGACGACGACGCGAAGGGGGAACTGACCGACCGGGCTGTGGCCCTCCTCTCCGACGCCGCCCCCCGGTCTGTCGCCCAAGGCTTCGCCGAGCTCGCGTGGAGCGCCGCACCCCAGCGACGGGCGGACCTCACGCGCACGGCGCTGCGCTGGATGGAGCGCGTCGAGAACCCCTACCTCCGTGACGACCTGCTCTCGGACCTGTTCGCGGTCGCCGCGCGCTCTGGCGACGTCGAGCTTCTCGTCGCGACCGCCCGCCGCGAGCTCGACGCCGGCTGGGAGGTGCTGATGGAGGGACTGCGGCGCGGGATCGGTCCCCTTGTCGAGCTGGCGGGCCCGGAGGTGATCGCTCGTCTCGACGACGCGTTCCGTGCGGCACAGGCGATCGCCGGCCCCGCGGCCGCGGCCGGACCGCTGGACGGCGTCGCCCCTCCGACCAGTCGGGACCCTGCGCCGATCGCGGCCCGGGCACCCTCGCCGCAGCCACGCGGGAGCATCCGTCACCTCTACCTGGCCGACGAGGACCTGCCGGGCATGACGCTCGAGCACGACGGTGCCGACACCGGGCCCGAACCTGACGACTACGCGTACGTTGCGTGCGACGGTGTGGGCACAGGCCTGCGGGCGTGGCTGGCGGACGCCGCCGGGCCGTTTTCGCGGGTCGTGGACATCCGTGTCGTGCTCCCGGACGCTGAGCGAGCCGCTGCCTACTACCGCGAGCGGCTCCTGGCGCTCGGTGAAGGGCTCCCGCCAGTGCCCGATGCCCCGCCGGTCGGGACGGAGTGCCGTGTGGTGGGTGGCCCAGCACGGTCGCGGCAGGGCGGTGAGCTCACGGTGCTGTGCTATCTCCTCCGAGTCGAGGCGGTGGTAGCGAAACTGTTCGTGGTGCAGCGCGGTCGGGCGGCGGATCCGCACGACGTCGGCCGCGCACACGCGATCGCGGAACGGCTCGCCGCACGGCTCCGCTCCACGTAGCGCCGCCCGCCGATCGGGCCTGGACCGACGGATCCGCGATCACGAATGTGCAGATCAGACGTTCGCCGACATCCGCCCGGACTCGTCGCACTCGCGATCGATTCCCGCCACCTCACGACGCCATGGCCCTGACCTCGCAATAGGCAGGACCAAGTCGCTAATCGTTGACGCCGTTAGCGGTGCCGGTCCGCAGCGCATCCAGTTTGATCTGCGCACGACGGCCGCCTGATCGTCCGGGTACAAGCTCATCCGGTCGGTCCTCACCGCCCTCGGCTTCTGAACGACAAGGCCGTTACCTCTCCAGCTGGCCGGTCGGTCTTCGCGCGGTGAGTTGCGAAGTCCTGCGGCCCCGCGGTACGCATTTGGGGTTCGGAAGCGGCCGAGGGGCGTTCAGGAGGGTTTGCCGCGGGGCTCGCCACCCCGCGACAAACGGTGACGCCGCCGCGAAGAATGCCCGCAACCGCAAGCACCGCAGACGCCACGCGGCCCGTGATCCGACCACGCGATAGTGCCGAGGACCACGCGCCGCGTCCGCCGTCGACGCGTGTCGTCGATATTCGGCCGAGGACGGTCGGCTTTATACCGAGTTGCCGGCTGCACGAATCCGAGGCATTCACAAACGCCTTAAAGGGTGAACGACCGCTCTTCTCCCCGGGACTTCCGCCGTCTACCATCGTGTAACTGTCCAAAGCAAGACGACTGGAGACCGCGATGGCCGCGATCGGCGAAGAGGAAGAGGTTCGCCAGTACGAGCCGGTCGAGTTCCCGGTCCGCGCCGAGCCCGGTTCCATCGAACCCGCCGCACCTTCGCCGGCGCCCCCGGCACCTAAGCCATTGTCCGCGTGAGCGACGATTCGACGACGTCGAACGTTCCCGCGCCCGAAGACGGGTTCGACCTTCCGTTCGGCCTGGGCGACGACGATGGTGACAAGCTCTACCCGGGCACGATCTTCGGGATCCGACAGTTCGTGATCACCCCCAACGGGGAGCTCGCGGGGCCAATCGCCGTTGAGCCTTTCCCGCCGCGGGAGTGGATGCACGCCACCTGCCGGGACTACGCCCGTTCGGGCCACCGCGAAGCGCCCACGAGCGGCTGCGGGTGCGGCCTCTACGCCTTCAACGGTGGAACGGCAGCAATCCAGACCTACCCGAGCACGAGCGACCGTCCCACGGTGCTTGCAGTTGTCGAAGCCAGGGGCAAGGTCGTCGCCCACCGACTCGGGTTTCGCGCCGAGTACATGCGTCCCGTCGCACTGATCTGCGACCCCGGTGGGCCGTGGGACGGACGGGATGAGGAAACGACCCGCGCCAGGGTCCATGACGCCATCGCCGGCACGAACGCGTACTCCAACGAAGCCCTCACGAGGCTGGTCGCTGCCAAGTACGGGATCGCGGCGCTCGCCACCCTCACGGGTATTGACGAGTGGCCGATCGAGAAGCTGAACGCGGCCGAGTGCGCCACAGACGACGAGCTGGCTGCCGCAGGGGTTACCCGCCGGAGTCGGCAGCCGACGGTGACTCCTACCCGCTGGTTGTTGCGGCACAAGGTCCTGACCGGGGCTGCTGCTATCGCACTCGTGGTCGGCGGGTTGGCCGCGCTCGACGCGAAACGAGGCCGAGACGATGACGGCGCCCTCAGTCGGTACTTGGGGACCGACGGTATCTCCGAGACGTCGCTCGTCAACAGGCTCGTGACCGACGGCGGTCTTTCGGCGCAGCGTGCCGAGGCTGCCGTATATCGCCGACAGGTCGACTGGGACGCGCAGGCCCTAGCGGCAGCGGCTAGCCACCTGAACGGCACCGAGCACAGCCCCGGCGTCGCAGAGCTCGAGTCGACGCTCACGCCCGTAATCGACGACTTCACCGCATCCGGGCTCGACGCGGCCCTCGGTGTCGACGCCACGCAGGGTGCCGACGGGGAGTGGAACATCTCGATCGACTGGCGGCCTTTCTGGTCCGGGGCTGAGCTCGAACCCCACCTGGTTAACGTCGACGGGTTCAACTGGTCCCAGGCTTCACAAGCCGTCGCCGCAATCGACCCCAGCCAATGGGAGGCTGAGGCACTGACCGCAGCGAGCGACTACATCGACCTCCTTGATGCGTCGCGGCAGGGTGCCCTCGAATTCATGGTCGATCGCCACGGATTCGACGCCGCGGTTGCTTCTGCCGCGCTCGACTCACTCAATGGCGGGGCCGGTTGGAATGACCATGCATACCGCACCGCGAACGACATGCTGGACTACGGAACTACCATTCCCGAGCTGCGGGACCGGTTGGTCGCTGCGAAGTTCACCGCCGAGCAGGTCGACTTTGCGATCGGCCTCGTCGCCGGCACTCCGGACGCCGCCGCCCGGTACGAGCTCGGCTTGGGTGAGGGAATCTCGAGAACCGGCCTGATCAACCGAGTGTCGGGCCTGCCTGCCTTTCGCCGCGCAGATCAGGACTGGGCGGAAGTCGTCGACGGGCTCAAGGTCGACTGGGACGCCCAAGCGCGCCAGGCAGCAACGTCTACCTGGGACGTGCTTTCGAGCTTGCCTGACTTCACGGTCCAGGACCTCCGGGAGTCCCTCACCAACGCCGGATTCAAACCGTCCCAAGTGGAACAGGCCGTAGCCTCACTAGCGCTCCGATAGCGCTTCTTGCGCCTAGAGGTGCAACCCCCCAGAGCCATTCGGTGCTCAGCCGCCGACTCCGGTCGCGTACTGGTCGCTCCGTGCCGTCGGCCTTTCGTCGTCGATCTGCCGTGGCGGGACCAGGGGATCTTCGGATCTCAGCGTGGTTGGGTCTGATGCTGCGCGCGCCGGCGCCGGCCGCGGCGACCTGGTGTGGTCTGGGAGGTGGTCGGGTTCGAACGATGATCGGACGTGCCCAGACATCCGATTAGGTTATGCCGAGCGCAGTGGTCGCGTGTTCGCTGGCGTCGCGCTCGCTCGCCGCTGGCGTGCATCAGCCCAGGCGGGTCATCTGCTCCTGCTGCAGGGCGATGAGGCGGCGGCCGATCTCGAAGAACGCCACGGTGCCCGGTGGCCCCGGAGCCGTCCAGAGCACACGCCCGTCGGTGATGTCGACCGCCGTGAGGATCGGCTCCTGGTCGTCGTACCCGGTCGCGAAGAGGACGACGTGACCATCGGTGAGCAGGGGACGACGGACCCGTAGATCGTCCGGAGCGGTCCACAGGCGTTTGCCGGTGCGGGTGTCCACCGCGACGAGGTCGTCCCCGAAGGTGGTGATCAGGCGGTCGTCCAGCAGGAGTTCCCAGTCCTCAGGCGTCGCCTCCGCGCTCCATCGGAGCTCACCGGTCCGGGCGTCGAGCGCGACGACCTCGGCGGCGCTCGCGCTGGTGGTCAGCAGCAGGTCGCTCGCCGAGCCGTCGTCGACGGCGAGCCTGAGCAGAGGACCGTCGATCGGGAAACCATCCCCGGCATCGGAGGCCGAGACGGTGCCGTACGGGACGGTGCCCTGATCGTCCGGGGTGCCCACCACGAATCGGCCGTCGGCGAGCACGGTGAGCTCCACCGGGCGCTGGCCGCCCTCCTCCGGCCACTCACCTAGGACCTCACCGTCCTCGGACAGGGCCATCGCCATGAGACCGCTCACCACGATGACGCCGTGCTCAGTCCTCGTCTCGGGTGCCTGTGGCCCCCGTCCAAACCCGGCGCCGGGCAGCGGTTGCTCGCTCCGGGCGGTCCACCGCACCCGACCGGTCAGCGGGTCCTCGCGTGTCACCTGCACGCGTCCGTCCGAGAGCACGGTGGTCACCAGGATGTCGGAGCCGAGCGTCTCCACGGTGCCGAACCCGTACTCGAGGCTCCGATCGCTGACCCTCTCCCCGGTCTGCGCGTCGAGCACCACCAAGCGGGCCTCGGATCCGGGGCCGTGCGCCGGGAGCTCGGTCCCTGGGGCGGCGGGGGCAACCAAGCGGCAGACGATGTGCGAGCTCACCGCGCGCGGTCCCGAGCGGGCGTGGAACACCGAGATCAGCCCTTGAACGTCGGGACCAAGAGCTCGACATCCGACGTCCAGCTCGCTGGCGACCTCGGGAAGCGCGACGTCCCACCGCTGCTCGCCCGTCACGATGTCGTTCCCGACCAGCCGGAAGCCCTCGCGGGGGTTGCCGAAGAGGCTGACCATCAAGTCGGGGCCGTGCACCGCCGGATGCCCCCAGCCGCCCGGCTGGGTCCACACCTCCCGCAGCGAGGAGTCCATCGGCTCGAGCACGCCCGCCACGGCGGCGAGGTGAGCATCCTTAGCGCGGGCCCGGACGCCGACGACGACCACGACCGCGGCGAGCAGTGCCAGCGCGCACCCGAGGAGCAGCCATCGGCGACGAGCCCACAGCGCCGGTCCGACCCCACCGCCGGCAGCGACGACTGAACCCGACTCGCGCTGTCCATGTCCTGGGTCTCCGCGCGCACGCGCCTGCTCGTCGCCGGCCCCCGGTCCACCGTCGTCGAGTTCGACATCACGCATCCCCTTGCCGCGCGACATGCTTCGGACACTACGCCGTTCGACACGGAGGTCGACGTACGCGACCGATCAGCTGAGCGCCGCGCAGAGTGGCGCCAGGGCGGACTCATCGCCGAGGCGGAAGTACTCGTCGAACGGGTGATGTGCAGACAACTTCACCGGCTCGTCGGTGGCGGAGTCGATGAGCGTCGTCCCGGCGTCGGTGAGGATCGTCCCTCCGCCGGGGAGCCAGGCCCGCGTGCCCAAGCCGCTGATCGCCGTGGTGCCCGACGCGACGTCTCCAGGGGTCCCCAGGTTGTGAACCACTGTGTCGTGCTGGCTCCACAAGGCGGCCAGGCCGGTGTCGGGATTGGTGAACGTGCCGTCGAGGTACTCACGGAAGTGCCGTTGCAGCAAGCTCCCGTCGGCGTCGTACAGCCGTTTCCCAACCACCGACCGTGACTGAGCCACGAGGAGCTCGGTGCCGTCGCACACGATGCCAGACGGCTCGTCGATGACGTCCGGGTCACTGAACGCGAGGCTGCAGGAGATGTGGCTGCCGGTGCGGAAGCAACTGGCGTTGAAGGACTCCGGCGGGGGCGGGTTCAATGTGCCCGGGTCAACGGATTCTTTGGCTGCGGCGGGTGCGGCGAGCGACAAAATGACGAGGAGAGCGCCGACGGTGACCACGACGAGCCGCCGGAACCGACGGCCGGGGATAGTCGCGGCGAACCTTGCACCGTGGCAATCGGAATCATTCGCCCAGTGTGTGAAACGTGGTCGGCGCGCATGCGGGAACTCCGTTCGGGAGGGATCTGATTGGATCCGCGCGCGATCTCAGGCTCGCGCGTCTGTGCGCCTGGGCGGTCGCTGAGTCGATGTGCCCGGGGCGCTGCCACGTCCAGGTATAGCCCTGCCGGGGTTGGCTGTCACCGGCGATACATCGAGTGGAGCGGCCGCGAATGCACGACACGCGCGTGGGGATCGCGGCCGCAGCTGCCCCCCGGCAACACTCGGAATCGGCGCAGGAATTGAGTTCGCGTGCGGTGCCGGGTACGTCGCGGTGCCGACCCAACGTCGGCCACTGCGGTTCGCGGATCGCGAAGGCGTGATCCGGTTCGTCATGTGCGACGTCGAGGCACTCGATGCGGTTCTTGTCGAGACTGACCTCGGCCCGGCGCTTGCTACGACGCCGGAGCAGACCGTCCTCGACCTTGCCCGTGCCGATCCTCGAGGGCAGGACGTCGATGCTCAGGACGCGATCGGCGCGCTTTGGGCCGAGTGCAACCTCGAGGTCCTTGAGGACATCGCGGGTCGGCAGCGGATGCGCGCGACCCTCGAACGGGTCACGGCCGGCCGATGAGCGACCCACAGCGTGAGGAGTGGGCGGCGGTCGCCGAGCGTTTCGGCGTCGACCTGGAACAGGTGCGTCGCGATCACCTCGTCTCCCAGCGCTGCGTGCTGGCGCCGCGCTGGTCGGCCTCGCGCTCTGCGTCGCGGCGTGCTCGTGGGGAGGGGCCGGGGGCCGATGCAGCGTTTGCGAGAGAATTAGAGGTGGAGCGACCGAGAGCGTTGCATGTATTACCTCAGGAACGTCAATGACGACGGGACTATGAGGGAACTATGAGGCTGACGACCGGCTCAGCTCGCTMGAGCGCCCGGAGGTCGCCGACGTGCGAGCAGGCCCGAACGCCAGGACGACGAACTTCACGAGTGCTGGACCACAGGCCTCACCTCGACGCCGCCTTCGCCGTCGGTCACGAGGATGTCGCTCGTGAGCCGGGCCAGCCCGCAGGGGTCGTCCGTCTCGACGACGTAGTAGCCACTCAGGTACTCAGCGGTCTCGCTGTACGGCCCCCGCATGATGTCGATGGTGCCGTCGTCGGCGCGATGTGTGCTGTACGCCTTCGATGAGAAGCCGAGCTCGGAGGCGCCGAGAATCTTGTGGCCCCGCTCGGAACAGGCGGCCGCGTACGCGCGGTGCTCGCCCATGATCTGGTCCTTGATCTCCGGTGTCGCCGTCGACCAGAACCCCTCGTCGCCGTACAGGAGCACCATCCACGTCGCGGTCATCATCGCTCTCCTCCGGGTGTCGTCGGACCCCCTTACTGTGCCCGGTCGCAGGGATGAAGCGCGAGGGTTCCCGAGATCGACACCGGCAGGCAACTGCTGCACCTCGCCGCCGACTCGCCGCGCCGGCGTCAGCGTGCGGGGTGAGGATGCAGGCAGTCACCTGCCCGCCGGCGTCGATCGACCGAGGTTTCGCGGTGCTTCGAATCTGGCCTCCGTCGGGCTTCCGCTGAGGGTCACGGCTCGCCCGTGAGCCGAGTGCACGGGTGGATCTCGTCGGGGTCCTAAGGATCAGCAGCGACCAGGCAACCTGTTCAGCTCGAGGACCTCGACGATGTCCAGCGCCTCAGCTTCACCACGTCGTGCCGAAGCGCACTCACCGCTCGATCAGCGTGATCTTCACGGCCGACACTCCGTGTGGGCCGAGGATCATCAGTCGTTCGTCTCCGTTGAGGATGCGGCCCTCGGCCCAGGCGCCGTCGTGCAGGCGAAGCTCCCGCACGCTGTCGATCTCGAGCAAGGATTCCTCCCGACCGAAGTCGATCATCGCCTGCCGTCCCAGTGCGATGTATTGGAGATCTCCGGTCTGCAGGACGATTCCGAACGGACGCGAGTCTGCGGGGGAGGGYGCGTGGGCGGTCGGCAGAGTCTCGTCGGGAAGCGGGGCTGGCTCGGGCAGYCGGACACCCGCATCGAGCAGCATGTCAGCGAGGAGCTTSGGYGCGCTTCGCAMCGTGACGGTKGTCSACCCGAGCCGGGCGGTGGCGGAATCCGTCYCCGAATCCRGCGCGAATCCCATCACGCGACCGTCCCGCTGGGCTTCGAGGATCTGCGGGGCGAGTGCGMGAAGCTTCCGGAATGCGTCATAGAGCTGACTGTCTTCACGGACGTCGTCGATTCCGAAGACGTGATAACCCATGGCGTTGAATGCGCCGAACGCGCGGAATGCGTCACCGGTCAGGACGCGCGCCTCGGGGATGAAGAGCGGGTTAGTGGCAGACGTGTATGCGCGCATGACCGACTCGCTGTCGGAGATGTAGATGTCGGGGGACAAGAAATCGAGGGCCGGTCCGGCGACGCGCCACACCCCGCTCATTCGTGCGGTCGGACCGCCGCTGGGATATTGGCCGGGCATGTCCTGACCTGGTTGGGGACCCAGCCAGGCGTTCGCGAAAGCGGGCAGGGCCTTGATCCGCTTGCCCTTCTCGGCCAGGGCGCCGACATAGCTGGCGAACCCCCACGCCATGAAGACCTCATCGGCCACCGGATCGTCGTCGCCGAATCGCTCCTGCCACGATGCGCCGCCCGGGCGCGAGCGACCGAACAGATCGACGACGTCGTCGTCGAAGGCGGTCGGTTGGCTCGCCACGGCCTCGACGAGGGCCTCGGGAACGGGCGACAGCCACGCGAGCTGTGCGGAGGAGGACCGGTCGCGGCTCGACCCCAGGAGCCCTACCTCGTTCTCCACCTGCATCATGATGACGGTGTGATCCTCGTCCACCCGGGCGATGTGCTCCATCAACGCTCCATAGGCCGCCTCGTCCGCTTCACGCAGAGGCCCGGAGAACACCGACAGGGTGGGGCGAGGCATCGAGCCCGAGTAGGTGAAGGGAGCCCGCATGGGGGACGGTCCCCGGTCGGCTCGCTCGAATCGGGCGGAGTCCTGGCGAACCCACGTCGGTGCGTAGGTGGACAACGCGTTCTTGTAGGCACCGAACCAGATGAGGACGAGGCGGACGCCGGCCGAGCGCGCACCTGAGAGCAGTTCGTCGACGACGCTGAAGTCGAACTCACCCTCGGACGGCTCCACCTGATCCCACCCCACGGGAGCGATGATCGAGTTCACTCCGGACCTCTCGATAGCGCGCCAGACGGGTGCCATGTACACGGGATCAGAAGCGCTGGAGTTGCGCAGCTCGCCGCCCACGCAGAGGAACGGTGAGCCGTCCACGACCAGCCGCGTGTGGGTGCCTGCTCGCTCCAAGCGGGGAAGTTCGGCCATGAGGTCTCCTTCGGGCACGCTCGATGAGAAGCGTCCCAGTTGTGGCTCTTCGAAGTTCCGGTGGGGGTATCGGCTCAACGGTGAACGAGTACCGGGGTGATGGCGTCGAGGTCCCCGGATGATCAGGTGCGACCACGCAAGCTGTTCTTCTCGTGGACCTCGACGTTGTCCGACGCTACGGCGTGCGCTGCCGCACCCACGACTTATCCCTGGTCGCGTCGCGACTGTGCGGCCAAGTGCGCGTCTTCGTGATGTCGTGCCTCGCTATGGTGCTCGGCGCGCCCGCGACGGGCAATCGGGACTCGCTCCCACGGCGCCGTGGCGCGCGGAGTCCTTGACCGGTCAGACACGGTAGGTCAGGCTCCGGCTCATGGGCGCGCGGTCGCAGGGCAGGGCCGCACCATCGCCTGCGCCGACCACCCTCATCCGGATCCTCGGGCCGGTGGCCGCGACGGTCGGCGGCCAGGACGTCGCGCTCGGCTCCCCGAAGCAGCGGGCCGTGTTCGCGGTGCTCGCGATGTCGTCGGGGCACGTCGTGTCAACGGACCGGCTGGTCGTCGAGCTGTGGGGCGACGACGCGCCCGAATCGGCGTCGTCCACCCTGCAGGTCTACATTTCYCGGCTGCGGCGAAGCCTGGGCGAGGACCTGGGCGTGCCGGCGGACGACGAGGCACCGCGTCCTCGGGTCGTCCGCAGGGCGCCGGGCTACCTGCTCGAGGTCGCCGACGACGCCGTCGACGCCCGCCGGTTCGCGCGACTGCTGGCCGACGCGCGGGCCGGCATGGCGACGGACCCTGGCGCGGCGCTCCGGATCCTGGACGAGGCGCTGGCGCTGGTGTCGGGTGCGCCCCTGGCGGATGTCGTCGAGTCGCTCGGAGACGCGGCGGTGGCCGAGGCCGCGCGGCTGGCGGAGCTGGTGCTCCTGGCGCGGGAGGCTCGGCTGTCCGCGCTGCTCAGCCTGGGGGACGCGGCCACGGTCGCCACCGCGGCGAGCGCGCTCGTCGAGCTGCACCCGTTCCGGGAGAGCCTGCACGCCGTGCTGATCCTGGCGCTCTACCGCGACGGGCGCCAGGCCGAGGCGCTCGCGGCGTACGACCAGGTGCGCCGCCGGCTCGACGACGAGCTGGGCGTCGAGCCGGGCCGCTCGCTGCGCACGCTGCACGCCCAGGTGCTCCAGCACGACCCGTCGCTCGACCTGCCGGGGGAGGCCGTCGCGCGGCCCGCGCCGTCGGCACGCAACCGGACGCTGCCCCAGCCGGTCACCGCCCTGATCGGGCGCGGCGACGAGCTCGCGCAGGTCGCGACGGCGCTCGATCGCAGCAGGCTCGTCACGGTGGTCGGACCGGGCGGCATCGGCAAGACCCGGCTCGTGCTCGAGGCGGCTCGCGCTCGGGGCGACGCGGACGGTCCGTGGTTCGTCGACCTGGCCGGCCTGGAGGACGGCTCGCTGCTGCTGGAGACGGTCGTGACCGCGCTGGCGATCACCGGCGCGCACGATGCGGCCGGGCTGGCCGACGTCCTGGCCGAGCGGCGCCTGTTGCTGGTCCTGGACAACTGCGAGCAGATCGCGCCCGAGGTCGCAAGGCTGGTCACGGCGGTGCTCGAGCGGTGCCCGGACGTCCGGGTGCTGGCGACGAGCCGGCAGACGCTGCGCGTTCCCGGCGAGCTGGTGCTGGAGCTGCGGGCGCTGGCGAGCGTGGATGCCGAGCAGCACTTCGTGGAGCGCGCGACGGCCGTGGTGCCCGGCTGGCGGCCGGACCCGCACGAGCGGGCCACGCTGGCCCGGGTGTGCCGTGGCCTCGACGACCTGCCCCTGGCCATCGAGCTGGCCGCGGCGCAGTGCCGCGCGCTGTCGGTCGACCAGCTTGCCGACCAGCTGGGGGACCGGTTCGCCCTGCTCAGCGGGGGCCGTGCGAACCAGCGCCACGCCAGCATGACGGCGGCGGTCGCCTGGTCTCACGACGCGCTGACCCCCGACGAGAAGGCGCTCTTCGAGGTGCTGTCCGTGTTCGAAGGGTCGTTCGACCTGGAGGGCGCCACCGCGGTGGCCGGCGGTCGGAGCGTGCTGTCGACGTTGCTCTCGCTCATCGACAAGTCGCTGGTCACGGCCCTCGACGGCTCGCCGCGTCGCTACCGGATCCTCGAGACGCTGCGGCAGTACGCGGCGCTCCAGCGCTCCGACGAGCGCACGYGGGCGGTTCGTCGGCAGATCGTCGCCTGGGCCGCGACCCTCGCCGACCAGACCGACGCCGAGCTCCGCGGGCCGCGGAGCCGGCAATGGATGCACCGGCTGGAGCAGGACAAGGACACCATCCGCGCCGCGCTCTCCTGGAGCGCCGACGAGCCTGACCATCCCCGCCTGCGCATCGCCGTGGGAATGCTGTGGTTCTGGTACCGGCGCGGGCACGTGGTCGAGGGCCTCCGAGCGCTCGGCGACGCGCCCGCTGCTCCACAGGACGTGCCCGACCGCCTGCTCATCGGCAGGTCTGTCGGCGTCGTGCTGCTCCGCTACCTGGCCGGGGACTACGCGGGCCTGGTGGGCGAGCTGGGCACGGCCGCCGAGCTGGCCGCGGGCACGCTCGACGCCCAGGCCAAGAGCTACGCGCTGTCCACCATCGCGTTCTTCGAGGCGAATCTCGGCCAGGTGGCGAAGGCGCTGCAGGACGCCCGGACAGCCCTGGTGCTGGCCCGCGGAGTCGAGTCGCCGCAACGGGCCGCCGACGCCCTGCTGGCGCTGAGCACCGGGCACCTGCGGGCCGGCGACCTGGACGAGGCCCGGGCGCGGGCCGCCGAAGGTGTCGCCGTCGCGGAGGACTGCGGGTACTCGTGGTGCGTGGTGGCGTGCGAGTGGGTCGTGGCCAAGGCCGGGATCGCGGCCGGCGACGTCACCGAGCCGACGCGGGCCGCGGTGGCCCGCGTCATCGGCAACTCCGTCGCCGACCGCGACCTGACGTCCTGGGTGGTCGGCGTGGTGAGCGCCGCCTACGTGCTGCTCCGCCGCGGAGACGTGCGCTCCGCGGCGGAGCTGGCGGGGATCGCCCACCGCCAGGGTAGGGACATCGGGTACGCGCCGGAGCTCATGGACCCGCTCGACACGGCCGGTTACCTGCGCGAGATCACCCAACGGATCGCTGACGACGGCCTGACGGCGACCTACGACGCGGGCCGCGCCCTGGACTCCGCCGACGCGTTCGCGCGCGTCGCGGAGCTGGTCCCGGACGGGCACGCGCTCAGCTCGCCACCGCGTCGCGGCTGAGCACCCGGTTGGCCACGAGGGCCGGCCAGCCGAAGGTCACGAGGACCAGGGCGCACTCGACGAGCCCGCCGTTGGAGCCGTACGCCCCGGAGCCGAACCAGACGGCCAGTGCGAGCCCGGCAAACCCCGCGAGCAGGGTGGCGCGGGCGAGACGCGCGTCCCGACCCCACCGGCGCAGACCCGCCGCGAGGAAGAACGTGGCGACGATCAGGAACAGGAAGATCGGGATCGACACCAGGTTGTGGATGACGTGCTGCGAGGACACCGTCTCGGCCTCCTCGCGAGCCAGGCAGGCCGCCTGCAGGTTCGAGCAGTCCTGCCGGTTGAACCCGGCGACCAGCGTGAGCAGGCCCGAGACGAGGATGAGCACGGACGCCGTCCGCGCTCCCTTGCCCCGGAGCCGCGAGAACAGGAACGCGCCGGACGCGAGCAGGGTGGTCGCCATGAGGACGAACCCACCGATCATGAGCGCGGCCGAGTGGGACTCCTGCGACGCGAGCGCGCTGATCGCCTCGCTGCGCGCGCTGTAGCCGGGGTCGAGCAGGCCGGCGACGACGATCGCCGCGCCGGCTGCAACGGCGCTGACCGTGGCGACACGGACCAGGCGCGTGCCGGCGGTGGACGCCTTCGGGGTGGTGATGAGCTGGGGGGTGACGACAGTCACGATGACTCCTCTTTCGGTGGGGGCGGCGGTGTGGGCCGCTCGGTGGTGTTGATGCTGTGCGGTGCCGGTTGCCGGTTCCCTGCAGGAACCTTGCACGCGGCTCACGAGCCGAGGACCTTCGACCGCAGGGCCGCGACCTGGGCGATGACGTCGTCGATGGCCGCGGGATCGACCCCCAGAGTGGCGAGGGTGTCGAGCAGGTGTCCGGCCGTCCGGTCGAAGACGTCGTCGGTGAGGTGCAGGTGCGCGTGCACACCCGTCAGCCGGTCCGGCCGCAGGTGGCCGCCAAGCACCACGACCAGGACGTCGGTCATGTGGCCGCGTTGGCGGTCCAGGTCGACGCCGTCGAAGTAGGGCGCCAGCGCGGGGTCGGCGAGGATCCGCCGGTACAGATCGTCCACGGCGGCGTGCACTGCTTCGGTGCCGCCCAGCCGCTCGACGAGGTCGTTCATCGCCGGCCCCCGAGCTCGACCACGTACATGGCGCCCAGCAGCAGCGCCGCCCCCAGCACGATCCGACCCGTCAGCGCGGCTCCGGTGAGGACGGCGGTCACCCCGGCCATCGCCGGTTCGAGGGTGAGGATGACCGCGGCCCGGGTGCCGCTGAGCCTCGACTGCGCCCAGCTGAGCAGCACCATCGCGGCGGCGGTCGCCAGGACAGCGAGGAACAGGACGCTGCCCCACGACGCCAGGTCCGGCGGAGCCGCTGGCACGGACGTGCGTCCGCTCAGGCACGAGCGCAGGGTCACGACGAGGATGGCCAGCGCCGCCACCGTGGCCGTCTGGACGCGCGCCAGCCGCAGGGCGTGACCCGGCACGGACCAGCGGGAGAGCAGCACGACATGCACGCCCCAGGTCGCCGCGGAGGCGAGCGTCAGCAGCTCGCCGGGGCCGAGCCCGGTGCTGTGCAGGCTCAGCACCGCGACGCCGGCGGTCGCGAGCCCGACTCCGGCCCAGGTCGCGCGGCCGAGCCGCTCGCGGTAGATCAGCCAGGCGGCGAGCGGTGCGACGACGACGAGCAGGCTGGTCAGGAAGCCGGACGTCAGCGCATCGGTGAACGTCAGCGCCCACGCCTGCAGGAGGAATCCGGCACCGAGCAGCGCGCCGAGGACGATCCCGCGCCCGCGCAGCAGCGGCGGCAGGGCCGGCGCCGCGCGGGTGCACAGCGTCAGGATCACGGAGGCGAGGCCGAAGCGCCAGACCACCAGGTCGGCGGCCGGCATCGTCGTCGACGCGTCGTCGGCCACCGTGAACGTCACGCCCCACAGCGCCGCGACCAGCGCGAGCGCCGCCGGCGGGAGCCAGCCGGGCGCCTGCGGTCGGGTCAGCGGGCGGGTGTCGATGAGCGGTGCGGCGGTCATGGTCGGGCCCCTTCGGTCGGTGGCCCGAGCGTGCAAGGCCACCTTTGACGGGGGCCTGCAGAAAACCTGCAGATACCGAATTCGGCAGCAGTGTTCCTGCAGGCGTCCGGCGCGAGCGTGTGGGCAGCGCCGAGATGCGGCGCACGGAGAGGAGTCCGACATGTATGCGCACGAGTTCCCGCTGTGGGCCGCCACGCACGACACCCATCAGCACGACCTGCCCGCCGTCGACTGGCGGACCTCCCGCCTCGCGGCGGCCGTCCGCACCGTCTTGCGGGCGCTGCGCGTCCCGGCGATCCGGTCATGAGCTTCGAGCCGGCGGCGTTGCTCGACCTGTGGTCCCGACCGCACGCCGATCCCGCGCGGGCGGCGGACGCGTTTCGCGAGCTCTACGCCGACCCGGTCCGGGTCAACGGCGCGCTGCTGACCGTCGGCGACCTGGTGCACGCCGCTGCGGCGCTCCAGCGCGCCCTCGACGACGTGCATCGCGAGGTCCTCGAGGTGAGCGACGCCGGCTCGAAGGTCGCCGTTGCCTTCCGCCTCGAGGGGCGGCACGTCGGCCCCCTGGCGACGCCCGTCGGCGTGCTCCCGCCGACGGGCCAGCGCGTCTCGATCCGGGTGATCGACGTGCTCACGCTCGTCGATGGTCTGATCACGGAGATCACCATGATCGCCGAGGCGCCCGTCACTGCGTCCGCCTGACGGGGCGGTGCAGGGCAGCGGCGGCGGCCCCCATCGAGCCGACCGCGTCCCTCCTTGGTGCCGGGACCTCGGCGGTCGGTGGCCCTCAGCTCGGCTCGGTCACTTTCAGGACGAGGCGCGCAGCGGAGCGGCCGACGACCGCGCCGGTCACGGCGCCGACCAGAACGTCGCCGGGGTAGTGGACGCCGGTGTAGACGCGCGACAGTGCGACGGTGGCGGCGGCGACGCGCAACGGGATTCGCAGCTCGGGCAGGACCTGCCCGACGGCGGCGGCGAACGCGGCGGCGGACGCAGAGTGCCCGGACGGGAAGGACGTCGACGTCGGCATCGGCACCCACCGCGGCGCCGGCACGCGCAGCGCGTGCCGGTCCGGTCGGAGTCGGGCCCCGATGCGCTTCATCGGCTGGTTCACGACGAAGGACGTGGCAGCGATGGCCGCCACACCCGCCAGAGCGGCGGTCCGCTGCCTGCGCCCGCCAACGGCCGCGAGGAGCGCCGCGGTCGCGATCCAGGGCTTGGAGTGGTTGGCCACCTGGGCCACGATCCGCATCGGCTCGTCGAGCAGCGGCGTCGAGAGCCCGGCCACCGCCTCGTAGGCGCGCCGGTCCCACCGGCCGAGCGTGCGCAAGACGTGGAGCAGTGCCTCGGGTTGCTCGCCCGGCAGGGCGTCGGCAATCCGCTGGGCCAGCCAGTCCTCGACGGGCTCCCGGGCCTCCGCGGTCGAGCCGGCCGCGGGCGGCACCGGGGCGCCGCCCGTTGGCGCGCTCACGTCAGGCCCCGTCCGGAGAGCAGCCGCGACAGTGCCGTGAACGGCATGGGTCGCTTCCCGCTCGACAGCAGCGTCGGCTTGCTCTGGAGTCGCTCGCGGGCGACGCGCACGACCAGCGCACCTTGGCGGGTCACGAAGTGCAGCGGGGCATCGAGGGTGACGGCCTCACCGTCGATGCCCAAGGCGATGGGCTGCTCGGAGTCCACCTCGAGCGTCGTCGCAGTCCACTCGTCCCATCCGGGGAACAGCTCGCTGTGCCCGGCCGCGGTCAGCGCGGCCAGCTGTTGGGCCTCGGCACCGCTCACGACGCGCAGCGAGGCGATGCCCAGCAGTCCATCGTCGAGCCTCAGACGTCCTGCCCCGCGCGGCGCGCCGGACAGGTCATAGGGGTTGTTCGACACGAGAAGCACTTGGGCCGTTGTCGCCAGCCCGCCGCCGGGCAGCGTGAACCGCAGGTCGACGGGCGCAGCCGACGGGCCGACCAGCTCGGGCAGCAGCTCGACGGCGGTGCGGACCTTCGCCTCCCGGTATCGCGGCGAGCGGACCAGCTGGGCGTATGCACCCATCGACGCGTTGTTGACGAACACCCGGCCGTTGACCTCGGCCAGGTCGACGCGGACGTCGGCGCCGTCGACGAACGCCGCCAGGGAGCCGACGACACCCGTCCCGACGCCGAGGTCGCGGGCGAAGTGGTTGCGCGTGCCAGCGGGCACCACGACGAACGGGATGCCGTGCCGGGCCGCGACGGCGGCGACCAGGGCCTGCGAGCCGTCGCCGCCGGCCATGCCGAGCAGGTCGCTGCCTCGCGCGACGGCGGCCTCGGCCATTGCCTGGAGGTCGTCGCCCGGACTGAGCACGACGGGCTCGACGCCAAGGTCGCGGCAGCGGTCCTCGAGCCGGAACTTGGTCGCCTTGCCGCCCCCGGATTTCGGGTTCATCAGCAGGACAGGGTGCGTCGCCCGGGGCGCACGGTTGGCGGCGTGCCGCTGGTGGCGCTCCGCGCCGGCGCCGGTGCCGGCACTCGGGTGCGACATGCCGGTGCCTCCCGACGCCCGATCGATTCGGATACTGACGATAGCCAGGCACGTCGAGGTAGGCGAGCCCGGATGGTGAGCAACTGATCGGGCGGCGTGCGCCCCCGCTGCGCCGTCCGTACCGCCGCTCTGGCCGAGGTCTGCACGCACCGCGGTCTCGAGCTCTCGATCCTGATGCGGGGCCGCGACGTTCCTCTGCCGGGGCCCTAGCGCCGGCCGGGTCGGCCGCCGCATGGAATGTTCGTGCGATCGCTCGCCCACCAGGTCGTTGACGCCACCACCCGAGAGAAGTTCTCGGTCGTGAACTCACCCGCGGCTCAGTCGGTGCGCTCGACCGCCGATGGATTCTCCACGGGCTCGACCGGTGTTGTTCCGTCGTCGGGATCCTTGCCTGAGCCGTCGGACTCGGCGCTCCGTTCGAGCAGCTCCGGGGTGACCTCCTGCTCGAGTGTCGGAAACCCGTAGCCACCTTCTGGTGTCCCTGCGTCCGGTTCCTGCGGTGTGTCGCTCATGGTCGCCCGTTCCTGCCGTGCCCGGACCGTCGCGGACCAGGTCCATCCCATCGTCGGCGCCTGCGTCGAGCTGCGCCACGCGGACGGCGCCCCAACGGCATCGCGGCGAGTGGTCAGCCGTGGCGGTCGTCACGGATGTTCGACCAACTGGTCGGCGGCAGCGAGCTGCCGAACGTCTGCTCGGTGCCGCGCTAGGAAACCCCGGAGGTGCGCTGGCTTGCTTTCAGGTCGCGCCATTCTCTCGGCGTGACGCCGTAGGACGCGCGGAAAAGCCTGCTGAAGTGGGTCGCGTCCGGGAAGCCCCACTGGCGGGCGATCGATCCGATGGTGCGTGTGCGGGCGTGCGGCTGTGCGAGCTCGCGGCGGCAGGCTTCCAGTCGTTGGGTGCGGAGCCAGTCGCCGAAGCTCACGCCGGCGCGGCCCAGGACGGTGTACAGGTGCCGGACGGAGATGTTGTGCACCGCTGCGACCTTCCCCGGGGTCAGGTCGTTGTCGGCGAGGTGGGATCGCAGGTACTCCAGGAGCCTCATCTCCAGGGTCGTCTGGAGGGACACCTTGCCGAGGGCCGGGTCGCCGAGGCTGGAGACCAGGGCGGCGCGAACGAGGTCGATCGTCGGCTGGGCGAGACTGTCGGCGGTTGCTCGGGTCCGCAGTCCGGGGCTGAGCGCCAGCTGGCCCAGGTAGGTGGACGCCAGCGCCGCGACAGGGTCATTGCTTCCGAGTGCGCGGGAGGACACCTCGCGGATCGCGGAGTCGGGCAGAGCGAGCTCGGCGATCGGGATGCGGAAGAAGTGCGCGTCCAGGCCGCCGTCGAACATCAGCGTGTACGGACTCGTCGTCGTGTAGACGGCGAACTGGCCGGCGCGCAGATGCACGTGCCGGCCGTGCTGCGCCATCGCCGAGCCGCCCGTGCGCTGCAGGGTGAGGAACAGCTGCGGTTCGGATCCGTCGTGGGCGAGTCTGGGGCTCCGCGTGACCGTGGTCGCCATCGACCGCACCGTGAGCACCTGCACCGGGCCGGCGGCGGAGAGGGCCAGCTCGACGTCGATGTTGCGAGGATCCTCCGGGAGGTCGATGTCCACGCGCACGACGTTGCTGCCGACGGCTTCGCGGACTGCCGCAGCGCGATCGACTCCTGACGCCTCGGCGGCACTCCAGAGGGTCGTCATGCCCGCGCTCCATGTCTGCCCGCGGGCGTCGATGTCGCGGCCGGGGGGCCACGTGCGTCCAGCATGGTCACGGTCGCTGACGCGCACAAGCCCGTCGCGGTCGGCCCGCAGGAACGGCAACGAATCGTGCACGCTCAGCACATACCTGGTCCGCCCGGTGGTGCCGGGGCGTGGCCGGTCCAGCGCTGCAGGTGTCCGCGTGTCTGCCGACGCGTGCACGCACGGCACAAGTTCGCGCAGCCTGGACCAACTTGGCGATGCTGCTGCGACCTAGCGTCGGTAGGCATCGACCCGCAGGACCGACAGGAAGGCGATGACGTCATGAGCGACTCCCCGCGACAGACCCTGACCGAGCGTGAGCTCGCCGAGCTCCAGGCCGCGAACGACTCGGGCCGCCAACCGGTCCTGTTCGTCCACGGGTTGTGGCTGCTCTCCAGCAGCTGGGACCGATGGCGTGCGCTGTTCGAGGAGGCCGGCTACGCCACTGTTGCTCCTGGCTGGCCGGACGACCCCGACACCGTGGCCGAGGCCCGGGCCAACCCGGAGGCCTTCGCGCACAAGATGGTGCAAGCCGTGACCGACCACTACCTCGAGGCGGTCCGCCAGCTGACCCGGAAGCCCGCCATCGTGGGGCATTCGTTCGGTGGCCTGATCGTGCAGAAGATCGCGGGGGAGGAGGTCGCCGCGGTGACGGTGACCATCGACCCCGCCCCGGGTCGGGGTGTCCTCCCGTTGCCGGCTTCTGCGCTCAAGGCAGGCTCGCCGGTGCTCGGGAATCCTGCGAACGCCCGCCGCGCCGTGACGCTGACATTCGACGAGTTCCTCTATGGCTGGGCCAACAACCTCGACGAGGACGAGGCCAAGCAGCTGTACGAAGAGTTCCACGTGGCCGCGTCCGGGGTGCCGATCTTCCAGGCCGCCGCAGCCAACCTCAACCCGTTCAGCGAGGCGAAGGTCGACTACAAGGCGCCCGGCAGGGGACCCCTGCTCGTCGTGTCGGGCGAGCAGGACCACACCGTCCCGCACGCCATCTCCCACGCCGCCTACAAGAAGCACAGCAAGAATGGCGCCGTCACGGAGTTCCTCGAGATGCCGGGTCGAGGTCACTCGCTGACCATCGACCACGGGTGGCAAGAAGTCGCACAGGCCTCCCTCGAGTTCATCGAGCGCTTCGTACCGCCGACGTCTGCGTAGCCCGCCATGCACCATGGGGCGGACCGTTCCGGCCATGCTTCCCGATGTCGGGGGCGGTCTGCCTTCGCATCCGACGGTGTCCGGCCCGGGTCGTGGACGACAAGCGTGGACCGACGCCCCCGTCCGGCGTCCTACGCGCGGTCGTGGAGAGTGACGTGGTAGCCGTCAGGGTCGGCGAAGGTGAATGTCCGGCCGAAGGGCCCGTCGATCGGTGCAGAGACGATCCGGTGGGCGTCGGCCACGAGGGCGTCGTGGATGTCCTGGACGTCGGTGGCGTGCAGCCAGATCGCGGCTCCGATGCCGGGCTGAGCGACGGACGCAAGATCGGTGCCGGCAACGACGTCGCGCAGCGCGAACGCGATCGGCTTGGTCTCGAAGACGACGGCGTGCGGTGGGCCGGCCGCGGAGCGCATCAGGCCGAGGTACTGCTCGTAGAACGCCTGCGACGCGTCGAGGTCGCGCGTCTGCAGGGAGATGAAGTCGGGGCCTGTGGCGGGCATGATGAGCTCCTTCGTGGCGTGTCAGCTTTCTGACACACAGGAACCTATGTCAGGATACTGACATGAGTCAACATGGTGTCGACCTGGAGACCTCGCTGGGATATCTCCTGAAGGAGGCGTCCAGCACGCTTCGCCAAGCAATGGAGGCGGTGCTGCGTCCGCTGGGGATGACGGTGACGCACTACGCCTGTCTGGAGCTGCTGGCGCAACGTCCGGGGCTGTCCAACTCTGAGCTCGCGCGCGGAGCGTTCGTGACGCGTCAGTCGATGAACGTGCTGCTGCAGAGCCTGGAACGAGACGGTTACGTGACCAGGGCGGCCGAGGCACCCGTCGGGAAGGCCCTCCCGACGCGGCTCACTCCGCGCGGTCGGCGCAGCCTCGCCAAGGCGACCGTCGCCGTCCACTCCGTCGAGCTCAAGATGCTCGGCGGCATGACTGCGGCCCAGCGGTCGGCTGCGTTCGACATCCTGCACAGCATGATCCGTTCGTTGCGGGACGACACGAAGGGTGAGTAGGCGAGTTCGCCAATACCGGCCCCAGCTCGGAAACGGTTGAACCGCCGACGTCATCGGGCATCCCCGCGCGCGTCGAGGGCGCCGCTCGACCGCCCAGGCGCCGATCCGGTTTCGACCATTAGGGTCGTTCTCGTCAGTGATTCCATCGGGGGGACTCTGCGATGCGCAAGGCCATGGTGATTGTTGCTGCCGGTGCGCTCGCTTGTGCGGCGCTCACCGGATGTTCCGGATCGGATTCGGAGCCTGAGGCGAATTCGTCACCATCCACGACAGCGGCTGAGTCCTCAGTGGAAACTCCGTCTGCACCCGCAACTCCGACCGCGACCCCGGCACAGGCAGCGGTCAAAGACGCTGCAGCCCTCGCTGACGCACTCCGTGCGCAGATTCCGGAGATCACCGGGGTCACGGTGTACGACGAGACAAATGATCCCAACGATCTGATCGGCCGCCCGAACCAGTACACATCGGCCGCAGCCCTCGCCGATCCGCGGGCCGGCGGTGGCGACGGGATCGACCAGGGCGCTGTCGTGGAAGTGTTCGCGGCTCCTGCGGACGCGCAGGCGCGGTCGGACTACATCCAGGACACCCTCAAGTCACTGGGACCGGCCTTCGGCACGGAGTGGCACTACGTCAATGGGGCGTCCCTGCTGCGGGTGAGTGGGACGCTCCCGCCGTCAGTGAACGAGCAGTACGCGGCTGCGTGGTCGGTGGTCACATCGCCTTGACGACGCGCCGGCAATGATTTTCGACGCCCTCGCCGTCCGCGCCCATCGACATCGCCCACGAGAAGTCCGAGCGCATCGTTCGGCCATATCGACGGAGCATTCACACGTTCCGAACCGGTCCAGGCCGTCCACGTGCGCCCGAGAGTTGAGACGGGTTCGGCGCGCGACTTCGTGCGAAGAACTGGTCGACCGCATGGCGAAGCGATGGCCGCAGGTCGAAAGACCGTGAGCGGAATGCATGTTCGAGACTGAGCAAACGGCGGGTGGCCGGGAGCCTCCGCCTCCCATCGTGTGGAGCGTTCGCCGATCGCTCCGAGGTCGCCGGGATGTGTCGGCGCGAGCACGTCGCGAGGGCGGGGCGACCGTTAGCCTCGGTGGCGTGGATGCTGCGGCGGACCGCGACGAGACCGACGTGCTCGCCAACCTCCGGCGCTACCCCGACGTCGAGGCGCCGAACCTGCACGCGGTCGACGCGAGCGACCGACTGATCCTCGACGAAGGAGCGCCCGCGCTGGAAGCGCCGGGCGGCCCGGACGTCGTCGTGATCGGCGACCACCACGGCGCGCTGACGCTCGGCGCGATCGCGCGGTACGGGCTCTCCGGGGTGCGCACGCACCAGGACCGGCTGCTCGGCGAGCTGGCGCTCCAGGCGAACGCCGAGCGGCTCGGCCTCGACGGGTTCACGAACCACGGACTGACGCCGGAGCTCGTCGCGGGTGCCCGCGTGGTGCTGCTCCAGCTGCCGCGGTCGCTCGACGCGCTCGACGAGATCGCGGCCCTGATCGCCGAGCACTCCGACCCCGACGTGGTCGTCGTGGCGGGCGGCCGGGTCAAGCACATGACGACCGCGATGAACGACGTCCTCGGGCGCCAGTTCGCCAGCGTGCAGGCGCACCTGGCGAGGCAGAAGTCGCGTGTCCTCACCGCGTCACAACCCCGTCCGGAAGCCGATCGGCCTGAGAAGCGGTGGCCCGAGCGCCAGGACCACTCGGACCTCGGCATCACGGTGTGTGCGCACGGCGGCGCGTTCGCTGGGACGGGGATCGACATCGGCACCCGCGCGCTGCTGCGGCACCTCGACGCGATGCGGCCGGACGCCGCAAAGGCCGTCGACCTCGGCTGCGGAACAGGGGTGCTGGCTGTCCTCCTGGCGCGGGCGAACGAAGGGCTGACCGTCACGGCGACCGACGAGTCCGCCGCCGCCGTTGCCTCCGCCCGGGCGACGGTCGTGGCGAACGGTCTGGAGGGGCGGGTCCTGGTCCAGCGTGCGGACGGCGCAGGTGACGTCCCGGACGCGAGCGTCGACCTCGTGCTGCTCAACCCGCCGTTCCACGTCGGCGCCGCGGTGCACGACGGGGTGGCCAAGACGCTGTTCGCCGAATCCGCGCGGGTCCTCAAACCCGGCGGCGAGCTGTGGGCGGTGTGGAACTCGCACCTGCGCTACCGCCCGACGCTGGAACGCGTCGTCGGGCCGACTCGGCAGGCAGGCCGCGACCCCAAGTTCACCGTCACCGTGTCCACGCGGGAACGCAGCAGTTGATAAGCCAGAAACCGGACGTACGCTCGACCGAATGATGCGTCCAACAGCGGCAACGGTCGGCGAGCTCCGCGCTTCGGGGCATGTGCACACGTCGGTGCGCGAAGAGATCCGCACCAATCTCCTCACGGCCCTCCGCGAGGGCCGCGACCCCTGGCCCGGCATCCACGGCTTCGACGACACCGTCGTCCCGCAGCTCGAGCGGGCGCTGATCGCCGGACACGACGTCGTGCTGCTGGGCGAGCGCGGCCAGGGCAAGACGCGACTTCTGCGCACCCTGGTCGGCCTGCTCGACGAGTGGTCCCCGGTGATCGATGGGTCCGAGCTGGGGGAGCACCCGTACGAGCCGATCACGGCGGCCAGCCAGAGGCGCGCGGCGGATCAGGGCGACAGCCTTCCGATCACATGGCGCCACCGCGACGAGCGGTACGTCGAGAAGCTCGCGACGCCGGACACGAGCGTCGCGGATCTCATCGGCGACGTGGACCCCATGAAGGTCGCCGAGGGGCGCGCCCTCGGTGACCCCGAGACGATCCACTTCGGCCTCGTCCCGCGGGGCCATCGGGGCATCGTCGCCATCAACGAGCTGCCCGACCTCGCCGAGCGCATCCAGGTCGCGATGCTCAACGTGATGGAGGAACGCGACATCCAGATCCGCGGCTACGTCCTGCGCCTGCCGCTCGACGTGCTCGTGGTGGCCACCGCGAACCCGGAGGACTACACCAACCGCGGGCGGATCATCACGCCGCTGAAGGACCGGTTCGGGGCCGAGATCCGGACGCACTACCCGACCGAGCTTGCCGACGAGGTCGCGGTCATCCGCCAGGAGGCCGCGCTCGTCGCGGACGTGCCGGACCATCTCGTCGAGATCCTGGCCCGCTTCACGCGCGCGCTGCGGGAGTCGAGCGCGGTCGACCAGCGCAGCGGGGTCAGCGCCCGGTTCGCCATCGCGGGCGCGGAGACCGTCGCCGCCTCGGCGCTGCACCGCGCCGCACGGCAGGGCGAGGACCACGCGGTGGCCCGGCCGGTCGACCTGGAGACCGCGGTCGACGTCCTCGCGGGCAAGATCGAGTTCGAGTCGGGGGAGGAGGGTCGCGAGGACGAGATCCTCGACCACCTGCTGCGCACCGCCACGGCGGAGACGGTTCGCGCGCACTTCCGCGGCATCGACTTCGGCGTCCTGGTGGACGCGATCCAGGGCGGGGCCATGGTGACCACCGGCGAGCAGGTCACGGCCCGCGACGTCCTGTCCGGCCTGCCCGCGCTGGGGGAGTCGGAGCTGTACGACGAGATCTGCGCGCGGCTCGACGCCACCGACGACGGCGAGCGGGCCGCCGCGATCGAGCTCGCGCTGGAGGGGCTGTACCTCGCGCGCCGCATCAGCAAGGAGTCGGGGGGCGGCGAGACGATCTATGGCTAGAGCCAATCGCCGGCTGGCAAAACGAGCGCGGTACGTCCCGTACGTCGACGGGCCGGACCCGCTCGCGCCGCCGGTCGACCTTGCCGAGGCGCTGGACGCGATCGGCGAGGACGTCATGGCGGGCCGCTCGCCCGAGCGGGCGATGCGCGAGTTCCTGCGGCGCGGCGGACGGGACCAGACCGGCCTCGACGAGCTGGCGCGGCGGGTGGCCGAGCGACGGCGCGAGCTGACACGAGAGAACAACCTCGACGGCACGCTGCGGGACGTCAAGGAGCTGCTCGATCGCGCGATCCTGGCGGAGCGCAAGCAGCTGGCGCGCGACGTCGACATGGACGAGGGCGACCGCGCGCTGGCGCAGATGCAGCTCGACAACCTCCCGGCCTCGCCCGCGGCCGCCGTCAACGAGCTCAACGGCTACGAGTGGCGCAGCAGCGAGGCGCGGCAGGAGTTCGAGAAGATCAAGGACCTGCTGGGTCGCGAGATCCTCGACCAGCGCTTTGCCGGCATGAAGCAGGCGCTGGAGAACGCGACCGACGACGACCGGGCCGCGCTGAGCGAGATGCTGGCCGACCTCAACGCCCTGCTCGACAGCCGCAAGCGCGGCGACGACACGCAGGAGCAGTTCGACGACTTCATGGCCAAGCACGGCGAGTACTTCCCGGAGAACCCGACGAACCTCGACGAGCTTCTCGACGCCCTCGCGCAGAGGGCCGCCGCAGCGCAACGCATGCGGAACTCGATGACGCAGGAGCAGCGCAACGAGCTCGACGCGCTCGCCCAGCAGGCGTTCGGCTCGTCGGACCTCATGAACGAGCTCGGCCAGCTGGACGACAGCCTGCGCTCGCTGCGGCCCGGCGAGGACTGGGGCAGCTCGGAGCGCCTCGACGGGGAGAACGGGCTCGGGCTCGGCGACGGCACCGGCGTGTTCCAGGACCTCGCCGACCTCGACGAGCTGGCCGAACAGCTCGCGCAGTCGTACCAGGGCTCTCAGCTGGACGACCTCGACCTGGAGAAGCTCGCGCGCCAGCTCGGACAAGACGCGGTCGTCGACGCCCGCACCCTGCAGCGGCTCGAGAAGGCGCTGAGCGAGTCCGGGACGGTGCGACGTGGCTCGGACGGCCAGCTCGCGCTGACGCCCAAGGCGATGCGCCAGCTGGGAAAATCCGTCCTCAGAGCCATCGCCGACACGATGTCCGGCCGCACCGGCGGGCACGACGTGCGCCGCTCCGGGGCCGCCGGCGAGCCCTCGGGATCGACCCGGGAGTGGGCATTCGGGGACACCGAGCCGTGGGACGTGACCCGGACGATCACCAACGCGCTGGTCCGTCAGGCCGGCACGGCGGGTCCGGTCAAGATCCTGGTCGAGGACGTCGAGGTCCAGGAGACCGAGGCGCGCACGCAGGCGTGCGTGGCGCTGCTCGTCGACACGTCGTTCTCGATGGCGATGGACGGTCGCTGGGTGCCGATGAAGCGCACCGCGCTGGCGCTGCACACCCTGATCACGAGCCGGTTCCGCGGCGACGACCTGCAGCTGATCGGCTTCGGGCGCAGCGCCTCGGTCATGCAGATCGAGCAGCTGGTCGGGCTCGACGCGCAGTGGGAGAAGGGCACGAACCTGCACCACGCCCTGCTGCTGGCCAACCGGCACTTCCGCAAGCACCCGAACGCGCAGCCCGTGCTGCTCATCGTCACCGACGGCGAGCCGACCTCCCACCTGGAACCCGACGGCGAGGTCTTCTTCGACTACCCGCCGAATCCGGTGACGATCGCCCTGGCGGTGCGTGAGCTCGACGGCTCGGCGCGCCTGGGCGCACGCACGACGTTCTTCCGCCTCGGTGAGGATCCGGGCCTCGCGCGGTTCGTCGACGCCATGGCACGTCGGGCGGGCGGCAACGTCGTCACGCCGGAGACCGACGACCTGGGCGCCGCGGTCATCGACTCGTACCTCGGCTCGCGCCGCAACGGCGCCTTCGGCGGCTGGGGTCGCGACGACGAGTGGTGACGCTCAGAAGAACGGCCACGGGAACGCCGGCATCTCGCCCCGAGGGCCCGGGAAGACGCCCTTGCGGAGCAACCGGTCGCAGCGGGTGGCCAGCGCCGCCACCTCACGATCGCTGAGGAGCTCGGACAAGCGCTGACCGAGGTCGCCGTCCAGCTGCGTGCGGACCCGTTCCACGCCCGCCGCCTCGTCTTCGTGAAGCGCGTCGCCCCGCCACCCCCACAGGACCGTCCGCAGCTTGTGCTCGACGTGGAAGCTGACGCCGTGGTCGACGCCGAACCGGTGACCCTGCTGCGTCGGGAGGATGTGGCCGCCCTTGCGGTCGGCGTTGTTCACGACGACGTCGAACACGGCCATCCGGCGCAGCGCGGGGGAGTCCTCGTGGATCAGGGTGAGCGGCTGGTCGTCGTCGTCGATCCCTTGGAAGACGGCGCGCCAGCCCTCCGGCGGCACGGCCCGCGCGGGGACGATGTCGACCGGATCCTGCTCGGCGTCGGGCTCCTGCCAGAGCTGCACCATGCCCGGACCGAGCGGACCATCCCGCAGGAACGTGACCGGCACGATGTCCCAGCCGAACGCCTCGGAGACCAGGTACGCCGCCGCCTCGCGGTTCGCGAGCGTCCCGTCCGGGAAGTCCCACAGGGGCCGCTCCCCGKCGACGGGCTTGTAGACGACCTGGACCTCGCCGACCGTCGCGAGGAAGGTGGCGTTCGAGGCGACCGTGATGCGCCCGACGAGCTCGAGCTCCCCGCCGACGAGGTCGGTCACGACTCCTCTGGCACGCGGCACACGTGGCCGTCGTCGTCGACCGGCTCGCCGCAGAGGGGACACGCGGGCCGGCCCGACCGGACCACCTGCCGGGTGCGCTGAACGAACGCCCGCGCGGTCCCCACCGGCATCCTTACCAGGAGCATCTCGCTCGAGTCCTCGGGATCGGTCTCCTCCTCGTCGGAGGTCTCGTCCAACGGGAACGCCTCGACGATGACCTGTGCGGTCGTGGGATCCCAGCCCAGGCGCATCAACCCGGCGCGGAACTCCTCCTCGACGGGCTGGTCCAGGGGATCGTTGTCGACGAGCTCGGCGGGCGTGTCGGCGGGGACGCTGAACCGGTTCCCCTCGTCGGCCATGAGCGCATCCAAGATCTCGTCGATCTTCTCGGCGAGCACCGCGGACTGTTCCTTCTCCAGGCCGATGCTGGCGCTGCGAGCACCGTCGCGCACCTGCAGGTAGAAGGATCGTGAACCGGGGCGACCGACGGTGCCGACGACGACACGGTCGGGCCAGTCGAACAGGTGAACAAGGGCCGGCATGTCGCCCATTTTAGGAGTCGACCTGTGCGGCCGCCTCGGGACCGGCGCCACCCCCGACCTGCGCGTCGCCCACCGGCCCGGCGGCGCGCAGCCAGGAGAGGTCGCCGGAATCGGTGTTGGTGGCGACCACCTCGGGGCGGGTGGTCCCGTACCGGATGATCGAGAGCGACCCGGGGTTGACGGTGATGCGCTGGAAGAGGTCGAGACCCATGCCCAGCGCGTCCGCGAGGACGGACTTGATGATGTCGCCGTGCGAGACCGCCACCCACACCGCGCCGGCGCCGTGCTCCGCCTCCAGCGCCGCGTCGTGGCGCCGGATCGCCGCCACCGACCGCGCTTGCATGGCGGCCATCGACTCGCCGCCCGGAAACACGGCCTCGGACGGCGTGGTCTGCACGACCGACCACAGCGGCTCCCGCGCGAGCTCCTTGAGGGGACGCCCCTGCCACTGCCCGTAGTCGCACTCGACGATGCCCGCCTCGAGCTGCGGCTGCAGGTCGCTCTGGTGCTCCGCGATGATCCGCGCCGTCTGCCGGCATCGCGCCAGAGGGCTCGTGACCACCGCGACCAGAGGGACGGCGGCGAGTCGTTCCGCTGCGCGCACGGCCTGACTGCGGCCGACGGCGTCGAGATCGACGCCGGCGGCCCGCCCGGTCAGGATCCCCGCGACGTTCGCCGTGCTCCGACCGTGCCGGACGAGGATGACTGTGGCCATGCCTGGAGCCTAGGCACCCTGGGCGCGAAGGCTCGGCTGACCTCGCGGCCCGGCCCGGTTCAGCACGTCTGGCGGTACGGACCCAGGGCGGAGGCGTAGGTCGCCCACTCGACCTTGGTCAGGTTCCGACCGGCGACGGCACAGGCGGCCGTGCTGAGGTGCGCGGGGTCGAGGTCCCACTCGGCGACACCTTGGGCGACGGTGACCAGCACGGCCTCGCCGTCGGGACGCAGGTAGCCTGGGTGTGTGATCTGCGTGCCGAACGGCCGGGTGGTGCCGGCGGTGTTGAGGGCCAAGCTCACCTCCCGGTATCGGGGCGTGGAGCTCGGTATCGGCTCGCCGAGCCGAATGCCCACGTCCGGGTCGTAGACGCTGACGCTCTGGTCGTCGGCCGTGGCGATCAAGATCGTGCCGTCGGCCGAGAACTGCAGGTTGGAGATGGCACCGCGCGCGCCCGGCAGTTCCCGGAGGGTCCGCATCGTCGCGCTGTCGACGAGCTCGATCGAGCCGCGTAGCGCGACGGCGAGCAGGCCGTCGTCCCGCAGGGCGACCGCCTCAGCGTCGGGCCGCGCCTCCCCGACGGGCCTGCCGGTGCGGCCGTCGTACATCTGCACGAGCGTATGGGGCACGACGTCCGGGGACTGGGAAGTGGCTTGGTCCCCGGTGATGTTCTCGAGTGCGATCGCCAGCCGCGAACCGTCCGAGGTCGCGGACATGTCGACCACGACCTGGCCTCGCCCGTCGATCGGGTTCTGGTCCCACGTCTGTGTGGTGGTGCTGCCGATCCATAGCTGCCAGCCGGGCATGGACACGTACGCCCGGTCGCCCGACGGCGTGGACCAGATCTGCTCAGCATCGATGGGCACGCGCAGGCCGCCCGGCACCTCCTGGCCGGTCCGGGCGTCGATCGGTCGCAGCGTGTCCTCGCCAGGGACGTAGGCCGCGACGACGTCCCGGAAGAGCCAGCTGACCTCGCGGACGGGGTCCGGCAGCGTCTGCGTCGGGGTGTCCGTGCGCGCGTCCCAGACCGCGTAGGACGTCAGCTCGGCAGTGCTCCGCGCATCGGCCGGCCGACGGGCAGTCAGGAACGTGCGCCCGTCCGGGTCGTACCCGGCCGCCGCGACGGAGCCGCGGGCGAGGAGGCGGGTCACCGGTCCGGCCCCGTCGACCCTCCAGCGGGTGATCACGGGCGCCGCCGCACCGAACACCACGAGCTCCCCTTGCGACACAGAGAGATCCCCGACGTCGCCGCGCTGGATGTCGAGCCGGACCCCGTTCTCGGTCCCGGTCGTGAGCGACCGTTCCCGCACGACTCCGAACCGGTCGCCGCAGAGCACGAGGCCCGCCTCGAGAGCCACGGTGAACCACGAGCACGAGTCGGCACGGGCCCCACTGAGGTCCGCAGTCCAGAGGATCGCGCCGGTGGACGGCACGACGGCGACCAGCGCGAACGGCCCCACGAGGACGACGAGGTCGTCCCCGGCCGCCACGGCGTGCTCGTCGGTGACGGCGCGACCGGCGAGGCGTCCTGCGATGGAGGACTGCGTCGGCGCGCGCGGCGGACCGGCATGGCTCTCGGAGGGCGGCGTCGGGACATCGATCGTCTGGTGCGTGACCAGCGTGCTCGGGTCGAGCACCCGGATGGGGCCGTCGGCCGACCCCACGACCAGTCGCCCCGACGCGTCGAACGCGGCGCCCGCCTTCCCGGTGCCTGTCAGCGTCCCGAGAACGACGCCGTCCTGAACCCGTCGCGACGTCACGGAGCCGTCGTTGCCCGCGACCGTCACGACCACCTGACCGTGCGGGTCGAGGGCGAGCTCACCCGCGGGGCCTGTGGGCAGCGGGCCGAGGAGTCGCGCTCCTGTGGCGATGTCGTAGACGGTCAGCGACCTGCCCTTCTGGATCGCTGCTCGTGTGCCGTCGTCACTGACCCGCACGAGCGGGCGCGGCCCCTCGTCGCTCGTCGCGATCGGCTCGAACGTGCGGATGACCGAGCCGTCCTCGGTGTTGACCAGCTGAGGCGCACGGGCATCGACGACGACGATCGACGTGGCGGTCCCCGGGACGCTCGAACCCGCGATGCGCGAAGCGCCGGGGACGCGTCGATAGCTCACGAACCCCGGGGCGGAGGTGAAGGTGCTGAGCAGAGCCGAACGTCCGTGCGCGTCGCCGGGTGCCCGGTGGTACGCCTCGACGGCCAACAGCGCAGCCGCGTCACGGTTCGTGGCCTGCAAGGCGATGGACTGGTTGACCAGCACCTGCAGCTCGGCGGCATCCCGCGCCCGGGCTGCGTCCGACCGGCTCACGCCCGCCACCGACGCCGCAAGGATCGCCAGGACAAGGACGGCGACGACGCCGGACAGGGCGGTCCGCAGCCGACGGTTCTGCCGGGCGTCGCGTGCCGCTCGCAGCGCGAGCGAGTCCGCATCTGCGTCGCGCAGTGCCCGTGCCGCGTCGAGGAAGTCGCCCTCGACGGCGGTCAGGTCAGGGGTCGTCGTCGCCCGCCACTCCAGTGCCCCGTCCAGGCGCGTGCCTCGATACAGCTCTCCGTCCGGGCGTCCGAGAGTGTCCCAGCCGTTCGCGGCGGCGCTCAGGTGCCGCAGGATGCGCACGCCGGCCGCGTCGTCGTCGAGCCACGCCCGCAGTCGGGGCCAGGCACGTACCAGCGACTCGTGCGCGATCTCGATCGTGCCCTCGTCCGCGGTCAGGAGACGCGCCCGGACGAGGTCTCTCATGACGCGATCTCGGCCACCGTCGAAGCCGAGCGCACGCATGGGTTGGCGACTGTGGATCGCGCCGCCCTCGCCCGAKGGCGTCACCAGCCGCAGCAGGAGCGCCCGACAGGTGGATCGATCCGCCTCCGAGTACCCCTGGTAGACGCGCTCGGCGGTCTGCGCGACGGCGGCCGAGATGCCACCGGACGCCTGGTAGCCGTCGACCGTCAGGACGGACCCGTCGCGTCGGCGCCACGTCTCGACCAGCGCGTGCGACAGCAACGGGAGCGACCCCGTTCCGTCCCCCGCCTCCCTGACGAGAAGCTCGACCAGACCCCGTTCGAGGCGTAGGCCGGCCTGCCGCGCCGGCTCCTCGATGACGTCCCGCAGCTGGTCGTCGGTGAGCGGACGGACCAGGTGCAGCCCTTGCTCGGTCAGCTGTGCCAGGCGGGGGTCGATGCTGAGCCCGGCCATCTGGTCGACCCGCACCGTGACGACGACGAGATGGTCGTCCGTCGCCGCGGCCAGCAGGCGGCAGAAGTCGCGGACGACGTCCTCCCGGTAGCCGCCGACGAACAGGTCTTCCAGCTGGTCGACCACCAGGGCCGACGCCGTCGGTGTGCCACCGATCGCCTCGAACAGCGCGCCGACCGGGTCCGCCCCGGGCATGACGACCACCGCAGGTGCACCCTGGCGACGGAGTGCCGCGGCTACGCCGGCCCGCGCCAGCGAGCTCTTGCCCGCTCCGGACGGGCCCGCGATCACGAGCAGGGGATGAGCGCGGAGCCGGCTCATGCACGCGTCGATCTCGGCGGCCCGACCGTAGAACTGTTCGCTGTCGTCCACACCGAACGCGGCCAGCCCCCGGTACGGGCAGTCCTGGTGGCTCGCAGGTGCGGGCTCGATCGCCGCGATCCTCGGGTCGTGATGGAGGATCTGCTGCTCCAGGTCGATGAGTTGTGCGCCTGGATCGACTCCGAGCTCGGTGACCAGGTGCCGACGAGCGTCCCGCAGGGTGAGCAGCGCGTCCCCTTGCCGACCGCTGCGGTACTGCGCCAGTGCCAGGATCGCCCACCGCCGCTCACGCAGCGGGTCCTGTTCGACCAGCTTGCGAGCGTCGCTCGCGACCGTGCGGTGCTCGCCGGCCGCCAGCTGCGCCTCGAGGAGGTCCTCCTCGCAGGTGGACCGCAGCTCCGTCAGCCGCGCCACCTCGCTCGCGGCGCCGTCCCACGCACGCAGCTCCGCGAAGGGGTCTCCCCGCCAGAGCGCCAGCGAGCGGCTGTACGCGCTCACGGCGCGGTCCGGCTCCCCGGACGCGGCGAACGCGCGCGCGCGGGCGACCCCCTCGGCGAACGCGTCCACGTCGACGTCCCCGTCCGGCAGGTCGAGGCGGTAGCCGCCCGGGCAGGTGACGACCGCATCCTTCGGCAAGGCCCTGCGGATGTGCCCGATCGTGGCCTGCAGCTGCTTCGGCCACGTGGCCGGTGGCTCGGGACCCCAGCTCGCGTCCGCCAGCTCGTCGAGGCTGACGGACACAGGACGCCGCAGCACCAGCGCGCAGAGCGCCGTCCGCGCCCGTGGACTCAACGGCGCTCCGCCATCGATCTCGATCGGCCCCAAGACACGGACGGCCATATCCGCAGTCTGCGACTGCCGTCGGGGCCGGTCAATGGCGCGTATACCGGGCGTATACCGGACGAGCGACGGCTTCATACCTCCCGGTCCGACGGTCGTGTCATGAACCGATCACGACGTCCTCATGTCACCACCCTCTTGACCTTCGACTTCGAGCCGGAGTCGGAGACGACTCCTGCGGCGAACCCACCACGGCACGCGCGACTGGCCGGTGCCGGAGCCGCGCTGGCCGTTGCGGCGGTCCTCGTCCTGAACGCGCCGAACATCGGTGCGAGCCCACCGGCGCCCGCACCGAGCGTGTCCACTGACGTGTCCACTGCCGTGTCCTGCGGGGCGGTGATCCCGTGCTCACCCTCCGGTGAGGTCGCGGCCCGGTGGGCTCGCGAGAGAGATGCCGCGCGACACGAACGCGAACACGTGGGGCCGCGATCGCGGATGCTGGGGACCAGCGACGCCGTCGACCCGCTGGGGCCGGGCAACGCGTACCCGGATGCGGCGCGGGCGGAGGTCATGGTGCCCTGAGAGAGGTGACCACGCACCTGGTCCAGCCCCGACCCTCGCGCTAACCCGACATTTCCCCTACTCTCTACAACGTTGGAATGTTAGCGCTCACATCGAGCCGACCAACCTGACGGCGCACATCGACGTGCGCAAGGAGGCAGCCATGCCGGTCGCAGCGTCGCGACAGCCCAGCAGGACCCGCCGACCTCGTTCCCTCGGCCTGGCCGCAGTCCTCGCCGCCGCGCTCGTCGTGCCGCTCGGCATCTCGGCCGCGACGCAGGCGAGCGCCGCCGCGCCGCCCGTGCCTGCGGGTGCGTGGACGGACGGCTTCGACTCCGCGACGCTCGGCCCGCGCTGGACGGCTTTGAACGACGAGCCGACGGCGCGCTCGCTCACGACGAACCCCGGCGCGCTGACCCTCACGGCCCTGCAGGGCGACACCTACCAGGGCAACAACTCGGCGCGGAACGTCATGACGCTCGACATCCCGGACGGGGACTTCTCCATCTCCGTGACCGTGCAGGCGCCCGTCGAGCGGGTGTTCCAGGGCGCGGGTCTCATCGCGTACCAGGACCTCGACAACTACGTGCGCGCCGGCCTCACGTTCGTCGGCGGGATCACGCCGTCGGGCGTCGCGATCGAGAACGACATCGAGACCAATGCGGCGTTCGTCGCGGCCGGCTTCGAGGACCGCCCGGGGTCGACGCGGGAGACGCTGCGGCTGACGCGCGCGGGCAGCACCGTGACGACGGCGCGCTGGGACGAGCCCGCGGCCGCGTGGGTCGACGTGAGCTCGGTGGACGTGACGTTCCCGATCGAGCACGTCGGCCTGTACGCGCTCGGGGCGCTGGACGGCACGACCTATCCGGCGGTGTTCGACGACGTCCGGCTGGTGGCCTCGCCGGGTGAGGACGTGGTGCCGGACGGGCCCTTCACCCTGCGCGCACCGGGCGTGGCCCCGTACCTGACCACCGGAGCCGACGACGCGATCGTCGTCGCCGAGCAGCGACCTGGCGACACCTTGGTGCTCGACGCGAGCCAGGTCGCGGGCACGCCCGGCGCGGTGACGCTGGTCGCGGGCGACCGGCCGGTCGTCGCACGAGCCGACGGCCACCTCGCCCTGGGCGCCGCGGGCGACACGCCCACGGCTCTGCGGATCACGGAGGCAGGCGGGGGCAAGCTCCACCTCACGCTCGCGGACGTCTCGCAGGCCGTGGGGATCGTCGACGGCGGGCTCGTGCTGGGCGACCCCGACGCCGCAGCCGGGTTCGTGCTCGAGCCGTTCACGGTGGCCGAGGGCACGTCGATCACGATCGACGGCGACGGCACCGACGCGGAGATCTCCGACCGCCTGTACGGGATCTTTTACGAGGACATCAACTACGCGGCCGACGGCGGCCTGTACGCCGAGCTGGTGCGCAACCGCTCGTTCGAGTTCAACACGTCCGACAATGGCACGTTCAACGGCCTCACCGGGTGGGACGTCCTGAACCGGAGCGGCGCGGGCACCACGGTCACGGTCGTCGACGACGCCGGCCGGCTCAACGCCACCAACCGCACGCGAGCCGTGCTGGTCGCGGCCGCAGCCGGCGACGGCCTGCGCAACGCCAGCTTCAACACCGGCGTCGCGGTGCAGGACGGCGAGAAGTACGACGCGAGCATCTGGGTGCGCACGACGACGGCGCAGACGATCACCCTCGCCGTCGAGAACGCCGACGGCACGCAGACGGTCGCGTCCGGCACGGTCGACGTCGACGGCTCGGACACGTGGAGCAAGTACGAGGTCGCGCTGACCGCGAGCGCCACCACCGACGCGGGCCGGTTCGTCGTCCTCGCCGGCGCACCCTCGACCGTCAACCTCGACCAGGTGTCGCTGTTCCCGCAGGACACGTGGGTCGGTCCGGTCAACGGCACGTCCGTGCTGCGCAAGGACCTCGCCGAGAAGATCGCCGCCCTGCACCCGTCGTTCCTGCGGTTCCCCGGCGGCTGCGTGACCAACGTCGGCACCTTCAAGTCCTACGAGGAGTCCGGCTACACCGACCGCCGCCGCACGTACCAGTGGAAGGAGACCATCGGCCCGGTCGAGGAGCGCGCCACCAACTGGAACTTCTGGGGCTACAACCAGTCGTACGGCATCGGCTACCTCGAGTACATGGAGCTCGCCGAGGACGTCGGCGCCGTCCCGCTGCCCGTGCTGTCGGTCGGCGCGAACGGCTGCGGCAGCACCATCCCCGAGATGACGGACCCCGTCCAGATCGACGGTTGGGTGCAGGACGCGCTCGACCTCATCGAGTTCGCCACGGGCGACGTCTCGACGACGTGGGGCGCCAAGCGCGCCGCGCTGGGTCACCCCGAGCMGTTCGAGCTGCCGTACATCGGGCTCGGCAACGAAGAGAACAGCACCACCTTCGAGGCCAACTTCCCGAAGTTCAAGGACGCGATCGAGGCCGCCTACCCGGACATCAAGATCATCTCCAACTCGGGTCCGGACGACACGGGCGCCCGCTTCGACACCCTGTGGGACTTCAATCGCGCGCAGGGCGTGGACCTCGTCGACGAGCACTACTACAACGACCCGGGCTGGTTCCTCTCGAACACCGACCGGTACGACTCGTACGACCGTGAGGGTCCGCACGTGTTCCTCGGCGAGTACGCCTCCCAGGGCAACTCGTGGTGGAACGGCCTGACCGAGGCCGCCTACATGACGGGCCTGGAGCGCAACGGCGACCTCGTGGAGCTCGCGTCGTACGCACCTCTGCTCGCCAACGAGTCGAACGTGCAGTGGTCGCCGGACGCGATCTGGTTCGACAACGACGAGTCCTGGGTCAGCGCCAACTACTGGGTCCAGCACCTGTTCTCGAACAACGTCGGCGACCAGGTGGTGCCCAGCACGCTGAGCACCCCGTCGGTCGAGCCCGTGCCGCTGGACGGCGGCGTGTTCCTGTCCACCTGGAGCACCGCGGCGGCCTACGACAACGTCCGGGTGACGGACAACGCCGGCGGCGGGGTGCTGTTCGAGGACAGCTTCGCCGACGCCTCCGCGTGGTCGCCGCAGACCGGGTCCTGGTCGGTGGTGAACGGCGAGTACGTCCAGTCGAGCACCACGACCAACGACGCGCGCAGCGTGCCGACCGGTGCGTACGAGCAGGACTGGAGCAACTACACGCTCGAGCTCGACGCCCGCAAGGACGCCGGCTCCGAGGGCTTCCTCGTCGGCTTCGCGGCCGGCGGCCCGACCGACTACTTCTGGTGGAACCTCGGCGGCTGGAACAACACCCGCCAGGCCCTGCAGAAGGCCCAGGGCGGCGGCGCCGGCGAGGTGAAGGCGGTCGAGGGCTCCAGCATCGAGACCGGCCGGACCTACCGGGTCAAGGTCGTCGTGCAGGACCGGCACATCGAGCTGTACCTCGACGGCGTGCTCCAGATGGCGTACGACGACCCCGCGCCGGCCGCCGACGTCTTCCAGGTGGTCACGCGCGACGAGGACAGCGGCGACATCGTCGCCAAGGTGGTCAACGTCTCGGCCGCGACGCAGCGCACCCAGGTCGAGGTGTCCGACGCCGTGATCGCCCCGACCGGGTCCGTCACGGAGATCGTGGCCCCGCCCGGGGCGACGAACACCAAGGCCGCACCCGACACGGTCACGCCGGTCACGCGCGAGATCGACGGGCTGTCGTCGTCGTTCTCGTACGACCTGCCGCCGTACTCGGTGACGTTCCTGACGATGCACACGGTGCCGGACACGACGGCACCGACCGTCGACTCGCTGCTCGTCTCGCCCCGAGCCGCGCACGGCTGGCGCAAGGCGCCGGCGACCGTCGTGGCCACCGCGTCCGACGACCGCGCCGTCGCCACGCTCGAGACGTCCGTCGACGGCGGCCCGTGGGCGGCGGCCGACGACCCGACGACGGTCTCGGTCCAGGTGGACGGGCACGGCGAGCACACCGTGCAGGTCCGCGCGACGGACGCCGCCGGCAACGTCTCCACGGTCCGGTCGACCACGTTCAAGCTCGACGCGATCGCACCGACCACCTCGGCATCCCTCGACGTGGCGAAGCGCCGCGTGAAGCTCGAGGCGACCGACCAGGGCTCGGGTGTGGAGCGGATCGAGTACCGGCTGGGCGCCGGGGCGTGGACGACGTACCACGGTCAGGTCAAGGTCGGGCCCGACGCCGCGGTGGTCGAGCACCGGGCGGTGGACAAGGTCGGGAACGTGGGCTCGACGACGAGCACCGCCGTACCGGCCGCGCCTCGTCGCTGACCGTCGGCCCCCCGTGCACGGGCGCGGGGGGAGACGCGATCACAGTCCGGACACCATTTGCAACGTTGTAGAACAGGGATCAGCATGGAGACATACCGACCCACAACGACGTGGAAGACGAGGATTCCTATGAAGCGCACCGCCCTCTGGCTCGCCCTGCTCGCGATCGCGAGCCTCGTCGGGCTCGCCGGTCCGGCATCGCCCGCGACCGCCGCCCCGCCAGCCAGTGCTGAACGACCGGTCGACCCCATCGCGCACGACCCGACGATGGTCAAGGAGAAGGGCTGGTACTACGTCGCCATCACGGGGGACGCGGCGTTCGACGACACGTACCTGCCGTTCAAGCGCTCCCGCGACCTGGTCCACTGGGAAGACCTCGCCCCGGCGATGACCGAGCTCCCGGCCTGGGTGCTCTCGGCGCTGGGCGTCTCCGCCGAGCAGGCTCCCCGGGACGCGTGGGCTCCTGACCTGAGCTGGTCGGGGACCGAGTGGCGGCTGTACTACGCGGTCTCGCAGTTCGGTACCAACAACTCGGTCATCGGACTGCTGACCTCCCCGTCGCTGGCAGACCCGCAGTGGGTGGACCGCGGCCTGGTGGTCCGCTCGCAGCCGGGCGTGGACACCTTCAACGCGATCGACCCGAACATCGTCACGGACGCCGACGGGGCGACGTGGCTCTCGTTCGGCTCGTTCTTCTCCGGCATCCACCTCGTGCCGGTCGACGCCGCCACCGGGCTGGCCGTCGACGGCGCCCAGCCGGTCCAGATCGCGCAGCGCGCCTTCCCGCCCAACGCCGAGGAGAACTCGACGATCGCGTGGCACGACGGCTACTACTACCTGTTCCTGTCGTGGGACTACTGCTGCCGCAGCGTGGAGAGCGACTACCGCACGATCGTCGGCCGCTCGACGGAGCTCACCGGCCCCTACGTCGACGCCGACGGGGTGCCGCTGCTCGGCGGCAAGGGTGGCACCGAGGTCATGCGCGGCTACAACGAGTTCGTGGGGGCCGGCGGAGCCGACCTGCTCATGGACAAGAACGGGAAGACCGGGTACGTCGTCAATCACTACTACGACGCGACCGACGGTGGCGCGCCGCGACTGAACGTCCGCACCCTCACCTGGGGTCGTGACGGTTGGCCGGTGGTCAGCGATCCGATCAACCCGAGCCGCTCCCTCGGCCACGGCGACGCATACGTCCAGGTGGTCGCTCGAGGCGGCACTGCCGTCGTCGAGAACGCGGGCTGCGGCTACGAGGGCGCGAACATCGCGCTCTGGACCGACCTCGACAACGCGTGCCAGCAGTGGCAGCTCTCCGACCGAGGGTCCGGCACACGGATCCTCAACCGGTTCAGCAACAACGTGGCCGAGGTCGGCGCGTGCCAGAACGTCGACGGCGGCAACGTCGCGCAGTGGGGCTGGCTCGGCTTCCTCCCGAACAACGACTGCCAGCGCTGGAGCTTCTCGTCGGCGGGCGACGGATGGACGACGGTCGCGAGCATCCTGCCCGGCCACCGCGTCTGGACGGTCCAGGGCGGCCCGGCGGCGGGCAGCAACGTCGCGATCAGCACGCCGACCGGGAGTGCCGACCAGCAGTTCCGGTTCGAGCCGGTCGGCGACGTGCTGCTGGCGAGCCCGACGAGCGCGACGGAGACCCTGGGTGCAGACGTCTGCACCGCGCGACCGGCGCACGGCACCCCGGTGGCGTTCCAGCCTCGCGACGACCGGCGGTGCCAGACCTGGCACCTCGATCCCGTCGCCGGGACCGCAACGTACACGGTGAGCAGCGCGGACGGCCGGTCGGCCTGCCTGACCGACAGCGGGACCGGTGGCCTGCGGCTGGTCGAGGCGGGTCGGAAGGGCGCCGAGTGCGGCGCCTGGACGCTCGCGCCGACCGACGACGGCACGTGGGCGCTCGCGAGCGACCGCACCAACCTCGCGGTCCGACTCCTCCTGCCGTAGGACGCACACCGGCCGGCCGCCGCGGCGGCCCGGCCGGTGTTGCGTGGCTACAGCTTGAGGGAGATCAGCTTCCCGCCGTCTTCCACGAGGGCGTTCGTGGTCGCGTAGAGCGTCGACCCGCTGACGTCGACGTCGGCCGCAAGGCCCGCACCGAGGAAGAGGCTGGGGGTGTGCGACCCCGCGGGGACCTTGAAGATGCCGTCCCCGAACAGCGACGCGATGTACAGGTTGCCGCGACCGTCGAACGCGAGACCGGTCGGCGTCACCACGTTCTCGACGTAGACCTGCGCCTGCCCGGTCGCCGGGGCGACCCGGAACACGGCACCGCGAGCGCCGAGGGACGCGTCCTCCGGTCCACCCGGGAGCGACGACACGTACAGCCAGCCGTCCGGTCCCACCTCGACGTCGGTCGGGACCGGCTCGAAGGTGTACGTCAGCCCGACGCAGGCGGCGAGGCCGAAGGCCGCACCCGCCTCAGCGGTGATGACTGCCGGGCGCGGCGGCAGGACCGCCACCGTCCGGATCGCGCCGGTGGTGAGGTTCACGGCGAGCACGGCGTTCATGCCCGCGTCGGCGACGTACGCCACGTTGCCCGCGACCGTCAGCGCGTAGGGGTGCGAGTCGACCTCACCGGTGTAGCTGGTGGGGAATCCGAGGGTGGAGAGCTGCGCGACGCAGTCGGGGTGGGCTGCGACGTCCGCGGCCGAGAGACCGTAGTGCACACCGCCATCCGCGTTGTTCGCGGTCTCGTAGGCGCCGATCTGATCGGTGACGGTGCTGACCGTCCCACGCCCGTGGATCGACTTGAGCGACCCGGCCAGGGGCCTGGTGTCCTCCGGACCCGCTCCCTGGCTCTCCAGGAAGAAGAGGGTGCTGCCTCGGTAGTCGCTGCCCGAGACGTCCCAGCCCGTAGTCTCGTAGACCGTCGTGCTCGACCACTTGTCGAACGTGGTGAGCTCGGACTGGGACTTCTGCGAGACCGAGACCGTGACGTCCTTGCCTGGCCCCCCGGACACGTGGAGCGGACTGGCGAGTCCCTCGGCGAGCGTCGTGGGTCCGGGCGGTGGCGGGGCCGCGTTGGCGGCGGCGACTGGTCCGAGGACCAGGAGAGCAGCGGCGCTGACGACGAGAGCAGGAATCCTCATTGATCTCCTCCATCTTCACGAACAAGCGGGACAAATCCCCCATAACACCGCGAACGAGGTTACGCGCGTGCGCCCTGTGCCCGCTAGGAGGTGCCGGCTGACGCGCGTGGTTCAGCGGTGCCTCAGTGCTCGTCCTTGATCACGAAGAAAGAGCCGCGGATCGTGCCGGCCAGCTTGGACTTCTGCCTCGCGAACTTGAAGCGTGACGCGAGCTCCTCGGGAACCTCCATGCCGTCGGACAGCTTGAACCCGACTGCGCGCTTCTTGCCGTCCTCGAGGCCGTACATCACGTTGATGGACAGGCCCGACTCGTAGAACACGTAGGCCATCCGCGTGCCGTCGACCACGACGGACGTCGCCTCGAGAGGGCGGGACGAGATCACCAGGTCGCGCTCGTCCTTGAGGATCCCGTGCACCCAGTCCACCGTCTCGACCGCCTCGGCGGCGGGGTCGACGGTGAAGACGTGGTCGAACTTGTTCTTGAAGTAGCGCGCCTCGTTGGCTCGCAGGCCGGCGAGAGCGTCCGCGACGGGCGAGGACTCCAGGCCGGTGGTGGAGACATCGGTGAAGTCGACGACGTACGGCACGTGAACCCTCCCAGCGTGGATCTGACACCGGGAGACTATCGACCGGGCCGGGTATCTTCGCGGGGCAGGACCGAGCCGTGCGCGAAGGAGATCACGATGTCGCCCGACCAGCTCACGTTCGACAACCCCGTCGAGCGCCACTCACACATCAGGCCGCATGCGTCGTGGCAGCCGGTGCCGGGCCTCGACGCGGCGCTCGACCCGCAGGCCGACCACGGCGAGACGAGCTACCGCGGCACCGGTCGTCTGCCCGGCCGCAAGGCGCTCATCACCGGCGGTGACTCGGGCATCGGCGCAGCGGTGGCCATCGCGTTCGCGCGTGAGGGTGCGGACGTGGCCCTCAGCTACCTGCCGGAGGAGCAGGTCGACGCGGAGGCCATCGCGGCCCACGTCCGCGCGGCAGGTCGCAAGGCCGTCCTGCTCCCCGGGGACATCCGCGACCGCGAGTTCTGCCGCTCCCTGGTCGCCGGGGCGGTGGAGGGCCTCGGGGGACTCGACATCCTGGTGAACAACGCGGCGCACCAGGTCTACCACCAGACGTTCGACCAGCTGGACGAGGCCGATCTGGACCGAACCATCCAGACGAACATGTACGCGATGTTCTGGATCACGCGCGACGCGCTGCCGCACCTGGGCCCGGGGGCGACCATCATCAACAGCACCTCGGTCCAGGGCTACAACCCCTCGCCGATGATCATCAACTACGCGTCGACCAAGTTCGGMATCATCGGCTTCACGAAGGCGCTCGCGGCCGACCTCGCGCCCCGTGGCATCCGCGTGAACGCCGTGGCGCCCGGGCCGGTGTGGACGCCGCTGCAGGTCTCCGACGGCCAACCCACGGAGAAGCTGAATGGCTTCGGCGAGTCGTCCTGGCTCGGCCGGACGAGCCAGCCCGTCGAGCAGGCGCCGGCCTACGTGTTCCTCGCCTCGCCGGAGTCGAGCTTCGTGGTGGGCGAGGTCATCAACGTCAACGGCGGGGCGAACGTGCCCTGACGCGCGGTCAGTGCTCCTGGCGCACCCGGAGCCGCGTCGGTCGGCCGTCCGGGTCCACGATGGCGTGGTAGACGGGGGTCGCGAGCAGGCGCTGCCACAGCGGCAGCGGCCCGACCGTGTGCGTCCGCAGGCGGCCGGGCGGACGCGGGCCCGACCGACCGCCGGCGTACCACGCGTCCAGGGCGGCCGCGCTCGACCGCACGGCCTCGATCGCGTCCGCGGGGTCGATCAGCCCGTCGTCGGAGTCGCGATCGAGGTGCTCGCGCCACAGCTCGAGCCGCAGCTCGCGGGCGAAGCCTCGTGCGCCGTCGCCCAGGCCCCCGGGATCGCGGGGCTCGCGTCCGTCCAGGCGCCGGTCGAGGACCGCCGCCGTGAGCTCGGAGTCGTGGGTCCAGGACCGGCGGTTGAGGTTGTCGCTGCCGACCGTGGCCCACACGTCGTCGACCACGCAGACCTTCGCGTGCACGTAGACGGGTGTGCCCTCACGGTTCTCGACGTCGAGCACCTGGACGCGGTCGCCACCCGCGGCGCGCACGATCTGCAGGGCCCGCGCGTGGCCGAGGCGCACCGGGGGCAGGCTCAGCTTTCCGTCCTGGTCGGGATACCGGGGGACGACCGCGATGAGGTGCAGCCCGGGCTCGCGGCGCAGGGCGGCAGCGAAGACCTTGGCCACATCGGCCGACCACAGGTACTGGTCCTCGACGTACACGAGGCGCCGGGCGCGCCGCAGCGCCTTGGCGTACCCCCGGGCGGCGCTCCGTTCGCCGTCCGGCGCGAACGGGTACCCGGGTTGGCGGTGCGGGTAGGTGCGCAACAGCTGGACGGCGCAGGTGCCGGCATCCGGCGGTGGGGGTGCCGCCGGCGGGAGCCGGCTGGGCTTCCGGTCCTCTCGGTGCAGCACGTCGGGCACGACCTCCCACGGCAGCCGGGAGAGTGCGGCGGGGTCCTCCCACCGCTCGCGGAAGACGTCCTCGACGTCGCGGACGGCCGGGCCGCGGATCTCGACCTGGACGTCGTGCCACGGCGGCCGCGGCCCGTACTGGTGGGCGAACGCCTGGCCCTGGGGATCGCCGCGGTGGTCGGCGTCGTCCCGCCGGGCGTGCGCCAGGTCGATCCCGCCGAGGAAGGCCGTGTCGTCCGCCGGGCGCCCCGGGTGCCGGATGACCACGAACTTCTGGTGGTGGCTGCCGACGGCGCGGACGCGCTGGTCGAGCAGGACCTCGCCGCCGGCGTCGTTGACGCTCTCGGACAGGTTGCGGTTCTCCTGGTTCGAGAACCGCAGCCCGTCGAGGTGCGAGCGCCAGATCAGTCCTTTGACCAGCGCGCCCCGGCGCACGGCCGAGGCGAGCGCCTGTGCGACGGTCTCGCCGTCGTGCGTCAGCCGCTCGTCCGGATCCCCGCGCCAGTCGCTGAAGAGCACGAGGTCCCCGTCGCCCGCCCGCGCCAGCGCGTCGGCAAGACCAGCGAAGTACGTGGAGCCGTGGACGAGCGGGCGCACCGCGTTGCCCTCGGTCCACGGCCGGATCCGCGTCGCGTCGTTGCCGCGCTGCTCCCCGGTGAGGAACCACCCCAGCTCGCTCCGCCCTCCGGCGATCGCCGGCAGGCGGACCCCGGACAGTGTTCGACGCCGGTGTGACCTGGGTCGAAGCCCCAGGAGTGCGAAGCGGTGCACGGGACCAAACTCGCACAGGTGGCGGGTCGCGGCCACGCACGGGCACGGCCCACCGTGCGCGACCTCCCAGGTTCCGCCAGACTTTCCAGATCATTCGGGCGACGTCGGGGGACCCGGTCATGAGCGTGCTGCGCACGAAGCCCGTCGAGCTGTCCATGGCGGACGCCGAGGAGCCGGAGTTCAAGCTCAAGCGCTCACTGAGCGCGCTCGACCTGATCGTGTTCGGCGTCGGGGTGGTCATCGGCGCCGGCATCTTCACGCTCACCGGGCGGGCGGCGCACGACGTCGCGGGGCCGGGGATCGTCCTGTCGTTCGTCATCGCGGCGATCTGCTGCGCGCTCGCGGCAATGTGCTACGCCGAGTTCGCCTCGACCGTCCCGGTCTCGGGGTCGGCGTACACGTTCAGCTACTCGTCCCTCGGCGAGATCTTCGCCTGGATCATCGGGTGGGACCTCATCCTCGAGATGTTCCTCGGCGCCAGCGTCGTCGCGCAGGGCTGGAGCGCGTACCTGGGGGTGCTGCTCGAGAATCTCGGCTTCGCGATCCCTGACCAGATCGCTTACGGCGGTGTCGTCGACGTCCCGTCGATCCTGCTGGTCGTCGTGCTGGGGGTGCTCATCACCATCGGGATCAAGGAGTCGTTGCGGGTCAACCTCGTGCTCGTCGCGCTCAAGCTGTTCGTCGTGCTGTTCGTCATCATCGCCGGCATCCAGTTCATCTCCACGGAGAACTACAGCCCGTTCATCCCGCCCGCGCAGGCCACCGAGACGACGACAGGACTGACGCAGCCGCTGCTGCAGGCGATCGCCGGGCTGGAGCCCACCACGTTCGGTTGGGGCGGGGTCGTGGCCGGTGCGGCGCTGGTCTTCTTCGCCTTCATCGGGTTCGACGTCGTCGCGACGACGGCCGAGGAGACCCGCAACCCGCAGCGGGACCTGCCCATCGGGATCCTCGGATCCCTCATCATCTGCACGATCCTGTACTGCGCCGTCTCCATCGTCGTGACCGGGATGGTGAGCTACGACAAGCTCGACCCGGAGGCCGCTCTCGCCAACGCGTTCACCGCGCACGGCGAGGACTGGATGGCGACGGTCATCTCCGCGGGCGCCGTCGCCGGCCTGACGACCGTCGTGCTCACCCTCATGATCGGCGGGAGCCGGGTGATCTTCGCGATGAGCCGCGATCACCTGCTGCCCGCCGGACTGGCCAAGGTGCACCCGACGTTCCGCACGCCGTACGTGATCACCGCCGCCGTGACGGTGATCGTCGCGCTGGTCGCCGGCCTGACGCCCGTCGGGGTGCTCGAGGAGATGGTCAACATCGGCACCCTGAGCGCGTTCGTGCTGGTCAGCGTCGGCGTGCTGGTCCTGCGCCGCAAACGTCCGGACCTGCCTCGCTCGTTCAGGGTGCCGTGGATGCCGGTGCTGCCGCTGCTGTCCGCCGCGATCTGCCTGTACCTGATGCTCAACCTGTCGGTCGAGACCTGGTTGCGGTTCGTGGTGTGGCTGGTGCTGGGCTTCATCGTGTACTTCGGGTACTCGATGCGGCGCTCGCGGCTGGCGAAGACGGAGCAGCAGCCCGTTCCTTGACGCCACCGGGTCGCGCTCCTAGGGTTTCGCCCACCGCCTGAGTTGGTCGGTTGTTCAATTCGCGGCCAGAACCTGCCCAGGAGCGCAACGATGCGTGCTGCACGACCGTGACGGCGGTACCCGAGACCCCCGTCCTCGACGACCCGACGACGCCGACCGTCCGCGTCCGGGCGCGCTGGATCGTCGCGTTCTCGCTGGCGGCCGTGGGTGTCGCGGCCGGCTGGTTCGGCCCGATCCAGATCCTGCTGCCGGCGCAGGCAGCCCGGCTCGAGGACCTCGGGCTCGGCGGCAAGGAGGCGATCCTCGCGATCGTGACCGCGACCGGCGCGGTCGCCTCGATGATCGCGAACCCCCTGTGGGGTGGCATCTCCGACCGCACCCGCTCACGCTGGGGGCGCCGCCGCCCCACCATCGTCGCCGGCACGGCCATCGGCGTCGTCGGGCTGGTCATCCTCGGCTCCGGCGACACCCTCCCGGTGATGATCGGCGGCTGGGTCGCCATCCAGATCGGGCTCAACGGGCCGTTCGCGGCGCTCGCCGCGACGATCGCCGACCGTGTCCCGCCCGACCAGCGCGGGCTCGTCGGGGCGCTGTTCGGCATCGCCCAGACCGTCGGCGTCGTGCTCGGCACCGCGATCGCCGTCGTCGCGGGCGAGGGGCGCCTCGGCTACTACGCGATCGCCGTCGCCGTGCCGGCGCTCGTCGCCGCGTTCCTCCTCGTGCACCGCGAACCGTCGACGCGGACGGGCGACGCGCCCACGCCGCAGCCCGCGGCGGTCGCCTTCTGGCGCGGTCTGCGCCCGACCCGGCTGTTCGTCTGGGCGTGGACGATCCGGTTCCTCCTCAACTTCGTGAACGCCCTCGTGCTGCTCTACCTGTACTTCTACCTCTCCGACGAGGTGGGGGAGTCCGACCCCGGCAACTGGGTGCTCGTCGTCACGCTGCTGGTCGTGGTCGTCGCGGCGGCCACCGCGGGCGTCGCGGGCACGCTCTCGGACCGGTGGGGGCGTCGGGTGCCCTTCATCGTCGGCGCCACCATCGTGCTCGCCGCCGGTTCCGTGCTCATGGCAGTCGTCCCCGAGCTGCCCGTGGTGCTGGGCGCGGCCGGGCTGGTCGGGATCGGGTGGGGCCTGTACATCAGCGTCGACCTCGCGGTGCTCACCGCCGGCATGCCGAGCGGCGAGACCCACGGCGCGATGCTCGGCATCGGCAACATCGCGAGCGCGCTGCCCCAGGCGCTCGCGCCGGTGGTCGCCGCGCCGATCGTGCTCCACCTCGGCGGCTACACCGGCCTCTACCTCGTGGCGGCGGTGGTGTGCGTCGCGGCGCTGCTGTGCGTGCCCGGCTTGCGCGGCATCCGATGACCTCCACAGACGGGACCCCCATGACCAGCCACCCGATCCTGCCCGCCGGCTTCCGCTTCGGGGTCGCCACCGCCGCGGCCCAGATCGAGGGGGCGGCCGACGAGGACGGCAAGGGCCCCAGCATCTGGGACTCCTTCGCGGCACGCCCGGGGACCATCGCCGGCGGTGACACCCCCGCGGTGGCGACCGACCACTACCACCGCTACCTCGAGGACGTCGGGGACATCGCGGACCTCAGGGTGCAGGACTACCGGTTCTCGATCGCCTGGCCGCGCATCGTGCCCGCGGGAACAGGCGAGGTCAACGCGAAGGGTCTCGACTTCTACGACCGGCTCGTCGACGCCCTGCTCGCGCGCGGCGTCCGGCCCGTGCCGACGCTGTTCCACTGGGACCTGCCGCAGCCGCTGCAGGACGAGGGCGGCTGGATGGCGCGCAGCACCGCGCACGCGTTCGCCGACTACGTCGACGTCGTGGTCGCCCGGCTCGGCGACCGCGTCGCCGACTGGTTCACGCTCAACGAGATGAGCGTGCACACGCTCTACGGGTACGGGCTCACCGACCACGCGCCCGGCCTGGGGCTGGGCCTCGGTGCGCTCCCGGCCGCGCACCACCAGCTGCTCGGGCACGGGCTCGCCGTGCAACGGCTCCGGGCCGCGGCGGCGCGGAACGTCGGGGTGGTGAACCAGCACTTCCCCGTCCTGCCCGCGACGGACGACCCCGCCGACCTGGCCGCGGCCGAGGCCTTCTCGGTCCTCACCAACTGGACGTTCGCGGACCCCGTCCTGCGGGGGGAGTACCCGGCCGACGAGGTCTCCGGGGGGATCCTGCTGGGCACGGGCATGTCCGAGCAGCAGCTCGCGGACGACCTCGCGGTGATCTCGGCGCCGCTGGACGTGTACGGCGTCAACTACTACGAGCCGACGATGATCGAGGCCCCGCGCGCGGGGCAGGACTACGCGGGGGTGCTCGAGGTCGACATCCCCGAGGGGCTGCCGTTCGCGCCCGTGCCGATCGAGGGCGTCGAGCGGACCGACTTCGGTTGGTCGATCGTGCCGACCGCCCTCACCGACATCCTCGGCACTCTGCACGAGCGCTACCCCAACCTGCCGCCCGTCATCGTCACCGAGTCGGGGGCGTCGTTCCACGACGTGCGGACCGACGACGGCGCCGTGCACGACGAGCGCCGCATCCGGTTCCTCGACGCCCACCTGCGCGCGGTCGGCGACGCGATCGCGGCCGGCGTGGACGTGCGCGGCTACTACGTGTGGTCGGCGCTCGACAACTTCGAGTGGGCGGCGGGCTACCGCGAACGGTTCGGGCTCGTGCACGTCGACTTCGACACCCTCGAGCGGACCCGCAAGGACTCGTGGCACTGGTACCGCGAGGTGATCGCGGCGCAGGTCGCGGGGTCGAACCGAGCGTCCACGCCTGCTACGTGAGCGCGCGCTTCAGCGCTGCGGCCTCGTGGCGGTACCCGACGGTCTCGTAGCCGACGACCACCACCGCGGGCGCGAGCGTCATGACGACCAGGCACACGCCGATCGGCGCTCCCGCGGCGGCGAGCCCGATCGCGGCGACCAGGATCGCGACGCACCCCGCCACGAGGCCGGCCATGACGGCGTCGACCTCGCGCACCAGGTAGACGTTCAGCGCGAACAGGGTCACGGAGAACACCAGCGCCGGCACCGACACGGCGGCGATCGCGCCGGCGACGCCGATCGCGGCGTGCCCCTCGATCACCTCGGCGGCGACGTGCAGCCCGCCGCCGATGGCCGCGATGGCGCCGAGGATGACGATCTGGCCGTAGCCCCAGACGGTCGAACGCTCGCGATGCCGGGCGAGGATGTCCCCGGATGGCACGATGAAGTAGGTCCACCAGAGGCCGAACGTGATCCCGACCCCCGCCACGACGACGAGCACGGCCTCGGTGCTCCAGCCCTGCTGGTCCACGAGCCCGGACACAGCGGCGACGGTGCCGAAGATCCCCTCGCCGAGCGCGATGATCGCGAGCAGGCCGTAGCGCTCGGCAAGGTGCCGCGGGTTCCACGGGGTGCCCGACGTCCGGCGCTCGGCGATCACAGGGCTCGCGGCCTCGAGCACGAAGAGCAGCGCGGCGCAGACGAAGAAGACCAGCGCGGACTGGTGGGCGACCGCCAGCGCGATCCACGCGAGCTGCGCGATCCCCACGAGCACGGCGTAGGCGAGGGCGGTGCTGCGGCGGGAGGGATCCTGGACCGCCACGCGGAGCCACTGGGCGATCATCGCCACCCGCATGATCACGTAGCCGGCCACCAGCACGCCGCCCTCGACGCTGCCCCCGACCTCCAGCGACTCGAACATCGCCGGGAGCCCGAGAGCGAAGACGACGACGCCGATCATCTGGACGAGGGTCGTGACCCGGAACAGCCAGTCGTCGGTGTCGTAGGCCGACGCGAACCAGGAGAAGTTGACCCAGGCCCAGCAGGCGGCGCCGATGGCGAACACGAAGCCCAGGACGGCGGGGGCCGCGTGGCCGGCGGCGACGAGGTGGGCCAGCTCGTCGGCCGCCTGCCCGAAGGCGAGCACGAACGTGAGGTCGAAGAGGAGCTCCAGCGGGGAGGCGGCCCGGTGGCTCGCGCCGGGGTCGCGCCCCGTCATCCGCGCGAGGCGATGCCCCGACGCTCGCGGGCTCTCGTCCGGCACGGCACTCATCGTGCCACTGCTCACCAGGGGCGGGCCGCGGCTCGATCGCGCGTCATCACCACCACCACCGCGGCGGCCAGGACGACCGCCCCGGCCGTGCGGGTCCAGGAGTCGTCGAAGACGAGCCCGCCCGCCGGCAGCGGGAGCTGCTGGGCGCAGAGCTCCCCGGCGACCAGGAGCACGGCAGCGGGGATCGCGGCGGGGATGTCGGGGCGGATCCTCGCGGCGGCGACCCCGATGGCGGTGCCCAGTGCCACGACGAGGATCATCGACGACACCGGGTCGCCGAGTGCCTCGCGGGGAACCGTGCCGATGAGGCCCGCGAAGACCGCGACGCCGGCGGCCATGGCGGCCAGCAGGCCGAGGGTCAGTCGCGCGATCGTCCGCCGGCGCAGAGTGAGCGGCGACGTGCAGGTGAGGTCGACGACCGCGTCATCGGCCAGCGACGCGGTGGCGGTGGCGATCAGGACGGCGGCCGCCGTGAGGGCGAGCCCGACCACCCCTGGAGGGCCCCAGCGCACGATGGCGTACCCGCCCACGGCGGCGACCGCGTCGAGGGCCAGCGCAAACGTCCAGCCGGGCATGCGCACGGCCGCGGAGAGGGTGCCGGCCACGTCAGCCGACGACCTGGAACCAGGCGAACGACTGGTGGGTGGCCCAGACCTGCATCGCGAAGCCGAGGGCTGCGACGACGGCGCCGCCGATGATGAGGCGCAGCGGGTGCCACCGCGTCCCCGACGAGCGCGCGAGGGCCACGCCGGCGAAGAGCATCGTCATCCCGACCAGGAAGACCGCGTGCCAGCCGACGCGTCCCACCTCCATCGCGACGGCGTGGAAGTTCGGGTCGTACGAGTCCGGCAGGTCGAGAAGAGGCGTCTGCTGCAGCACCTCGCGCGACGGGAACGTCCCGAGGTCCTCGGTCATCCGGGGTGCGAGAGCGACGGGCGTGAGGAACACCGCTGGGAACCATGCCCAGAGCCAGAACCCCTCGACGAGGAAGAACGAGCCGAGGACGCCGATCACCACGCCGAGCGTGCGGGACCGGGCGATCTTCGCGGTCGCGACGCCCGCGGCGAAGGCCGCCGCCGTCCGCGCGACGGGGTCCGCGATCTCGGCGAAGCTCAGTCGGAAGAAGCCTGTCCCGCGCGCCTCCCCGACGGGGAGGCCGCCGACCCGGACGACGAGCACCGCGATGTAGACGGAGACGACGGCGGCGAGCACGACCGGGACGAGCCCGGCGAGCATCAGGGCCACGGTCCGGTCGCGCTCCGTGGGTGCGACTGCCCGGAACGTCTCGGCCGTCGTCTCCTCACGGTCGCGCAGCGCCGCGAGGTTGGCGACGATGAACGTCGCGCCGAGCAGGAAGCCCCAGGTGGCGATCGTGGAGTACGCGTCGTTCGCCCACCTGTTGGCGGGAACGTCCCACAGCAGGGTGGTCTCCTGGACGAGCAGGAGCAGGACGCCCAGGATCAGCACGGGGTGCCGCACCAGCCGCCCCGCCTCGAGGCGCGCCAGCGCGGTCACGGTGGCCCGGCCGACCAGCCGGTCGACCGGTGCGTCGGTCTGCGCGGTCAGTGCCATGTCAGCACCTCGATCTCCTCGATCGGGCCCTCGCCCGGGACCTGTCCGGTGAGCACCAGGTAGCCGTCCTCGAGCGTCGGGGCGCTCAAGGTCGCGCCGGTGGGTGGTTCGCCGATGTGTCGGTACGACCCGTCGGCGGTGACCCAGGAGAGCACCGCGCGTGGCTCGGGAGAGTCCGACCTCCACACCCGGCCGGCGGCGTGCGCGGCCAGGGCCGACGGTTCGCCCTCGAAGCGGACCCGGCCGCGGTCGACGACGACCACGCGCGAGCAGACGGCCTGGATGTCCTCGGTGAGGTGGGTCGACAGGACGACGCACCGGTTCCGCGCCGCGTCGCTGACCACCTCGCGGAACCGCAAGCGCTGGACCGGGTCCAGACCGACCGTCGGCTCGTCGAGCACCAGCAGCTCCGGGCTGCCCAGCAGTGCCTGGGCGAACGCCACCCGGCGGCGCATCCCACCGGAGAGGGCGCCCATCCGCTTGTGCATCTGGTCCTCCAGCCCGACGGCGGCGAGCACGCGACGGACCTCGCGGCGTCGCTCCGAGGTGGAGGTGATCTCCTTGAGCACCGCGATGTAGTCGACGAAGTCGTACGCGGTGAACGTCCGGTAGTGACCCGGCTCCTGGGGCAGGTACCCGAGCCCGCGTCGGATGGCCAGTCGCCCCTCCGCGGTCGAGGCGTCGTGCCCCAGCAGGCGGATGGAGCCCGAGTCCGGCGCGAGCGCGGTGGCCAGGATCCTCAGCAGGGTCGTCTTGCCGGCACCGTTGGGCCCGAGCACACCGGTGATCCCGGGGCCGGCCTCGAACGAGACGGAGTCGAGGACGGGGGTACGGCGGAAGGACTTGGAGACGCCGGTGACGGCGATGGTCGGAGTCATGCGGGGGTGATCCTCTCGAAGCGAGCACGACGGGCGACGGTCAGGGCTGCGGCCACGGCACAGAGGGCCACCAGGAGCACCTGGCCACCACCCCGGGCCTGGGGGAGCAGGTCGAGCAGACGATCGATGCTTCCTCGCGCACCCGGCAGGGCCGCCAGGTTCACCAGCAGCCAGGCCGCGGCCACACCGGCCGCCGCATACAGCGGGCGGACAAAAGTGATGGCGGCCAGGGTGAGCAAGGTCAGTGCCACGGCAGGGAGAAGCCAGAGCACGGGCTGGACCTCCGGGACGGCCAGGGACAGGACGGCGGCGACGGGGAGCGAGACGGCCAGCGCGGTCAGCGTGCGGAGCAGGAGCCGCCGGGACGACGAGTACGGCGCGACGACGGCCAGCTCGTACGCGGGTTCGCCCCGGGCGCCGTAGGCGAGCGCCACCGCGGGAACGGGCAGCACGGGAACGAGCAGGAGGAACGTCGCGACGCCGATCGCCTCGGAGGCGATCATCGAGAACAGGATCGCGACGACCAGGACCGCGAAGCCCGCGACCCACGCTCGTGCCGTCAGCTCCGACGCCGCGATGACCCGGGCCGTGGCCTCGCTGACGCCGCAGCGCACGAGGGCGCGCTCGAGCCAGGCGAGCCGGGGTTGGTCGACCTGGTCGGTCAGCCGCTCCCACGAGTCCGCGTGCCGGTCGGCGAGCGCGGGCACCTCGGAGACGGCGAGGCGCAGGTCGGACTGGCACGTCCCGCACCCGGTGAGGTGCGCCTCGACCGAGGCGTTGCGCGCGTAGTCGAGCTCGTCGTCGATGTAGGCGGTGAGCAGGCCGGGGTCGATGTGCCAGGTCATGAGAGGGCCTCCCGGAGCTGGGTGCGGGCGCGGAGCATGCGGGTGCGGACGGTTCCCGCCGGGATGCCGAGCAGGCGCGCGGCCTCGCTGCTCGACAGGCCGTCCAGGACGACGGCGGTCATGACCGCGCGCAGATCGGGGGAGAGCTTGTTCAGCGCAGTCCCGACGTCGCCGTGCTGCACGCCCAGCAGCAGCACGTCCTCGGCGGACGGTTGGCTGACGTCGGGCAGGACGGCGGTGGGGAAGGGGCGTCGGGGGCGCAGCGACGCGAGCAGCCGGCGGATGGCGATGCCCCACAGCCAGGCCTCGACGACGCCGCTGCCGGTGTACGCGGCGGGCTTTCTCCAGACGGCGACGAAGACGTCCTGGACGACCTCCTCGACGAGCCCGCCGTCCGCGCAGCGCCGGCCGAGGCGCAGCCGGAGCCATGGTGCGTGCCGGTCGTAGAGGTCCCGCAGCGCCGCCCGGTCGCGTTCGACGATCGCGACCAGCAGGTCACGGTCGGTGCGCTCGAGGTTGTCGTCCACAGCCACTTGTATCCGCCGGCCCCCCGGACTGTTCGCTCGGGATCGAGATGTGCGCTGAGCAGCACCGATCACGCTAGACCGGCGGCCCAGGTCGGCTCAACGGTGCTCGCGCAGGCCGCTCGCTCAGGCGTCTTGTCCTGCTCTGCGGCGGGACATGTATCCGACAGCCCGCCCGGCGGGTCCTGACCACATCAGGAGCATGCGGCTGGGCACGCGGGACGTGGGGGACTTCACGATGTCGAATGCGACGGATACCCGGCACCACTTCAGGAACGGGCTCTCGGTCACGCACACCTCGGCGGACCTGCAGACCTACCCGCCCGGCCCGAGGACAGCGTCAGGCCCGGGGCGAGCCAGGGGTGCGCCGGCAGCGCCGCCGCCCACGTTCATGGGACTCGCCTCCTGGCAGGCACAGCCTGAGGCGCGCCGTCGCGAGCTGCTGCGGCAGATCGAGGAGCTCAAGGGCGACATCCCGCAGGAGGTCGCCGACATGCTCCGCAGCGATCTCCTGGACGTCGACCGGATGCTGATCGGACGTGGCAACCAGGAGAGCCGCAGGCACGCGCAGGGGCTTCGTGAGTGGGTGACGGGCGCCCGGATCGAGGCCGTCTGGCAGACCCTGCACGGGGTGGAGCGAGCCCTCGTCAGGTACCGGTCGGGGAAGGACCTCAAGGGCAGCATCGACGGGATGGTCGCGGACGCGAAGCGGTACCTGCCGAAGGACGACCAGTCGATCGGCCAGGCGGTGCGATGGTCGCGCGTCGCACCCAAGGACCTCGGCGAGTTCCGCAGCGGGGTGCGTGACCTGCTCGAGAGGTCGCACGAGGCGTCCAACGAGTTCCACGAGGCCGCACGCCGCCTGCGCAACGGGATGCTCGGGATCACGATCCTGACCATGGCGTCCACCGCGGCACTGCTCGTCGTGCAGTGGCGCGTGCCAGCCATCTGGTTGGTCCCGGCACCGGCGGACTTCACCGGCACGCCGTGGATGCTCCTTGCCTTCGTCATGCTCGCGGGCTCGCTCGGTGCGTTCATCACGGCGATCCCGACGACGATCCGCGCACGCTCGGGTGGGCTGCCGTACCGGCTGCCGATCCAGCAGGGGCTCCTGAAGCTCGCGATCGGTCCGCTGCTCTCGGTCGTCGGGGTGATGTTTGTGGCCGGAGGTCTTGTCGCGGCCACGAAGGCGGACGGTGTGCCCCAGCTGCTCGCGCTCGCGGTCCTGTTCGGCTCCGCCCAGCAGGCGCTCACAGCGTTCGCCGACAAGAGCGCGGGGGACCTGTTGGCGACGAAGGACGCGACGTAGGTCAGCGCGGCTCGCGCAGGCCGCTCGCTCGTCGGACGGGTCGGTCGACGGCCGCGCGGATGGCGGCCTCGGTGCCGATGACGCGCACGTGCTCGCGGGCGCGGGTGACGGCCGTGTAGAGCAGCTCGCGGGTGAGCAGCGGGGAGTCGACAGGCGGCAGCAGGAGCGTCACGCGCGCGAACTGGCTGCCCTGGCCGCGATGCACGGTCATCGCGTGCACGGGTTGGACGGCGGGCAGCCGGTAGGGGCGGACCAGGCGGGGGTCGTCGGGCTCACCGAACGCGACCACGACGCCGCCGAGCCCGTCGGAGATCACCACGCCGGTGTCGCCGTTGTAGAGGCCGCTGGCGCGGTCGTTCTCGGTGACCAGGAGTGGGCGGCCGAGCGGCCACTGGCCCTGGTGTGCGCCGATCCACGACTCTGCCGTCGCGGCCCAGTGGGCGACGCCGAACGGGCCCTCGCGGTGGGCGAGCAGGAGCCGGTGGGTGCCGAGCGCCCGGAGTGCCGCGGCGGCGTCGCCCGAGCGGGCCGCCTCGACAAGGGCGTGGCCGCTGGTCTCGACGTCGTCCCGCAGGCCGGCGACGTCGTGCGCGGAGAGCCGGTCGTCGGCCGGCTCGACCAGGGAGCGGTGCTCGTCGCCGGAGCGCAGCAGCGCGAGCGTGCTGTCGGCGTCGCCGAGCCGGACCGCCTCGGCCAGCGCCGCGAGGGCCGGGCCGTAGCGGTGCGCGTGGGTGAGCCGGACGACGCCGCGGGGGAGCGCCGCGACGAGGTCGCCGAGCACCGCGCCGGCCTCGACGCTGGCCAGCTGGTCCGGGTCGCCGACGAGCACGAGGCGGGCCGTCGGGCGCAGCGCCTCGACCAGGCGGGCCATCAGCGACAGGGACACCATCGAGGACTCGTCGATCACGACGACGTCGTGCGGGAGCCTCCGCAGGCGGTCGTGCCGGAAGCGGGTGGTCGTGCCCGGGCGCCAGCCGAGCAGGCGGTGGACGGTCGTCGCCCGCAGCGGGCCGACGGCGTCTTCTGCGCCGAGCTGGGCGACCTCCGCGTTGACCGACTCCTGCAGGCGGGCGGCGGCCTTGCCTGTCGGGGCCGCGAGTGCCACGCGCAGGCCGGGGCCGGCGGCGGCCTGCAGGGCGGCGACCAGGCGCGCGACCGTCGTGGTCTTGCCCGTACCCGGGCCGCCGGTGAGGACCGTGAGGTGCGAGGTCGCGGCCGTGCGGAGGGCCTCGCGCTGCGCGTCGTCGGTGGGCGACGGGTAGAGGCGGTCGACGGCCGCGTCCAGAGCGACGGCGTCGGCGACGGCCGGTCGGGCGAGGCGCTCGTGCATCGCTCTGCGGACGACCTGCTCGTCGCGCCAGTAGCGGTCGAGGTAGATGCGGCCGTCCACCCAGCGCAGCGGGCGGTCGGCGGGGCCGTCCGGTCCGTCGGCGACGAGCGGGCTGCGGCGGACCGCCTCGTGCCAGCCGTCGGGCGCATCCGGAAGCTCGTCGAGCGTCACGCACACCGAGCCGCTGCGCAGCGCCTCCACGGCCAGGGCGGCGGCGAGCAGGACGCGCTCGTCGTCCTCGCCGCCGATCGCGCCGAGGCGTCGCGCGACGTGCACGTCGGCGGCCGTGAGGGTCTCGCCGTACCCGGCGAGCAGCCCGGTCACGCGCCACGGGACGCTCGCGGCGTACGGGTCGTCGGCGACGGTCATGAGCCCGCCAGCAGGTCGGAGAGGGCGACGACGAGCGCGGCCGGGGGCCTCCACGACACGACACCGAACGGGACGCCGGTCTCGGTCGGCGTCGCCGGGCCGGCCATCCCGCGCAGGAACAGGTAGAGGCCCCCGCCGAGGTGCTCGGCCGGGTCGTAGGACGGCAGGCGCCAGCGCAGGTAGCGGTGCAGGGCTGCCGAGTACAGCAGGAGCTGCAGCGGGTAGTGGGCGTCCATCATCGCGGCGAGCGTCGACGCGGGGCGGTAGTGCCAGAGCGTCAGGGGCTCGTCGAACGTGCCCAGGCGGTTGGTCTTGTAGTCGGCGACGAGGTACCGGTGGCCGCCCGGCACGTCCGCGGGCACCCGCAGGACGGCGTCGATGGAGCCGGTGAGGTAGCCGCGCAGGCGGGCGGTGGCCAGCGACTCGTCGTCGAGGCGGTCGGCGTAGGGGGCGAACGGGTCGTCGGCGGGAAGGTGGGTGCGCAGCAGGCCGGCGACGTCGCGGATCGTCTTCGCGCCGCGACGAGGACCGGCGTCGCCGCCGGCCAGCGGCAGCTCGAACTCGAGCTCGGCGAGGCGGTCCCGCGGGCCGATCGCGGCGAGGGTCAGGTCGCCGGCCAGGGGACCGAGCGGGGTGTGGAGCGACGGGAGCAGCGCCGACGCCATCGCGGCGGGGTCGGCGGCGAGGAGCACGCCCGTGCTCGCCTCCGCACAGCGTGCGGTGAGCTCGGCGGCCAGGTCCGGCGCGCTCGTGTCGACCAGCTCGAGCACCCGGTGCGCGAACGTGCCGAAGGTCGTGCCCGACGGGAGGTCGGCCATCGGCGAGGGCAGGTCGCGCGCGGCGGCATGGCCGCTGTCCGTGGTGCCGCCGACGACCTCCGGCTCGTCCTCGACGCCCGGCGACTCGGGCTCCGACCCGACTCGCCCTGTCTCGTGGGCCGTCGCCGTCAGCGCCGAGTACGAGGTCCGGCGCCAGGCGACGTCCGGTCGTCGGCCCAGCCTCGCGGCGCGCAGGTCCACGGCCGGGGTCGTCGGCGGAGCCCACGGGACGATCGCGGCCGCCGACGTCACCACCTCCAGCTCGAGCGCGTCGGACGTCAGCGCCCGCAGCGCGTCCGTCGTGCGGGCGTCGGACGTCGTCTTCACCAGGTCGGCCGGGTGGCCGTCGGCGTCGCGCGCGCTGAGCAGGAGCCGGGTGAGGGCGCCGCGGGGCGAGTTCGCCGACGGCGCCCACCACGCGACCACCTGGCTGGTGGCGCGCGTGAGCGCGACGTACGCGAGCCGCAGACCCTCGCCGTCGTCGGCGGCGGCACCGGCCGCGCGCGCCTCGTCGTACCCCGGGCTGCCCTTGCCGCCGACGTGCAGCAGGCGGACGTCCTCGCGGTCGTAGCCCACGGTCGCGGGGGTCGACGGCGTGAACTTGTCCCAGAGGAACGGCACGAGCACGACGGGGAACTGCAGCCCCTTGCTCGCGTGCACGGTGATGACCTGCACGGCCGCCGTGTCTGTCTCGAGGCGGCGGCTGCGCTCCTCGGCGTAGTCCTGCCCGGCCTCGTCGACGCGGGCGCGCAGCCACTCGAGCAGCGCGGCCGCGCCGAGCCCGTCGTCCGTCGCGGCGGCGTGCAGGGCCTCGCCGACGTGCCGGACGTCGGTGAGCCGACGCTCGCCGTCGGGCAGGCGCACCAGTCGTTCTCGCAGGCCGGCGGCGGCGGTCGCCTCGAGCAGGGACGCCACGCCGTGGTCGTCGAGCACGCGCGACCACGTGCGCAGCAGGTCCGAGAGCTGGTCGCGGCGCTCGTCGGAGGCCTCCGCCAGCTCGTTCGCCGTCCAGCCGACGAACGGCGTGAGCGCGGCCGCCGACACGAACCCGCCGACACCAGGCCGCGCGAGCGCCGAGAGCAGGACGAGCCAGTCGCGGGCGGACGGCGTCGCGAAGACGCTGGAGAGCATCGAGATGACGGCCGGGATGCCGGCGGACGCGAGCGCGCGCTGCACGGCGACGGCGTCGCGGTTGACGCGCGTGAGCACGGCGATGTCGCCGGGCTCGACGGCGCGCCAGCCGTCGTCGTCGATCTGTTCCTCCGCGAGCGTGCGCAGCACCTGGGCGGCGACGTCGGCGTAGATGAGCTCGCGGACCTTGCCGACGGGCGGCGGCGCGTCGCCGGGGGCTCCCAGCGCCGGCCGCGTCACCTGCCGCAGCCGGACGGCCGGACCTCCCCGCAGCCGCCGGCCCGTCCGGGCGGGCTCGATCGGGTGGACGACGATGCGGGCGTCGCCCAGGGCGGTTCCGGACAGGATCGGGGCGAGGCCGTCGAGCACGGCCGGGTCGGCGCGCCAGTTGCGGTGCAGCGTCTGCGTCGTCGCGACCGCGCGGGCGCGAAGGTAGGTCGCGACGTCGGCGCCGCGGAACCGGTAGATCGCCTGCTTCGGGTCGCCGATGAGCACGAGGGTCCGGTGCCCGTGGAACGCCGTGCGCAGGATGTCCCACTGGACGGGGTCGGTGTCCTGGAACTCGTCGACCATGACGATGCGGTAGCGGGAGCGGACGCGTTCCGCGGCGGCCGGTCCGGTGGACGGGTCCGTGAGCGCGTCGCGCAGCAGGAGCAGCAGGTCGTCGTAGTCGAGCACGCGCAGCGCGCGCTTGCGTCGCACGAGCTCGCGGCGAGCGGCGGTCGCGAGGCCGAAGGAGTCTCGCGCCCTGGCGTCGGTACCGTCCGCCGGTTCCAGCGTCGCGGCGGCGTCGCTGATCGCCTCGTGCGCGATCGTGCGGGCGTCCTTCACCGTCAACGTCGGCTTCGGGCTCGACGCGTACTTGCGCAGGTACAGGTCGTCGACCACCTCGGCCTCGAGCGAGGCGATGTCCGGGACCAGCCGCGCGTCGGGCTCGACGTCCCCGAGCGTGCCCAGCGACGCGAGCATCTGCTGGCAGAAGCCGTGCGTCGTGGTGATGGTCGCCGCGTCGAACTCCGCCAGGGCTTCCGTCAGCCGCTGGGCCCGTGCGGCGCGGTCCGTGCTCGCGAGCAGCGCGATCACCGGATCGGTCGGATCGACGGCGTTGTTCCGGAGCGCGCGCTCGACGACGACCAGGCGCTCGCGGACGCGCTCGCGCAGCTCGGAGGTGGCGAGCCGGCCGAACGTCACGAGCATCAGCTCGGGGAGCTTTGCGACGCCCTCGGCGACGTACCGGACAGCCAGCGACGCGATCGTCGTGGTCTTGCCCGTGCCGGCGCTCGCCTCGAGCACGACCGTGCCCACGGGCAGCGGTCCGCACACGTCGAACGGCACGGTCATCCGACCTCCTCGTGCGCGATGAGGTCGGCCCAGAGCGCCATGGACAGCGCGCCGAACCGCGTGCTCTCCGCGCCCGTGGCCTTCTCGACGAGCAGCCGGTCGAACGTGACCGGGTCGCCGAACGCGAGCAGGTGGTAGTCGTCGACGGCCTCGAAGCCGCCGCGGCCGTTCGTCGCGTCCTCCGCGGTGCCGAGCTCCTTGCGGGCGCTGGCCAGCGCGTCGGCCTCGTCGCCACCGCCGGTGCGCGGGTGCGCGTACGCGAGGCTCGTGGCCAGCGGCAGGGGGAGCGGGCTGCACATCGCCTCGTCATGGATGGTGACCAGGCGTTGCAGGGCCGCTCGCGGGTGCCCGGGCGTCGAGAGCCGGGCGACGCGCGACGAGCTGACCTGGCCGCGGCCGATCGTCACCGCAGAGAACTCGCGGTCGGGGAACGCGGCCGCGAGCGCCAGCAGCTGGACCCAGGCGCGCAGGCGGTGCTTGGCCCCCAGGCGCGAGAACACCGTGCGGACCAGGACGGCGCCGTGCACCCCGTTGACCGTGCCCGTGAGCGTGCGCCCGTCGTCCAGCGGGATCGTGACGTCGATGCTCACGGCGGGCTCTGTCAGGTACCGGTGCGAGGCGGCCAGCAGCGGCTCGACCTGCGTCTGGACGGACTGCAGGGTCGCGCTGCCGAGTGTGCCCGGCGGCATGTGACCCCGGCGGCGCTCGGCCGCGGCGGCGTCGGCGAGGTCGACGCCGTCGAGCGCCGCCTGCAGCAGGCGGTCGCCGATGGCCCACCGCTCCAGGCCGTCCAGCTCGAGGGGGAGTCGGTCCTCGAGCTGAGGCTCGTCGCCCGGCAGGGTCGCGCCGAGCCGGCGGCGGATGAACGCGCGGACGGGATGCTCGAGCGTCGACGCCAGGTCCTCGAGGTCGAGCACGTCGCTCTCGGGCGGCGCGAGCTTCTGTGCGGACGCCGGCGGTCTGCTTGTCCGCTTCGTCAGCGCCGCGGCCAGGTCGAGCACGTCGAAGGAGAACGGCTCGGTCCGCCCGAGCCGCCCCGGCACGAAGTTGCGCTCGTCGACGGTCTGCAGCGGGTGGTGCACGACCTGGTCCCGCGCGGTCGCGCCCTCGGGATAGGTGACCGCCGCGTCGAGCGCGTCGAGCAGCTCGCCGACCGGCACCGCGGGCGGCCGGGTCGCGCCGGTGCGCTCGTCGGCACCCGAGTACACGACGACGAGGTGCTGCCGGGCGCTGGTCACCGCGTCGAGGAAGAGCTGCCGGTCCTCCTGCCGGGCGTCGCGCTCGCCGACGAGCGGGTCGCGCGCCAGGATGTCGTCGCCGTCGCGGCCGGACCCGCGGGGGAACGAGGCGTCGTCCATCCCGAGCAGCGCGACCACCCGGTGCGGCACGGCCCGCATCGGCGCGAGCGAGCACACGGTGAGCGCGCCCGTCCGGAAGCCCGACCGCGTCGGGCGGCCCGCCAGGTGCGGCTCGAGCAGCGCGACGACGTCCGCGAGCCGGAGCGTGGTGCTCGCGGCCCGCACGGCGTCGATCGCCCGGGCGGCCTCGGCCTGCTGCCAGCGGTCGGCGGGCGCGACGTCGGTGAGCAGGCGGATGGCACGGTCGAGCGTGGCGAACCAGTCCGTCGCGGGCCGCGCTCCGTCGAGCTCGCTGAGCGTCGCGGTGAGCCGGTCGACGAACTCCGCCAGCCGCCCGACCAGGTCGACGTCGGTCGAGCCGACGTCGTCGACGGGCAGGACCGTGCCGACGAAGCGCTGGTCCTCCTCGGCCATCGCGACCCCGAGCAGCAGCCGGTCGAGCGCGGTCGCCCAGGTGCCCTGCGCGAGGCCGCCCAGCTGGTAGCGCTCGCGCCGGGACACGTCCTCGCCCCAGCGCACCCCCGACTCCAGCGCCCACGCCCGCACGCGGTCGAGCTCCTCGTCGTCGAACCCGAACCTCCGGCGCACGGGCGCCTGGCCGGCGAGGTCGACCACGGCCGACGCCCCGACGCGCGAGTCGGCGAGCTCCAGCAGGGTCGCGACGACGGCCAGCACCGGGTTGGCGCTCCGCGGTGCACGGTCGGCGATGCGGACGCGCAGCGTGCGGCCCGGGTGCTCGGGGGCGCCGTCGTCGACGCCCGCCGCCGGACCGAACGCGGCCTCGACCAGCGGCGCGAACGCCTCGACGTCCGGGCACATGACGATGACGTCGCGCGGCTCGAGGGTGTCGTCGTCGGCGAGCAGGCCGACGACGACCTCGCGGAGCACCTCGACCTGGCGTGAGCGGCCGTGGCAGGCGTGCACCTGGACCGACCTGTCGGCGGGCGCGGCGACGTGCCGCGGGCCGTCCGCGCGGTCGGCGGCGATCCTGGCCTGCAGGGCGCCGAGCGCGGTCGGCGGGTGCGGCGCGGACGCGAGGACGGTGACCTCGGGCGCGAGCTGCAGGACGCGCGTCGCGAGCTCGGTGGCGTCGTTCGCCATCGAGGCGAGCATCGGGTGGGTCGCCGGGGTGGGCGCCGCGCTCCTGCGCCGGGGTCCTGGCGTGACCTGCAGGCGACTCCAGAGCACCGTCGACGGTTGCGGAAGCCACAGGTGGACCTCGCGGTGCGCCGCAAGGGCGTCGAGCACCCGGAGGTGCGCGTCGGGCAGCGCGGTCGCTCCGAAGAGCGACAGGCGGCCGGGCAGGTCCACCGACGACGGGTCGGCGACCAGCTGCGCGACGGCCTCGCCCAGGCGCTCGGCGGGTGCCGGCACGCCGACGGACTCCCGCACGGTGCGCCAGAGGTGCGGCTGCCAGCGCAGGTCGTCCGGCAGCGGGGCCCCGCCGCCGTCCTCGTCGCGACCCGCCGCCCAGTCCCGCAGCATCGCCGGGCGTTGCGCGTCGTAGGTGCCGAACAGTCGCGCCACGCGCTGCGCCAGCCGGAAACGGCGGCTGCGGCGGACCTCGTCGTCGTTCGCGCCGAGGTAGCGACTCACCGTGCCGAGCCAGTCCGCGCCGAGGTTGTCGTCGATCGTCGCCAGCACGTGCCACGCGAGCCGGTCGCGGCTCCATGGGTCGTCGTCGCCGTCGAGGCCGAGGGTGCCGGCGAGGACCTCGCCGACGAGCCGTCGCGGCGAGGGGAACAGGACGTTCGCGCAGATGCCGTCCGGCGCCGTGCCGACGCCGAGCCGGTGGGACAGCCGCTGGGCGACCCACCGCTCGACGCCCCGTGTCGGCACCGAGACGATGTCCGGCGTGAAGGGGTCGGCGGGAGTGCTGGCGAGCACGTCAGCGAGGGCGGCGACGAGGACGTCCGTGCGCTCGGCGACGTGCACACGCAGGCCGGAGCCCGTAGTCGTCGAAGCCTCCGAGCTCACACGGGCACTCTAGCCACGGCGCGAGCCGACCGGCCGCGTGGGTGTGGACGGCCGCGCAACCCGCAGAACCGTCAGCGTGAGATCAGGAGCGCCTCGCCCTGCCCGCCTCCGCCGCACAGGGCGACGGCCGCGCGTCCGTGCCCCCGCCGCGCCAGCTCCATCGCGGCGTGACCCGCCAGCCGCGCCCCCGACGCGCCGATCGGGTGCCCGAGGGCGATCGCGCCGCCATGGATGTTCGTCTGCTCGAGCGGGTACGCCAGGTCGCCCAGGGACTGCACGACGACGGACCCGAAGGCCTCGTTGATCTCCACGAAGTCCACGGTCGACAGGTCCCATCCGCCTCGCGACAGCGCGGCCGAGATCGCCGCCGACGGCTGCGAGTGCAGTGAGTTGTCCGGTCCGGCCACCTGTCCCGAGGCGCCGACCGTCGCGAGCCAGGTCAGCCCGCGCGCCTCGGCGAGCTCGCGACTCGCCACGACGACGGCCGCGGCCCCGTCGGTGAGGGGAGAGGCGTTGCCCGCGGTGATGGTGCCGTCGGCGGAGAACGCCGGTCGCAGCGCCGCCAACGACTCGAGGGACGTCTCGGGCCGGATCCCCTCGTCGAGCGAGACGACCACGGGGTCGCCCCGCCGCTGGGGGACCTCGACCGGCACGATCTCCTCGGCAAAGACCTGCGACTCGACGGCAGCGGCGGCACGCCGGTGGCTCTCGACGGCGACGAGATCCTGCGCCTCGCGCGGGATCGACAGCGCCTTGTTGCCGCGCTCGGTCGACGACCCCATCGACTCGCGGTCGAACGCGTCGGTGAGGCCGTCGAACGCCAAGGAGTCGACGGCCTGGATGTCCCCGTAGGTCCACCCGCGTCGCGAGCCAGGCAGCAGGTGCGGCGCCTGGCTCATCGACTCCTGGCCGCCGGCGACCACCACCGACGCCTCGCCCAGCCGGATCATCCGGGCGGCGTCGACGATCGCGGTCAGCCCGCTGAGGCACACCTTGTTGATGGTCGTCGCCGGCACCGTCCACGGGATGCCGGCCTTGACGGCCGCCTGCCGAGCCGGGTTCTGGCCGGCGCCCGCCTGGACGACCTGGCCCATGAGCACCTGGTCGACGTCGGACGGCTCGAGCCCGGCCCGCGAGAGGGCGCCGGCGATGGCGACGGCGCCTAGGGACGCGGCGGACAGGGACGACAGCGACCCGTTCAGGCGCGTCATCGGCGTGCGCGCGAACGACAGGATCACGACCTCACGATCAGTACTCATGACAGCACCATCTCCCGAACATCGTCACCGATCACCAAGGTCACCAGGGGAGTCGCCGCGACGACGTCGTCGACGCTCACCCCCGGGGCGCACTCCCGCAGCACCAGTCCCTGCGCGGACACGTCCAGCACCGCCAGGTCCGTGATGATCCGATCCACGACCCCGACGCCGGTCAGCGGCAGCGTGCACTCCGGCAGGAGCTTCGCCGACCCGTCGCGCGCCACGTGCTCCATGAGCACCACGATCCGCCGCGCCCCGTGCACGAGGTCCATCGCGCCGCCCATGCCCTTGACCATCTTCCCGGGGATCATCCAGTTGGCGATGTCCCCGCTGGCGGACACCTGCATGGCCCCGAGGATCGCGACGTCGACCTTGCCGCCGCGGATCATCGCGAACGACGTCGCCGAGTCGAAGTACGACGCCCCGGGGGCGACGGTGATCGTCTCCTTGCCGGCGTTGATGAGATCGGGATCCACGGCCGAGTCGGACGGGTACGGACCCACCCCGAGCACCCCGTTCTCGGACTGCAGGACCAGCTCGACGCCGGGAGGCACGAAGTTCGGCACCAGCGTCGGCAGCCCGATCCCGAGGTTCACGTAGGACCCGTCGGTCAGCTCCAGCGCGGCCCGCGCGGCCATCTGCTCACGGGACAAGGTCATGAGACCGTCCTCCGCTCGATCCGCTTCTCGGCCGCCTCGGCGGGTGAAAGTGCGACCACGCGGTCGACGAAGATCCCCGGCAGATGGATCGCATCGGGGTCCAGGGCGCCGACGGGGACCAGCTGCTCGACCTCCGCGATCGTCACCGCGCCGGCGGCCGCGCACAGCGGGTTGAAGTTGCGGGCGGAGGCGTGGAAGGACAGGTTCCCCAGGCGGTCGCCGCGAGCCGCGCGCACCAGGGCGAAGTCGGCGGTGATCGCTTCCTCCAGGACGAACTCGTGCGGGACGCCACGCACGGTGAACGTCTCGACCGGCTTGGGAGGGGAGGCGACGGCCACACCCCCGGCCGCGTCGTAGCGCCACGGCAAGCCGCCGGAGGCCACCAGCGTCCCCACCCCGGTGCGCGTGTAGAACGCGGCGATCCCGCTCCCACCTGCACGAAGACGCTCGGCGAGGGTGCCCTGCGGCGTGAGCTCCACCTCGAGCTCGCCGGCCAGGTACTGCCGCGCGAACTCCTTGTTCTCGCCCACGTACGAGGCGATGATGCGCCGGATGCGACCCGCCTGCAGCAGCAGGCCGAGCCCCCAGTCGTCCACGCCGCAGTTGTTGCTGACCACCTCCAGGTCGGTGACGCCGGAGTCGAGCAGAGCGTGGATCAGCACGCTCGGGATACCGCACAAGCCGAATCCACCGACCGCGAGGGTCGCCCCGTCGGGGATGTCGGCTACCGCCTCGACGGCGGACTGGACGACCTTGTCCATCACTGCCTCCTGTCGACGAGGTCATTGTGCGCCGACGCGTCGAGGCTCGCGCTAGGGCAAGCGCGGACATACATTGGCAGGACATCAGGCAATGGGGCCTAGCTTCACAAGAGCGACGGTTCCGCCACCAAACGGAGCGAAACATGTTGCGTGCAGATGTGTCACCCGGCCGTGCCCTGCCCACTCATCAGCAGGCTGAAGCGGTGCAGCTCGTGACGCCGGACGGCGTCCGTCGTGAAGACCCGGTCTACGACCCGTGGATCTCCGACGTCGATGACGAGCACCTCCTGAACCTCTACGAGGACATGGTCGTCGTGCGCCGCTTCGACACCGAGGCAGTCGCGCTCCAGCGGCAGGGACAGCTCGGGCTGTGGCCGCCGCTCCTCGGCCAGGAGGCCGCGCAGATCGGCTCGGCCCGCGCGTTGCACAGCGACGACTTCGTCTTCAGCAGCTACCGCGAGAACGGCGTCGCCTACTGCCGCGGCGCCCTGCCGACCGACCTCGTGCGCGTCTGGCGGGGGACCGCCCTGGCGGGGTGGGACCCGCGCAGCATCGGCATGGCGACGCCGCAGGTGATGATCGGCTCGCAGACCCTCCACGCCACCGGGTACGCGCTCGGGTGCCTCAAGGACGGCGTCGACTCGGTCGCCGTCGCGTACTTCGGCGACGGTGCCACCAGCAAGGGCGACGTGCACGAGGCGATGGTCTTCGCGGCGACGTTCCGGGCGCCCGTGATCTTCTTCTGCCAGAACAACCAGTGGGCCATCTCCGAGCCTGTCGGCCTGCAGGCGCAGCGCCCGATCGCCGAGCGCGCGGCCGGCTACGGCATCCCCGCCATCCGCGTCGACGGCAACGACGTGCTGGCGGTCATGGCCGCGACGCGCGTCGCGCTCGACCGGGCCCGCAGCGGCGACGGCCCGACGTTCATCGAGGCCGTGACGTACCGGATGGGCCCGCACACGACGTCGGACGACCCCACCCGCTACGTCGACCCGTCGGACAAGGCGGAGTGGGCGGCCAAGGACCCGATCGCGCGGCTCGAGCGGCTGCTGCGCACGCGAGAGGCGCTTTCCGACGAGCGCGCCGCCGCCATCACGCGGAAGGCCGAGACGTTCGCCGCCGAGATGCGCAAGGGCTGCTACGGGCTCGAGGTGCCCGAGCCGCTGAGCGTCTTCGAGAACGTCCTCGTCGAGCCGACGCCCGCGCTCGAACGGCAGCGCAGCCAGTACGCCGCCTACCTCGCGATGTTCGACGAGGAGACGTGATGACCACGATGACCCTGGCCGCGGCCCTCAACTCCGGCCTGCGGCACGCGCTCGACGACGACCCCACGGTGGTGCTGCTCGGCGAGGACATCGGGACACTCGGGGGAGTGTTCCGGGTGACCGACGGACTCCAGCGCGACTTCGGCGCCGACCGCGTCATGGACACCCCGCTCGCCGAGGCCGGGATCATGGGCGTCGCGGTCGGCCTGGCGTACCGGGGGTACCGGCCGGTCGTGGAGATCCAGTTCGACGGGTTCGTCTACCCGGCCGTCGACCAGCTGGTCACGCAGGTGGCCCGGATCCACTACCGGACCGGCGGCGCGATCCGCATGCCCATCACGGTCCGCATCCCGTACGGCGGCGGCATCGGCGCGGTCGAGCACCACTCCGAGTCGCCCGAGGCTTACTTCGCCCACACGCCCGGCCTGCGCGTGGTGTCCTGCGCGAACCCGCAGGACGCGCACACGATGATCCGCCAGGCGATCGCGTGCGACGACCCCGTGGTGTTCTTCGAGCCGAAGCGGCGCTACTGGGTCAAGGGCGAGGTGGACGAGTCGTTCGACGACGTCCCGTTGCTCGACCGCGCCCGCGTCGTCGTCGAGGGCACCGACGTCACGCTCGCCACCTACGGCCCGCTCGTCATGACCGCGCGCGACGCCGCGCTCGCCGCGCTGGACGACGGCCTGTCGGTGGAGGTGGTGGACCTGCGCTCCCTGTCGCCGATCGACCTCGACACGCTCGAGCTCTCGGTCCGCAAGACCGGCCGGCTCGTCGTCACGCACGAGGCCCAGGGCAACGGCGGCCTGGGCGCGGAGATCGTCGCGAGCATCACCGACCGCTGCTTCGACGCCCTGAAGTCCGCGCCGGTGCGTGTGACCGGGTTCGACACCCCGTACCCCGCCGCGAAGGTCGAGGACCACTTCCTCCCCGACCTCGACCGCCTGCTCGATGCGGTCGACCGTGCGATGGGCAGACAGAACTCGCTGACCGGCTGGAGGGCGTCATGATCCAGACGATCACCCTGCCCGACCTGGGCGAGGGCCTCACCGAGTCCGACCTCGTCGAGTGGACCGTCGCGGTCGGGGACACCGTCGCGCTCAACCAGGTGGTCGCCGAGGTGGAGACCGCGAAGGCGCTGGTCCAGCTCCCGTCGCCCTACGCCGGGGTGGTCGCGGAGCTCCTGGTCGAGGCCGGGGCGACCGTGCCCGTCGGGGCGCCGCTCATGACGATCACTGTCGACGAGCCGGCCGACACAGCTCCGGCCGGTACGCCGCCGACGACGGCCGACGAGCCGGCCGCGGAGACGCTCCCGGCGCCGTCGGCTGTGCCGGCGCCCGAGCGGACCTCCGTGCTGGTCGGCTACGGCCCGCTGGTCGAGGCGTCGGCTCGGCCGCGTCGCCGGTCGCGATCGGCGGCGTGGATGGCGGCGCACGCCGCGGCGGACGTCGAGGGTCTGGGCCTGGCGGGTCGTCGCATCGGCCCCAAGGTGCTCCCGCCCGTCCGCAAGCTCGCGCACGACCTCGGCGTCGACCTCAACCGGATGGAGGGCACCGGCAAGGACGGCATGATCACGCGCGAAGACGTCCTGCACGTGGTCTCCGGCCTCGGGTTGACGCCGGTCGTCGACAGGTCCGAGGCCAAGGCGAGGCCCGTGAGCCGCCCCGCMACCCGACCGACGCCGGTGAGTCCTGAACCTCGGGCGCGCGAGGTCCGGATCCCCATCACCGGCGTGCGCAAGCAGACCGCCGCGGCGATGGTGGCCAGCGCGTTCACCGCCCCGCACGCGTCGACGTCGCTGACCGTCGACGTGACGCCGACGCTGGAGCTGCTCGAGCAGTTCCGCGCGGACCGCGCGCTCGAGGGGCACCGGATCACCGTCCTGACGCTCGTCGCCAAGGCCGTGACGATCGCCGTCGGCCGCAACCCGTCGCTCAACGCGCGCTGGGACGAGGCCGCCCACGAGATCGTGCAGCCCGCGTACGTGAACCTCGGCATCGCGGCGGCGACCCCGCGCGGGCTGCTGGTGCCGACCATCAAGGACGCCGACGCGCTCCGGCTCCCCGAGCTGGCGGACGCGATCGGTGCGTTGACCGAGGCTGCGCGCGCCGGCACGACCACGCCCGCCGAGCTCGCCGGCGGCACCATCACGATCACCAACATCGGCGTCTTCGGCGTCGACACCGGCACACCGATCCTGGTGCCGGGTCAGGCCGCCATCCTGGCGATGGGCGCGATCCGTCGGCAGCCCTGGGAGTTCCACGACGAGATCGCGCTGCGCCACCTGATGACGCTGAGCGTCTCCTTCGACCACCGCCTCGTCGACGGCGCCGAGGCGGCCCACTTCCTCACAGACGTCGGCGCGATCCTCGCCCGACCGGGCACCATCCTGCGGATGGTGTAACCCTCTACTGCGCGGCGGCGGCGACCAGCGAACCCTCCTTCGCGGTCCGCCGCCGCCGCGCCGGGTACGGCACGGGGTGGGCGACCATGAGCGCCGCGCCGGCGCAGACCAGCTCCTTGTACCAGGCGGCGACGCGGCCGCCGGGGGCGAGGGACCGGGCGCGGTCGTCCGAGGTGACCATCTGGATGACAGCGTCGCGCCGGCCCAGGCTGATGCACTGGTGGACGTAGCCCAGCGGCATGTGCGGGAGCCTGCCGCCGGTCAGGCGCGCGACGATCGAGTCGGCGGCCTGCCACGACATCGGGATGCCCGAGGCGCACGACATGCGCAACGAGTTGCCCACCGGACCGTGTGCCAGTGCGGCGTCGCCCACGGCGTAGACGTCCGGGTGCGAGACAGACCGCATGGTCTCGTCGACCAGGATCTGCCCGCGGTCCGTGACCGCGAGCGCCGAGGCGGCGGCGATCGGGTGGACCGCGAAGCCGGCTGCCCAGACGGTCACGTCGGCCGGGATCGTCGCGCCGTCGTCGGTCACGACCGCGGTCGGACCCACGCTCGCGACGCCCGTGTGCTCGTGGACCGTGATGCCGAGACATTCGAAGGTGCCGCGCAGGTGCTTCTCGCCCTTCGGCGAGAGCCAGTCGCCGAACCCGGCCCGCGCCGCAATCGCCACGTCGAGGCTCGGGAACGCGCCGGCGATCTCGCTGGTCGCCTCGATGCCGGTCAGTCCGCCCCCGACCACGAGCACGCGGTCGCCCGGAGCGAGCGCGCGCAGCCGATCGTGCAGGCGGAGCGCCCCCGGCCGGCTGGCGACCTCTTCGGCGTGCTCCAAGACGCCGGGCACTCCGTGGTCGTCGCGCGCGCTGCCGAGGGCGTAGACGAGCGTGTCGTAGCGCAGGTCGTCGGCACCCGCGAGGAAGACGGTCTTGCTCTCGACGTCGACGGCGGTGACCCGGTCGACGCTCAAGGCCACGCCCGTGCCGGCCAGCAGGTCGTCCAGCGGGCGCCGGCGCAGGTCCTGCCCGGTCGCCAGCTGGTGCATGCGGACCCGCTCGACGAAGTCCGGCTCTGCGTTGACCAGGGTGATCTCCACGTCGTCGCCGTGCAGGCGGCGCGCCAGACGTCCGGCCGCGGAGGCCCCCGCGTACCCGGCGCCGAGGATGACGATGCGGTGCTTCATGAGTCGCTCCCTGTCGTGGATCGGTGACGCCTCCTGAACTGGACGACGACCCGATCCCTGACAGGTGTGCGGTGTGACGGTGGTCACTCACCAACCGCTGAGCAGCGGCTCCCCGTGGTCCGACGCCGCCCACTGCCGCCCGGCGCGGCCGAGCTTCTCCGGGTTGACCTGGCTCAGCACCGCGGCGATCCCGTCGGTGGTCACGTCCAGGCTCATGACCCCGATCAGCCGGTCGCCGACCACCGCCACCAGCGCCGGGCAGCCATTCGCGGTCCAGGCGTAGAAGTCCGGGCTGCCGCCGATGAGCGCGCGCTTGGCGTCGGCGGGCCGGAACAGCCCGCGCAGGAACTGCGCGACCGCCGCGGCGCCGAAGAACGGCTTCGCGCGCGCCGGGACGTAGCCGCCGCCGTCGCCGACACCCATCGCGTCGGCGGTCAGCACCCGCAGCAGCGGCTCGGTCTTCCCGCTCGTGGCCGCGGCCAGGAACTCCTCGACGACCTGTCGGGCGGCCGCCTCATCGACCTCGGCGCGGACCTTCTCCGTCGCCACATGCTGCTTGGCCCGATGGTAGATCTGCTGGCTGCTCGCCTCGGTGATGTCCAACAGCTCGGCGATCTCGGCGTGGGAGTAGGAGAACGCCTCGCGCAGCACGTAGACCGCACGCTCGCTCGGAGTCAGGCGCTCCATGAGCACGAGGACCGCCGTCGAGACGGAGTCCCGCTGCTCGACGGTGTCCGCCGGGCCGAGCATCGGGTCGCCGGCGAGCAGCGGCTCGGGCAGCCACTCGCCGACGTAGACCTCGCGCCGCGCCCGCGCGGACTGCAGCTGCGTCAGGCACAGATTGGTCAGCACCCGGGTCAGCCACGCGGCCGGCACCCGGACCTGCTCGCGGTCGGCGCCCTCCCACCGCAGGAACGTCTCCTGAGCGGCGTCCTCGGCCTCCGCAGCGGAGCCGAGGAGTCGGTAGGCGATGGCCTCCAACCTCGGCCGCAGGTTCTCGAAGACCTCGAGCTCGTCGGCCCGCAGCGGCCGCTTGTCCACGTCTCGCACACTCACTCCTCGACACTACGACGACGCCCGCGCCGACAACGGGCCCGAAGACCGCGCCGGGCGCCTCCTGGTGTGTTGTTTCGGGCGGGCGACGTCAGCGCGGCGAGGGGACGAAGTCCATCGAGCGCAGGGCACCGCGTCGCCTTGTCTCGGGCTTGTCGGTGGCCGCCGGCGGCGGCCACCGATCCGGGCGGTGTCATGCCGCAGCGATTGCCCGGTGGGATGGATCGGCGTCAGAAGGGTGGGTCGCCGAGTGGCCGTGGTGGTGGTCGGTGTTCGAGCGCGCGCGGGGTGACGTAGACGGGGACCGGGTGGCGGGCGTAGGTCAGCCCGTGCCGGTCGGTCCAGGTGGAGACCCCGGTGGCCGGGTTATAGGTGACGTTCCACCAGCCTTCGGTCTTGGCCTGGTGGTGGTGCTTGCACAAGGCGTGCAGGTTCGCCTCGCAGGTCTGGAGGTCGTGCCCGTCGAGACCGGTCTGCTGGTTGTGCCCGTCGAGCCCGGTGGGTCGTGCGCCCGCGCCCGGGGTGGGTGGTCGGTGGTGGTCGTAGGGGATGCGGTGGTCGATCTCGCACCTGGTGGCGGGTTGGCGGCAGCCGGGGAAGGTGCAGGTTACGTCCCGGGCTTGCACGGTGCGGGTCAGATCCGCCCCGGGTCGGTACGCGGTTGTGCCCACCGAGCACACCTGCCCGGTGCCCGGGTCGGTCAACACCCGTCGCCAGGTGGCGTCTTGGGCGAGCTCGCGGGCGACCTGCGCGGGGATCGGACCGTAGGACCCGAGGAACCCCGGGGCGTCGTCCAGGCCGAGCAAGGTGGACGCGGCGACGGAGAGTTGCAGCGCCACGCGTTGTCCGTGCCGGGTCGGCAGCGGGGTGCCGTCGGGGGTGGTCTGCCGGTCCAGGATGCCGGTGAACACGTCGCTGAACGCGTCCGCACGGCGTTGGTCCACGCTCCGGGTGTCCCCGTCGATCCCGGCGTGCCCGGCCAGGGCGTCGATCGCGGTGAACGCCGCGGTCGCGTCGGCGGCGGGTAGGTAGGCGATCAGGCGGGCCATCGCGTCCGGGGCCAGGACGAGCTCGACGCCGCGCCGGTCGCGTTCTGCAACTCGCCGTTTCTCGGCGACTCCGGGGTTCAACGCGATCAGCGCGGCGCGCWGGTGTCGGGTCAGCTGCGGGGCGGTCATCTCACCCGCGCGATCCACCGCGTCGGCGACCACCCGCTCGCGGTCGATGGTGGGTACGTCCGCGCCGGCCTTGCTCAGCTCGTCCAGGATCACGTCGACCTTGCGGGCCTCCACCGCCCCGGCCGCCCACGCGTCCCCCAGGGCGGGGTGCTGGGCGGCACCCCAGGCGCGCAGGAACACAAACTCCGCCGACCGCTTCGTGCACACCAACGCGCACGCCAGCTCATCGGGGACGTGCCGCAACGCATCCGGCGTGCGCGCACCCAGCTCCCGGGCGAACGACCCCTGCAGGGCTTGCAGCATGTTCATCGCCTGCTGGGTGGCAGCCACCGCGTTCACCAGGGCCGCCCCGGACACGTCAGCGACCGGCACCGCGGCCAGCATCGCCACCAGGTCCGCGACGTCGACACCGAGTAGTGGGAAGTCCTCCACCGCGGCCAGATCGACCACACGCGCACCCATCGTGGCCTCTGGTGCCGCACCGGGGCGCCCGCCGTGCCCCGAGTCCGTCCACACCAACGCGGAGGGGGTGGGAGCCGTCGGAGAAGTCGCGGATGGCGCGCCGGGCATTGGGGCGTGCACATCGGGTGCGGTGACTGACAACAGGGTGGGCACGTCGGCGGCGGTGATGGGCAACGCAGCGGACATGCAGGCCGAGGCCGAGGCCGAGGCCGAGGCCGGGGCCGCGGCCACAGCCGGGGCCGCGGCCACAGCCGGGGCC